>CAZONT010000181.1:0-6249 GCA_964581285.1 uncultured Planctomycetaceae bacterium | reverse complement strand
GGACTTCAAGCTCCCAGCCTTGGCTCAGGCTACCCACACGAAATAGCGAGGAAGCTCGTAGCCCATCGCATGGTCCGCTCTGGCCGTCGGGCTGAGGTCAAGGTGTATTTGGTCCCAACCGCAGTCCTGCGCGGACGCGCGCTGAGGTGCGGCCAGTGCGACGACGGCGACCCCAAGGAGGACGCCCGCGACGGAGACGCGGACGCGCCGGAAGAGTGCCCGGTCAGGAGACCTGCTCCACCCTACGTTGTCGCCCGCTCGACCGACTGATAGTGCCCGCGTTGTCGTTCTCATACCTCCTCCTCCGTTGCGGAAAAACCTCCGCTTGCGATCAGCACACGTGCGGCGCTGCGAATGCCGGGCGGTGAGTCCTTCGCCGCTGCGCGGCGAGTTCTCGTCGCGGAGCGACGAACTACCCCGACCCGCGCACGCCTCGCAGATGCGGGCGACCGCAATGCGGGTCTCCGCGATTCGTGCCACGCTGTCGGGCACAGCTGGCCCCTTGAAGCGGGTTTCGGCGGGATCGTGGGACATTGGACACGGCCCGGGAAACGCCGTTTGCGGAAGTGAATCGTACCGATTCCGGCCAGGGATTCAAGGGAGGCCGTTCTGGGGGAACGGAACAACTCCGTGACGGAATCTGAAGCAGCGAACAGCCCCGTTCGGGGGTCTTTCCGCCGCATGCGATTTCAGGCCAGACTTTGCAGGGCTGGTTAATCGTCTCGCGCGCGGTGCGACCGGGGTTCAGCCCGTTTCAACGAGTTTCTCCGCCCGAAGCCGCGCCAGCAAAGAGGCGAGTCTTACGCTTGGGGATCGCGGATGAACCCCTTGAACGAGCCCTGCGCCGGTTTCGCGTGCTCGGGCGACGATTCCGCGCGCCAACCGTCTGCCCGGCTCACGCGCGACTCCGTACCTGAGCGTTCGCTCCCTCACGGTCGCGGCTCCGAAAAGACGCGATCAACGAGTTCCCTGGCCGTGACCATCGGCAGATACAGGTGTCGCGGATCATCCTTGAGCCGCTTGAAGCCGAAATGCTCGTAGAAGCGAACCGCGGTCGCATCGAGCGCATCAACTTCGATCACCGAGGACGCGACGTGCTCCGCCGTGGCGACGGCCACTCGGATTGCATGCACGAGCAGATCGCCGCCCAGCCCCCGCCCGCGAAACTCCAGATCGACGGCAAGCCTGCCAATCAGCGAGGTCGGCAGCGGAAGCATCAGGGGAAACCCATGCCCTTCTGGAGTGACGCCGATGGGAATCTCGCCCGCGGAGAGCGTCACGTATCCTGCAATGCGACCCGTGGGCTGTGCAAGTACGTAGCCGACAGTCACGCCGCGCTTCATCTGCTGGTTCAGGACGCTCTTGAGGAAAGTGGTGAGGGCGGGGACGCCGCAATCGAAATGCTCGCGTCGATGCCGGCGCGAGTCGAACCGCTCGAACTGGAGCGGATCACTTGCCATACCGCTTCCGGTATCGCTCCGCCGACTTCAGCAAAGCCCGGTTCGGCTTGCCGGGACGGGACAGGAGACTGAGGAGCAGTCGCTGATCCTGCTCGGAAAGCTCACGTCGGCGAGCCTGCTCCAGCGTCGCCTCGGCCGCCGCTTCGAGCGCCGTGTTGATGAAACCGGTGACCGTCAGCCCGCGCCGGGCAGCGGCCTGTTCGACCCTGCGCTTCAGCCCCGTCGGCTGTCGGATGGTGATCTTGCTGTATCGTGTCTTGGTGTCCATGCTGCGCCTCGCCGTCTGCCCCATTATACGGCAAAACGCCGTATCCGGTCAAGCCGGCGTTACGCCCGGAACACTTTCCCCGCCGCCGCCTTGCAGGCGGACGTGGCATTGCGCGTGTCCACCACCATCTTCGCGTGGTCCACGATCATTTGATAGTCGTAGGCCGAGTGGTCCGTGGCGATGAGGACGCAGTCGTAGGATGCCAATGTCTTGGGCGACAGCTCGACGCTTTCCATTTGCAGATTGTGCTTGCCTTGGTGGTGCCGCCGGGCTTACGGGGGGCACGCCGCCCTGCGACACTCGATCGGGCACCCCCGAATACAGACGTGGTGCTCCACATCCGACTCCGTCACGCAGGTCGCCCTCGCCCGGCCATTCGCGTTGACCGTCGCGGTTACGCAACCACACGCCTCGTCGTCGAAACACAGAGTCAACTCGGTTCCCTCACTTAGAGTTGTCCGCGCGACGCCCTTGAGCTTGCACCGGCCGGAGTCTCCAACGACTTTGACCTTCAGACGCTTGATCCCTTCACAGCCAACGTCCGTGCAGTATTCCCATGTATCGTCGTACCGTGGGGCGCCGAACCCGCCGAACAACACGGTGACGCCGCGGAACGCGTCGTAGGTCAGCGCATGGCTGAAGCGCGCCGGCGGCTCCGTGTTGGATATGAACCTCCATGAAAATCCGTCCCACTCCCATGTGTCGTCGTAGGATTGACCGAACGTGCTGTCATATCCTCCGAAAAGCACAATGACGCCTCGGGCGGAATCGAAGACCATGCCATGCCTCCACCGTCCGGCCGGACCTGACGAGGATCGCAGGGTCCATCCTGTCCCGTCGAATTCCCACGTTTCCCTGTCGCCGTCGCCGCCGAACGTCAGGCCGCCGAACATCACCGTGACGCCGCGGGCTTCGTCGTACGCCATGGCATGTTGCGCCTTGGCCCTCGGGCTGCGAACAGAGCGCTGTGTCCATTCCCCGCCATCCCACTCCCACGTTTCCCCATTGCTGTTACAACACTCCGTATCACCCCCATAGAGTACCGTGACGCCGCGGGAAGTGTCGTAGGCCATTCCATGTACGTATCGAGGCGACGGGCCGGTGGTGGTGCGGAGCGTCCACGATGCGCCGTCCCATTCCCACGTGTCTCCCAGAAGGTCGACTCCGTCGTACCCGCCGAAGAGAACGCAAACCCGACGCGCAGAGTCGTAAACCATCCGCGAACCGGTGCGTCCCGATGGACCGGTGCTGGCGCGCAGGGACCAGTCCTCACCGTCCCACGTCCATGTCTGCGGGTCGAACACGTCGGAACCCGTGGTCCCGCCGAAGATGACGGTGACCCCACGGGCCTCGTCAAAGGCCGCAGTGTGCCCACTGCGGGCCGAAGGCCTGGGCTCGGGGGAAACCTCGCCCCAACCGCAGACCTGCGCCAACGCTCGGCGATCGGCGTCCGCGGTCTGAATGCTCCCGACGACCGCGGCTGCAACAATCAGCCACCGGCCATTGCAACTTATCGGACCATGAGTTGAGCCGACCCAACCCGGTCTGCGAAATACACGACTCAGAGAAATCGAGAGATGCGGCTGGCTCATGTGCCTCTCCTCCTTGGCGGTTGAAACACTCATCCGCACTCTTCGCACGGCCAGCGCCTCGAGGGAGGAATACTCCGGGAAAGGCGCGGCCGGACGCGGTGATCGACAAGGCTCTTTAGGATTCAGAGTAGCTGGGAAGACTTCACATGTCAATGCATTCTCTGTGATCGGGGCGCAACCAGTGAAATGGCGGATTCTGTAACCGAAGTCAATTGCTGACAAGGCTGCCAGCGCAGCCACGAACTCCCGTCAAAGAAGGGATCGGACTTGACTGGATTCCGGCGGAAAACACAGCGCCGATGGCCGCTCCCGATGCCTACGCGCGAACGACCTTTCCGGCTACGTTGCGGCAACCGGTCGTCGCATTGCGCGTGTCCACGACCAGTTTCGCGTGGTCCACGATCATCTGATAGTCGTAGGCCGAGTGGTCCGTGGCGATGAGGACGCAGTCGTAGGATGCGAGCGTTTTCGGCGACAGGTCGACGCTTTCCATTTGCAGGTTGTGCTCGCGCTGGCGGTGGGTCTTGGGAATGTGCGGGTCATTGTAATCGACCTGCGCGCCGCGGGTCTTGAGCATCTCGATCAAATGGATTGACGGCGACTCGCGCAGATCGTCCACGTCTTTCTTGTAGGCCAGACCCAATACAAGAATGCGTGAGCCGTTGATCGGTTTCTTCGCCCCGTTGAGCGCCTCCGCCAGGCGGTTCACCACGTATTCAGGCATCGCGCGGTTGATCTCGCCGGCGAGTTCAATGAACCGCGTGCTCAACTCATACTGCCGCGCCTTCCACGTCAGGTAGAACGGGTCGATCGGGATGCAGTGACCGCCCAGACCCGGGCCGGGGTAAAACGCCTGGAACCCGAACGGCTTCGTCGAGGCCGCGCGGATCACTTCCCATACGTCGATGCCCATGCGATCGAAGAGCACTTTCAGTTCATTGACGAGCGCGATGTTCACGCAGCGATAGACGTTCTCCAGAATCTTCGCCGCCTCGGCCACTTCGCAATTGGCCACGGGCACGACTTTGCTGATCGCGCTGCCGTAGAGCGCGGCGGCGAGCTTCGTGCTCTTCTCGCCGATGCCGCCGACGACCTTGGGGATCGTCTCCGTCGAATAGTCCTTGCGGCCCGGGTCTTCGCGTTCCGGCGAGTACGCGAGGAAGTAATCCTCCTCCGCGCGGAGGCCGCCCGCTTCGAGAATCGGCTGCACAAGTTCCTTCGTCGTGCCGGGGTACGTCGTGCTTTCGAGGACGATGAGCTGGCCGGGTTGCAGGTGCTGCGCGATCATCTGTGCCGTCTGCTCGACGTAGCTCATGTCCGGGTCGCGCGTTTTGTTCAGCGGAGTCGGGACGCAGATCAGGATCGCGTCGCAGCTTCGCAGGTCCGACGGATTGGCCGTCGCGCGGAAGCCGCTCTTCTTGACCAGGTCGGCCACCGTCTCGGACGCGATGTGCTTGATGTAGCTTTGTCCGGCGTTCAGCGCGTGGACCTTGGCCTCGTCCACGTCGTACCCGACGCAGCGGAACCCGGCCTTGCTGAACGTCCGCACCAGCGGCAGCCCGACGTAGCCCAGCCCGATCACGCCGACGACGGCCTGCTTCTTCTGAATCTTGTCGAGCAACGTTTTGTCGGACGCCGCCAAGGTAGATCTCCGTGCCATTGAGGAGGGGATCGTACCGGTGGAAGTCGCCGCGCTGCAATGGGTGGTGGACATGGTGTGCTTCAATCGTCTCCCAGTTTCCATCAGAACCCCCCACGCAAGTGGGGGGCGTTCTTCAGTTTCGAGTACGCGAGCGGCATGCGTCCTTCACTCCCCCACGCAAGTGGGGGGCGCTCTTCAGTTTCGAGCACGCGAGCGGCGTGCTGCGTTCACTGCCCTTCCACGCCGATCGGAGGCGTTTGCTCTTCATGCCATCGAGGCCCGCAATCAACCGCGCACGCCGCGCGCCAGCCCCTGCGCCTGCATCCGTCGAAAGCGGCGCGGCCTCACTCGACGGCTCACAGCTTGTCACGGCAGGGCGCCGGCGATCGCATGGCCCCCCACTTGCGTGGGGGGTTCTGATGTCCTATCGACCCGCTCACGGCACCGCTACAATCGCTCCGATAAGCCCACGGCAGACTTTGCGCGACCGTTCGGAGATGACATGCACCAGGCTGCACAACCCCAGGATTCGCGCGGGCTTCAGCCCGCGGCTCAGGAGGGAGAACCGCGCGGGGTGAAGTCCCCGGCTCGCCCGGATATCCCCCTCGCGCGCCCCAACATCACGCAGGCGGAGATCGACGCCGTCGTCGAGGTTCTCCGCACGCCCAACCTCTCGCTCGGTCCCAAAGTCACGGAGTTCGAACAAGCCTTCGCGCGCACCGTCGGCGTGCGCGACGCCATTGCGGTATCGAGCGGCACCGCGGCGCTGCACGTCATCATCCGCGCCCTCGGCGTCGGTCCGGGGGACGAGGTCATCACCACGCCGTTCTCCTTCGTGGCCTCGGCCAACTGCATTCTCTACGAACGGGCGACGCCGGTGTTCGCGGATATCGACCCGCACACGTGGAACATCGACCCGGCCAAGATCGCCGCCGCCATCACGCCTCGCACGAAGGCGATCATCCCGGTGGACGCTTTCGGTCAACCGGCCGACTTCGATGCAATCCGCGACATCGCCTTGCGCCACGGTCTCTTCGTGCTGGAGGATTCGTGCGAGGCCCTGGGTTCGACCTACCAGGGTCGCCGCGCCGGCTCGTTAGGCGATGCGGGCGTGTTCGGTTTTTATCCCAACAAGCAGATCACCACCGGCGAAGGCGGCATGATCACGACAGACGATCCCAAGCTCGCGGGCCTGTGCCGGTCGCTGCGTAATCAGGGCCGCGACGCCGGATCAAGCTGGCTTGCGCACCCGCGCATGGGCTTCAACTATCCCCTGCCGGACATCAA
>CAZONT010000180.1:0-6258 GCA_964581285.1 uncultured Planctomycetaceae bacterium | reverse complement strand
CGACCCCCGCCTCCAGCCGCTGTTGAATCTCCGCGGCCGGCCACCGCCGCTCGCACGACAAGCACATCACCTGTCGCGCGGTCCCGTGCAGCTCCAGCACACGGCGGCTGCCTGCCATCTGGTGCAACTCGTCGATGTTCTGCGTGACGACCGCTTCGAGCCGTCCGGCCGACTCCAGCCGCGCCAGCGCCGTGTGTCCGGCGTTTGGCTTCGCCGCCGCGAAGTCGCCGTACGACTCGCGGCGAATCCTCCAGAACGTCCGCCGCGCCTCGTCGTTCGCGAGGAAGTCTTGAATGGTGACGGGTTGATACCGCGACCAGACCCCACCCGGACTGCGAAAGTCCGGGATGCCGCTCTCGGTGCTGATGCCCGCACCGGTAAACGCCACCGCGCGACGTGACCTCGCCAGTAATTCGGCCAGTCGGCTCACGTCGGCGGTTTTGTTCGACGACATGCCGCCCATCTTAGCCGATGGCGCGGCCCGGTTTCATCGCGCGAAGATCGCGAACTGATCGTTGAACAGCCCTTCGCGATCCAGCGGCACGATGAAATCCGTGCGGCCGTTGGCGTCGATATCGACAAACGCCGGCCAGCCGATCGTCGCGACCGGGTTCGTGCTCGCGAGGGTGAACGGCTGCCACCAATCGAGGAAGTCGGCCCCGCTCCGCGGATAGAAGCCGCTCATGCGACCGCCGGCCCCGGTCCAGATGTCCTGCTTTCCGTCGTCGTTCACATCGACGACTTGCACCTGCGTCACCGGCGTGTCGGGAAGGATACCGACGTTGTAGACCGACCACGGGAAATTCTGCAGCTTGACCGTTGCGAAGCCCGGATGCCGGAACCACTGGACGAGCCCGCCGAGGTTGGTCGCGGCCGCCACGTCCGGCGTTCCGTCGCCGTCGATGTCGCCGACCCCGATCACGTTCGCCCCGAGGTCCTGCTGGCCGACGAATCGCCGCACCCAACGCGGCATCGCCAGCGCCGGATTCGGATCGATGGCCGCCCCGCCCGGGTTCTCCAGCCAGCGAATGTTGAAGCTCTCGGCCGGAGACAGACTCGCGATCAGGTCGGGGTCGCCGTCGCCATCGACGTCGGTCGCCCAGATCTGGTTCGCGTCCGGTGCGTCGACTTCGATAAACGGCGGCTGCACGCCGAGCGGACTCGGCCGCGTGTTGCCCCAAGCCGCGCCGCTGCGGGCGCTCGCGGCCCCGGGGTTGAGGAACATGAAAATGAACCGCTTCGGCGTCGTCCCGCCGCCCGGCGGCTCGTTCGACAGAAACGCAATGTCCGGACCGTTCACGCCGTCAAAGTCGGCGATCGCCATGTCGACGATCGAAATATCGTCGTTCTGCCGCAGCGCGTTCGGCAGCGGCACGGTCAGCCAGCTCAACTGATCGCGCGGGTCGGCCGGCGAGAAGATCAGCACCACCTGGCCGACCTTCGACGCGCCCGAACCCGGCGCGGGTGCAAAGCCCGTATTCTCGACGGCCACCGCGAAGTCAGTATGACCGTCGCCGTCGAAATCGGCCGCGCCGATCCGCACCATCCGCGTCAGCGGTGCACCGCCCGCGATCGTCATCTGGTCGTACAGATTCGTTGCCGCGTTGCGCATGAAGATCTGCACCACCTGCGATTCCGATGCGATCGACGCGAAGTCCGGCCGGCCGTCGTTATCGAGGTCGCGGCTGATGATCATGTTGCCGCCGGCCGTCGCCTCGAGCAGGTTGTCGAGACGGCTGATGCGGTAGCTCGGCCCCGGAATCGACGCCGGCGCCGACGTCGTCGGCACCGTGTTGCCCGGGTTGCTCGTGCCGCCGGTCGACGGATCGGGCGTCACGATGCCGCCTCCGCCGCCGGTCCCGCCGTCGGGCGGAAAGAGCCCGCCCGGGCCGAAAATCAGGTACAGGGCTGAACAGCCCGAAGAGCCGCAGAAAGCGGCCACCACAATGGCGCTCGCCAAAATGCGGGCGCGCAAAGACATCCTCCACTTGTCGCGGGTCGTTTTCATACGGATCATGTCACCATTCCCCCTGGCGATCGTTTAATGATGTTCGTCGTGTGGAGCGGTCTGTCCGACCACCGGCAGCGACGCCAGCGTCCCCGGCGCGGACGCCGGTTGTGGCTGCGGTGCTGCGGCCGGTTCGCCTCCCGTCGACGGAGGCGCCGGCTCTTCCTCGACAAACACTTCTTGCATATCCGTCGCGTCGACATCGCGACGTAGGAGCAGGTAAATTATCGTACTGGCCGAGTGGTAATAGCTTAGCAAAAAGCCGGCGACCAGTGCAAACACCCCGTAGACCCACAGCGCAACCAGGAACCGCCCGAACGCGCTCCAGCCCGTCACTTCCGCGTGGTCGAACGACCCGTAGAACGGGTTGCTGAAGTCCAACGCCGGGCTCTGCCACAGGGCGTCGAGTTTGTGGGCGATCTCGCCACTTTTCCCCGTCGCGCTGCCCCAGTTCATGCTCATCCCGACGAAGAAGTGCACCGCGAAAAGTGCGATCCGCGCCACCAGCTTGACGAACACAAAGCAGATCGAGCCATAGACCAGCGCCACCGCCCCATACAGCAGCGTCCGCCAGATCCGCTCGCCCACGAACGAGAACGACCGGCTCACCGCGTCGAACGCGTCCGAGCCCTCGACCGCGATCGTCGGATACATCAGCGGCGCGCCCAGCGCCAGCCCGATCACGATCAGCGCAATGACAAATCCGCCGATGATCGCCAGGAAGAGAAACAGCGGCGCGACCAGCGTTCCGAAGCCCGGAATCGCACCGATCAGCCCGCCGATCCACATCAGGGCCCCGAGAATGACGATCACACCCGCCGGCAGCAGCGGCGCCGTGACAAAACTCCAGAACTTCGCGCACGCAAAGCCGCACGCCTTGCCCCACGGCAGATGCTCCTCGCGCGTGGCGGCCAGCGCCACCACCCGGCAGATCGCCGCACCGAAGAACGACCACACCGGCAGCCAGACCAGCAGCAGGTAGATCAGCGCATACAGTGGGTGCATCACCGCCAGCCACACCTTGGCCCCGATCCCGTCGACGACCGCTCGAATCACCCCGCCCGGACTCAGCGACAGCGACGCCGTCGTCACCTCCAGCGTCATCGTGCGCATGTGGTCGAGCAGCACCGCGAAGATACCGCGATGGCTGACCCCACCCGACTTCGTGACCTTTTCGATCCATTCGGTCGTCGCCGCCTTGCTGAACCCCGACTGCTCGAACACCTGAAGCTCCGAGACGCCGCCGGCAATCACGACGCTCGAGGTTTTCGCCCACATCGTGTCCAGTACGCGCCCGGCGACGTAGATGGCGATGATCGCCGCTGTCGCGAACGTGAGACACTTGACGTTCCGCGCGAGCTTGAAGCCCGTAAACAGCGGAACGAAGGGAAACAAATCTGACCAACAGATACGGCGCTGCTCCGCGGACTCGTCCGGCATTGCGGCCAACCTCCTGCGGTGCGGCCCTGTGCTGGGCCCGGCAACGCGGGACGCATTATAAATGTCGAATTCGGACCGGCAACTGCCCGCGTTTAATAGATAACCATAATCGGGCGCACGCACTGCGCACGATACCCCGATTGGCGGCCCGTCAGGACTTTTTCCCGGACTCTGACTTGGCGGGGGTCGAAGTTTTCTTTTCCCCGGAATCCGTCCCCTTGGATGTGCTTTCCTTCTTTCCGTCGCCGCTCGTCGCCGGCTTCGACTCGGCCGAGGCCGCCTTCTTGTACGACTCGCTGCGATAGTCGGTCTGGTAAAAGCCGCTGCCGCGGAAAAGCAGCGCTGCGCCTGTGCCGATCAGCCGCTGCACCGGCCGCACTCGCCCGCACTTCTCGCACTTGCTGCTTTTGAGCGTCTTGGCCTTGATCGACTGGTACACGTCGAAGATCGTGCCGCACTTCTTACACTGATACTCGTACGTCGGCATCAGGCCCCACTTTCGTCCGGCCGACGCGCCACCGCCACGACCGCCGCCCGCAGGACGCGATCATTCATGCGGTAACCCTTCACCATCTCGCTGACGATGTGCCCCTCGGGCACCGTCGAACTCGGCTGGTGGACCAGCGCTTCGTGAAAGCGCGGATCGAACGGCTGGCCGATCGTCTCGATCGGCTCGACGCCGTGATTCTTCAGCACCTTCATGAGCATGTCGTAGACCAGCCGCGCTCCGTGCACTACCGGATCCGACTCCGGCCGGTCCTTTACCGTTGCGAGCATCCGCTCAAAGTTGTCGACGACCGTCAGCAGGTCCCGCGCGAACGAAGCGTTCGCGTTGCGGATCGCCTGCGCCCGCTCATCGCTCAGCCGTCGCGTGACGTTGGCGATCTCCGCCTGAGAGCGGAGAAACTTGTCGCGATACTCGATGAGTTCCTGCTCGACGGACTTGCCCGTCTCGAGGTTCTGCGGTTCGTCGGGCCTCTCGGCCGTGCTGTCGTGTCGTTCGGTTCTGTTCATGGCACGCCTGATCCTAGCCGGACAACGATGATAAATACTCCTTCAATTTCTCCAGAAAGCCCTTGCTGGTGGGCAGCACATGCTTGTCCTCGGTTGTCGCAAATTGCGTCAGCAACTCGCGTTGCCGCTCCGACATCTTTCGCGGAATCTCGATCAGCACGCGTACCAGCATTTCGCCCGGCCGCCGCGACCGGATGTCCGGCACGCCCTGGCCCGGCAGCCGGATCACGTCGCCGTGCTGCGTGCCGGCCTTGATGTTGATCTCGGTCTTGCCCCGCAGCGTCGGCACTTCGACGCGCGATCCCAGGGCCGCCTGCGAAAAGCTGATCGGCAGGTCGAAGATCAGGTCGTTGCCTTCGCGCACGAGGTACGGATGCCGCCGCACGCGCACGTAGCACAGCAGATCGCCGCGCGACGTGCCCTTGGCCGACGGCTCGCCCTCGCCGCGCAGCCGCACGGCCTGTCCGTCGTGAACGCCCGCCGGGATCTTGATCGTCACGATCCGCTGCTTCGGCACCCGCCCGCGCCCGCGGCAGATCTTGCACGCCTTGGTCACGACCTTTCCCGCGCCGTGGCAGTCGGGACAGGCCGACACCATCCGCGTCATGAAAAAGCCGATGCCGCTCGTCCGCTCGACCTGGCCGTAGCCGCCGCAGGTTGAGCAGGTCTTCATTTTCGAGCCGGGCTCGGCCCCGCTGCCGCTGCAGGCGTCGCAGAAGTCGTTTCGTGCGAACTCGATCTGACGCTCGACGTCGTGGGCTACGTCGGCCAGCTCCAGTTCGATTTCGATCTGCAGGTTGACGCCGCGGTCCGGCCGCTGCCCGCCGCCGAACATGTCCCCGAAGATGTCGCCGAAGACGCTGAAGATCTCCTCGACCCGCATGTGCGAGAAGTCGTGCCCCGCCGCGCCGCTGACTCCCTCGTGGCCGAAGCGGTCGTAGCGCTGCCGCATCTCCGGGTCCGACAGCACCTCATACGCCGCCGACGCTTCCTTGAACTTCCCGTCCGAGTCCGGATCGTCGCTGTTGCGGTCGGGGTGATACTTCAGCGCGGCCTGCCGGTAGGCGCGCTTGATCTCGTCGGGGCTCGCCTCGCGAGCGACTCCCAGCACGTCGTACAAATCTCGCTTGTTGCTCACCGGCATCGCTCTACGTGGGCTCCCGCCTGCGAAAGCAAAACGGGTGCCGGGTGTGAGACTCCACGCCCGGCACCCGAATCAATCAAAACCGCGGGCTTCGTCTCCGGTACTTATCGGATCGCTCCGGCGATCTCCTTCTCCGCGTCCTTGTCCTTCACCTCCGTGATCAGGACATTCGTCGTCAGCAGCAGGCCCGCCACGCTCGCCGCGTTCTGCAACGCACAGCGGCAGACCTTGGCCGGATCGATAATGCCGGCCGCGTTGAGGTCGGTGTATTCACCCGCCCGCGCGTCGTATCCGTACGCGCCGGTCTTCTCCAGGATTTCCGACACGATCACCGGGCCGTCGATCCCGCTGTTGTCGGCGATCTGCTTGGTGGGGTACTCCAGCGACCGGGCCACGATCTCCATCCCGACCCGCTCGTCGCCTTCGGCCTTCTTGGCCGCATCCCGCACCGGCTTGATGCAGCGCAGGTAAGTCACGCCGCCGCCCGGAACGACGCCCTCTTCCCATGCGGCTTTCGTCGCATGGAACGCGTCATCGACGAGGTCCTTCCGCTCCTTGACCTCGGTCTCGGTCGGGCCGCCGACGCGAATGACCGCCACGCCGCCGGTCAGCTTCGCCAGCCGCTCCTGCAGCTTCTCGCGGTCGTAGTCGC
>CAZONT010000179.1:0-6351 GCA_964581285.1 uncultured Planctomycetaceae bacterium | reverse complement strand
TCTTCGAGTTGATAATCGGATTCAATTTTCGGCTCGTCGCCGCGCGCCGCAATGGACGCAAGGCCGAGGCCGATGCAGCCAGACAGTAGAACCGCGATTCGTCGGTTCACCGATAAGCAGCCGTCATGCAAGAGTCCGCGCCGCGGGCGACGCACCGCGCCGTGCATCGATCGCTATGCCTGCGACGCGGCGAGTGTACTTGCAGGCGGGTCAGCGTCAAGTTCTGTTGCCGGTCCAACTTGCGAATCGACCGGTGCCCGCCAGTCGCGGCTGCAACGGGCGATCTCGACTGCACCAAACGCGCAGGAATTGCCGATCCAATAGGAGAGATTGCGCTTCGACGCGGCTTCAGCCGACTTTCGCCAGGCGCAGCATCTGCCGCACATGCCAGGCGCTACTAGGAGCGCCGCGCGGCGGTTGTCAGCATTGAAAGGCGGGACGGCCGGACTGCTCTGAATCGCTTCCGTCGCTCGCGTGAGCGTTCGATGCGGGGACGGGTCTGCTGGTGTCGATAGCGTTATGAATTACAGCAACTTATGAATGGGATGCGGCAAAGGATGGGAAACGCGTACAAGGCGAAGTCACTGGCGGCGCGGTTCGCATTGCTTTGCGCAGGCCCGATCGTCGCCGGCTGCACCCAGCTGCCGCCGCACATGCGCCAGGAACTCGTCCAGGCCGATCAGGCCTACAACAAGGGCGACATTTCCGGCGCGACGAAGCGACTCGACTCCATCATCCTGCAATACCCGATCGCAGTCGAATCCGCCGAGGCCTATTACCTCCGGGCCATGTGCCGCATCAAGCAGGGGCGCTCGGGCGATGCAATGGCCGACCTGCAGCAGTGCGTAAAGCTCTCATCGCGCAGCGACCTGACCGGCAAGGCCTGCGCCGCGCTCGGCGGAATCCAGCAGGACATGGACCAGTGGGGCCCGGCCGCCGAGTCCTACAAGAGGGCCCTGCAGAATTTGCCGACCGCGGGCTCGCCCGGCATCGCCGATCAGGTCCTGCTCCGCTACGGGATCTGCCTCCAGCGCCAGGGCAAATGGAACGACGCCCGCGAGCCGTTTTCAACATTGATCAAGCGGTATCCAAACAGCCCGTATGTCGAGGACGCGCGGCGACGCTTCTCTTGGAAGCATCAATTCTTCTCGATTCAATGCGGCGCATTCACGCGCCCGTCGCAGGCCGACGGCCTCCTTCGAAAGTTGAGGTCCGCATTATCCGAAGCATGGTTGGAACCCGAGGCCCGCTTCGGGCGACCGATGTACGTCGTCTATGCGGGCAAGTACGGGACGTACGCCGAGGCCGACGGAGGCCTCCGTAACGCCCGTCGTGTGACGCCGGAGGCGTTCATCGTTCCCTAACTGCGGTCGGCGCGGGTGGAACCCGTTCGTTGGACCCCATGGGTGTCAGGGATGACCGAGCGCCTGTCCAGCAAGTGTGTCGTGTTACCGATGCTCTCGGCGAAGCCGAGCGTCGCCCTGTTCGTTGTTTTCGCGCTGACGATCGCAGCCGGCAAAGCAAACGGAGCGAACAACATTCCGGATTCGCCGCCGGCCCAGCCGCGCGAGTTGTTCCAGCCGTTCAACGATGTGCAGTCGTTGCCGCAAGCCATGATCGAGCGGACGGCCTATCGACTCAACGTGTCCGACATGATCGAAATCATCTACCAGGTCCGAGTCGGAGCCAAGACGGAAGATCGCCGCGGCTACCGGCTCCAGGCCGAAGACGTCATCGAGATCAAGTTCCCGTTTCAGAAGGATCTCGATCAGCGCCTGGTCGTCCTCGCCGACGGCTACGTGAACTGCCTGTTCATCGGGCGGGTTCGCGCCGTCGGCCAGACGCTCGACGCACTGGAGGCACAGCTTCGCAACGCCTACAAGCGATACATCCGCAGCCCCGAGTTGACGGTCATCGTCAAGGAAGCCAACAAGAAGATCGACGAGCTCAAGAAGGCGATCACCACCGCGCCCCGCGGCCAGTCACGCCTCATGCCCGTCAAGCCCGACGGCACGATCGATCTGCCCTACATCGGGCAAGTGCTTGCCTACGGCCGGACGGTCGCAGAGTTGCGCGCCGTCCTGAATCACGAGTACGTCAAGGCCGACCTCGAGGAAGTCGAGGTCACGGTCCAATTGCTCGAGCTGGCCCCCAAACACTTTTATGTCATGGGTGAAGTCTCCCAGCAGGGCATGCACTCGGTGCAGCACGCCATGACCGTTATCCAGGCCATCTCGGCCTCCGGCGGCTACACGCCTCGGGCCGACCTGCAAAACGTCCTGGTCGTGCGGCGGAAATTCCTGCCCGTCCCGGAAGCAGTGATTGTCGACATCTCCAATTTGCTCTCGGCCACGAAGCCCACGCCCGAAGGCCTTGTTCCGAACGGCGAGCGGATGCGATACGATTTTTGGCTGCAGGACGACGACGTTGTCTACGTGCCGCCGTCGGGGCTGGCCGTCACCAACGACTGGATCGATCAGGTGTTCAACAAGGGCATCCGTCAGATCTTCCCGGTCAGCGGAATACTGGGGATGAACTTCGGCTACCAAACGTACAACGCGCCCGCCTCGTACACGAACCGGCAATCGGGGCCGCCGCGATTCATCACCAACGTGGGACCCTGATCGTCGCCGGATACGCACGGACGCATAAGCGAACGAAGGATCGTTGCCATGTCAGACACGTTTGCAGCCCGAACGCTCCGGGAGTTGATGCGAGTCATCTTTCTCCGCATCGGGCGAATCCTGCTCATGGTCATCGTGTTCGGCGGCGCGACGTACTACCTCTGCACGCAGATGATCCCGCGCTATCGCAGCACGGTCACGCTTATGTTCAAGCAGCCGGCCGAGAAGAATCCGGTCTTCCGCGACTCGTCCGAACGCTCGCTGGAGGTCTTCGTCAAGGCCCAGCAGCAGATCGTCATGAGCGATCTCGTCATGGCCCGAACCATGGTGATCGCCGAGAACCCAACCCTTCGCAAGCAGTGGTACGACCTGCGCGATCGTTTCGAATCGATCCGCAAGAAGCGTGCCTTGCCGTCCGACCCCTACGATCCCGCCGTCGGCAAGGAGATCGTGCAGATTCAGAGCGAGATCGACGAGTTCCTCAAGAAGGCCACCACCGGCAGCTCGACCGTCGCCGACAAGGTCAAGTCGATCATGGACACGCGGCAGAAAGACCTGCTCGATTTCCGCGACGACGTGAAGCTCAAGACCCCCGGCGGCGAACAGGTCGCCATGACCGAGTCATTTCAGATCACCGTCGAGCAGCCCGGCCCGCCGCAGCCCCCCGACAGCTACCTGAACGCCATGTACGCCTCCGACGTGCTGGCCGACATGTACATGGTCCGCTTCCGCGAGTTGCAATCCAATCTCGCGGGCGCGGCCGACCAGTTCATGAAGCGCGTTGTTGACGAGCACGTCAAAGTGATCAACAACGCCTCGGACCGGCTGAATCACTTCATCGAGAACGAACTCGACTCGCCCGGCGACGTCGGCATTCTCGAGCAGCTGCTCAAGAGTGGGACCGAGCACGGCATTCAGATCATCGCCACCCGCGCCCGCGAGCAGACGCTCGATCTCAACGACAAACTCGCCAAGGCCAAGTCGCTCCGCACCCTGATCACCGGCATGTTGCCGAAGAAGGCGTTCGATGCCGGCGGCGTCGATGCGATGACCGACGACGAGATCTCCCAGTCCGTCGCCGTCGTCCCTCCTGAAGTTACGGAAAACAACATCATCGTCAACCGCCTGACCAATCGCGTTCTCCAGGTCCAGGCGAAACTGACCAACCTCCAGACGATCTACACCCCGCAGAACAATGCCGTCCGCGAGGCCCAGGAAGAGCTTGTCAGCACGAAGCGGACACTGCTCAAGGAACTCATCGCCCACGCCCGTTCGCTCGATATCGCCGTGAAGTCCTACGACGAGCGCCTCGCCGAGACGGGCAGCGAGTTGAAAAACGTCGAAGGCCGGCTCGACAAGATCAACCGAAAGTTGACGGAATACCAGCGCCTCAAGAACGACGTCACCGTCGCACAAAAACAGCATCAGGACATTCAGCAGGAGCAGCTGGAGGCCTTCGTCGCCGCCGAGCAGGCTCGCGCCGCGGTCACCATCGAGAAACTCGACAAGGCGTCGCACCCGGCGAAGGACCGCCCGGCTCAGCCGTTGAAGTGGCTCTATACCGGTATCGCCGCCGGCGTCGGCCTGATCCTCGCGATCGCGCTGGCGTTCCTCGCCGATCACTTCGACCACACGTTCCGCACGATCGATGAGACCGAGCGCTATCTCGGCCTCCCGGTGATTGGCTCGGTCTCGCGCCAGGGTCGAACGATCCTGACCGGTGCCTAGCGAATTGGCGATCCGGCAATTCCCGCCGGGTTCCGGCGGCCGGAGCGTCGAAGAGCCGCGATTGTCTCCGATAAGAGAGTTTGCACGAACCGGGGAATTGGGTTACCAGTCGAGAGCGAAGTGAGCGACAAACCCGACAACTCGAAGATGCCGGACGGCGACGATCAGCTTGACGAGGCGTCGATCTGGCCGCCCGTCGGCGACTCCGGTCCCATCCCCGAGGCCGACATCGAGCCCGAGCCGCTCTACGAGCCGGAAATCCCGCCCGACATGCAGCCCGACGAAGTCCTCGATGAGGCACAGCTGCTGGGCGAAGCGGGCGAATTGGAGTTTCAGCCCGTCGAGCCGGAGCCGTTGCTGCCCGAACCGGAGCCCGATTTATCGCTTCCACCTGAGCCGCATCGACCCGCCCAGTCCGAAACTCCCGCCGCGCGCCAGCGCGTCGAGGCGAAGCGAAAAGTTCGCACCCGTTCACAACGCGAGCTCGGACAGGTCTGGGGCGGCGTCTTCTTTGCAATCAACGCTCCCGCTCCACGCGTCGTGGCCGTCACCAGTTCGCTGCGACAGGAGGGCGTCACGCAGATCGCGACGGCCCTCGCGATGTCCGGTGTCTCATCCCACGCCGATCAGCGGATCGCGCTCGTCGATTGCAACCTGCGTCATCCGCGCATTGCCGACTTACTCGGAATCGAAGCCGCGCCGGGCCTCAGTGACGTGTTGAACGCCCGCGTTCCGCTCGATCGCGCCCTCCATCGGGTTTCTGTTATCGACTCGGACCGCGATCTCACCGTTCTGACCGCAGGAACCGAAGATCCGCAGCCCCTCGGCCTCTTCCGCAGCCGCCAGTTCAAGTCGTTGCTCGGAATGCTTCGCGAACAGTTCGATCACGTCATCCTCGACGTTCCCGCCACGAACCTCTACCCCGATCCGCAGATTATCGGCTCGTGCGCGGACGGCGTCGTCATCGTGGTTCACTCATCGCGGACGCGCCGCGAGTCGGTCGCCGAGGCAAAGAAACGACTCGAAATGGCGCAGGCCAAGCTCCTGGGCGTCGTCCTGAACCAGCGGACCTACCCGATTCCCGGCTTTCTATATCGAAGCTTCTGATCGCCGGACCGATAGTAACGATATGTCGCCGGTCGAGTTGCGCGCCGAGATTCTCGCACACGGGGTGGGCTGTTCATGAGCGTGCTGCGTCGAGAGAATTTCGCGGTTTCGTGGCTGCTGGCAATCGCGCTGGCCGTCACCGGCGCCGTCCTCGCCTCGGGCCTCGTCTTCAGCGTGCCCGCCCGTTCTCTGCTCATCTACTGGATCGCCCTCGGCGGCCTGACGCTCCTGATCCTCTACGCCGTGCTCGGCGACCTGCTGTTGGCGGTGCTGCTATGGTTCTTCACGCTGATCTGCCTGCACGAAGAGTTCTGGCGCCAGCAGGTGCCGCTCTTCTTCGCCGTCACGATCCCGCGACTCTTCATCGTCGTGCTTGTCGTGCTCTTCGTCCTCATGGCGGCGATGGGCCGCATCCGTATGACGATGGGCGGTGCTATAGGCGGCATGATGGCCGTGCTCGCTCTCTACTTCACGATTTCGGCCGCCGCCTCCGGGTTTGAAACCCACTCTCCAATCAAGGTTCACTACCGTCTCATCGGCGGCTACCTGTTCCCGTTCACGATCTTCGCCCTCGTCCTGAACGGCGTTCGCGACGAGCGCGGCGTTCGTCGCATCGCGTCCTTCTTTTTCCTGATCGGCCTCTATCTCTCGTTCACCGGCTGGATGGAGCAATTCAAGGTTTGGGCGTTGGTTTGGCCAAAGTTCATCGCCGACTCAACCGTCGGAATTCACTTCGGTCGCGCCCGCGGTCCGTTCGTCCAGTCCGCCGCAATGGGCCTGGCCCTGACCTACTGCTACTTCAACAACCTCGTCCTCGCGCGCCAGAGTAATCCCGTCGCGCGCTGGCTGATCTACTGCCTGAACCTGCTCATGCTCCCGGTCATCTTCTGGA
>CAZONT010000178.1:0-6499 GCA_964581285.1 uncultured Planctomycetaceae bacterium | reverse complement strand
CCGACTTCATCAGCGAAGCCATCGACCAGACCCGCGGCTGGTTCTACGCCCTCGTGGCGATCAGCACGCTCTTGTTCAGCAGCAAGCACGCCGAAATCGATGCGGACAAGATGCTCGCCGAATCGCGGGCGCAGGGCGCTTCGCCGGATCGCCTCGAGGCGATGGAGCAGATGCTCCGCGTGATGAAGCAGCAATCAAGGGTGCCCTTCTCCGGTAAAGCCGTCGCGACCGCGCGCCCAGATGGCGGGCCGGAAGAGTTCTGCGGAATGACGACGGCGTTTCCCCACCCCTTCCGCAACTGCATCGTCCTCGGCCTCATCCTCGGCGAAGACGGCCAGAAGCTCAGCAAGTCCAAGCGCAACTACAAGGAGCCGAGCTACATCTTCGACAAGGAAGGCGCCGACGCCATGCGTTGGTACTTCTTCTCCGCCCAGGCCCCATGGACCAGCACGCGCTTCCAGGAACGCGCCATCGCCGAAAGCCAGCGCGACTTTCTCATTCGCCTCTACAACGTTTATTCGTTCTTCGTCATCTACGCCAACATCGATAAGTGGTTGCCGGGTTCTCCCCCTCTTGGCAAGGGGGGGCTCGGGGGGGTCTTATCCGAGCTCGACCGCTGGATCCTCGCCGAGCTTCACCGCACGACCCGCGAAGTCCGCCGCCACATGGACGCCTACGACAACTTCGCCGCCGCCCGCGAGCTGATCGACTTCGTCGACGTCCTCTCCAACTGGTACGTCCGCCGCAGCCGCGACCGCTTCTGGGCCGCCGGCATGACCCCCGACAAGCAGGCCGCCTATGCGACGCTCTACGAATGCCTGCTCACGACGGCGAAGCTGATCGCCCCGTTCGTTCCCTACTTCGCCGACACCATCTATCAAAACCTGGCCCGTGCCGCCGACCCCTCGGCCCCCGAGAGCATTCACCTCTGCGACTACCCCACCGCCGACGCGGCACTGATCGACGAAACCCTGATCCGCGAATCCTCGACCGTCCGCGAGATCGTCTCTCTCGGCCGCGCCGCCCGGGCCGATGCCAAGCTCCGCGTCCGCCAGCCGCTCGCTCAGGTCGAAATCGTCGTAGCCGACCGTTCGCTGCTCGGCTGGCTCGAGGGCCACAAGTCGCTCATCGCCGACGAGCTCAACGTCAAAAACGTCGCCTTCATCACCGAGGCCGACAAGTACGTCGAATACCGCATCGCCCCGAACTTCAAAGCCATCGGCCCGAAGTTCGGCGCCCTCGCGCCCAAGATCAAAGAGTTCTTGTCAAAGGCCGCCGACCCCGCCGCCCTCCGCCGCGACCTCGACGCCTCCGGCAAGATCGCGCTCACCATCGACGGTAAATCCGTCGAGCTCACCGGCGAAGATGTCCAGATCGGCCTCACCGCCAAGCCCGGCTGGGCCGCCGCCCAGGGCCGCAACGCCGTCGTCGTCCTCAGCGTTGAGGTAGACGACGAACTGCGAAGCGAAGGCCTCGCCCGCGAAGTCGTCCACCACGTACAGCAACTGCGAAAGAAACTGCAACTCCGCTACGAACAGCGGATCGAACTGGGTGTCTCCGGCGACGAAGCGATCGCGGCCGTCGTCGCGAAGTTCGGCGATTACATCGCGGGCGAAACGCTCGCGACAAAGCTGTCGACGGCGCTGCCACCCGGCGTGTCGCCCGAATCCGCCGAAATCGAAGGCCACGCCACGAACATTGCCGTCCGCCCCCTGTAGTAGTTCGATGGCGAGCGCCGCCCGCTATTCGCCACGGCCCGGGCGGCGCTCGCACATCACCCCGCGCTTAGCGGCGCGTGGCGACGATTTCCATCGCCTTGAACTCTTTCCCATCCGGACCGACACCGTACGTCACAAACGCGTGCTTCGAATCGCTCTCAATCGTCAGCACCGACTTCATCGGCTGCTCGGTGCGCGTCATGGGGTCGTCGAACTTGCCGGTCATGGTGATCACCTTTCCCGACCCGTCCGCCTGCCCGGTCTGTGTGACGTAGCTGGTGCTCATCGTGTCAAACCACACCGAGAAATACTGCTTCTTCAGGTTGTCGTAGCCGAACATGCCCATGCCCTTGAATGGCTTGTTCATCAGCGTTCCGACGTAGTTCTCCTGGATGCAATGATCGTCGAGCACCCACTGACGCTTCATGGTTCCCTTGGACTCCTCGATGGGCCCTTCCGGCCCCTGCCACATCTTCACGGCGCAATTCCAGTCGCCCATCAGCGGCGCCAGGGCCTTGAGCTTTGGTCCCGGCTCCAGCAGCTTCTCGAGATCCTTCATCATCTTGTCCATCTCGCTGCCGGGATCGGGAATTTTCGGCTTCTCACCGCCCTTGTCCTGTGAGACGACCTGTGCCGTCAGCACCGCCGTCAGTCCCGCCGCCAGCAACCCAATCAGGATCTGTCTCGTCATCATGTTCTTCTCCTTGTTTGACTGTGTTAGCCGAATCCTAACAAATACCAAAATTGCTGTCAAGCGCCGATTTCGCGCTCTATACTGCTCCCATGCCGCTCTCCGGGTTCCATCCAACCATTCAGCGCTGGTTCGCCGAGCGCCTCGGCGAGCCGACCGAACCACAACTGCTCGGCTGGCCGGCCATTCGCGGCGGCCGGCACGTCCTCATCGCCGCCCCCACCGGCACCGGTAAGACTCTAGCCGCCTTCCTCAGCGCCATGGACGGATTGCTTCGCAAGGGCTTCTTGCTGCCCGACGAGACCCACGTTCTCTACGTTTCACCGCTGCGAGCCCTGAGCAACGACGTTCAGAAGAATCTCCAGTCCCCGCTCCGCGAACACATCGATCTCGACAACACCCTGCCCGAACTCCGCGTCCTCGTCCGCACCGGCGATACCCCGCAGCGCGACCGGGCCGCCATGCTTCGCAAGCCACCCCACATCCTCGTGACGACTCCCGAGTCGCTCTACATTCTTCTGACGAGCGCCGGCGGCCGCCGCATACTCCGAACCGTCAAGACCGTCATCGTGGACGAGATACATGCTCTCGCCCGCGACAAGCGTGGCTCGCATCTCTCCCTCTCGCTCGAGCGCCTCGAAGCCCTCGCCGGGCCATTTCAGCGAATCGGCCTCTCCGCCACGCAGAAGCCGCTCTCCGACACGGCCCGATTCCTCGTCGGAGTGGACCGCGAATGCACCCTGATCGATGTCGGCCACCGCCGCGCGATGGACGTCGCAATCGAGGTGCCGCCTTCGCCCCTCGAAACCGTCTGCTCGCACGAACAATGGGCCGAAATCTACGCTCGCGTCGCCCAGCTCGTCGGAGAGCATCGCACGACCCTCATCTTCGCCAACACCCGCAAGATGGCCGAACGCATCGCCGCGCGACTCTCCCCGCTGCTCGGCGAAGACAAGGTCACCTGCCACCACAGCAGTCTCTCGCGCGAGCGCCGCCTCGACGCCGAACAGCGACTCAAAGCCGGTGCCCTCCGGGCCCTTGTCGCCACCGCGTCACTCGAACTCGGCATCGACATCGGCGACGTCGACCTCGTCATCCAGATCGGTTCGACCCGCTCGATCGCGACTTTCCTGCAGCGCGTCGGCCGCGCCGGCCACGCCGTGCGCCGAACACCCAAGGGCCGCATCTTCCCGCTCACGATCGACGAACTCATCGAATCGGCCGCACTGCTCCGTGCCGCGTCGCGCGGCGAACTCGACCGCACGCCGCAGCCCGCCGCCCCGCTCGACATCCTGTCCCAGCAGGTTGTCGCCGCCTGTGTCGGCGCCGGCCTCGAGGGCTGGCCCGAAGACCAGCTGTTCGACACCCTGCGCCGCGCCGGTCCCTACCGCGACCTGCGGCGCGACACCTTCGACGCGGTCACGCGCATGCACAGCGAGGGTCGCCGCGGCCTGCTTCATCGCGACGGCGTCGGCCGCCGCCTCATGCCGCGCCGCCGTGCCCGCATCACCGCCGTGACCAGCGGCGGTGCAATCCCTGACGTCGCCGACTTTCGCGTGGTTCAAGACCCCGACGAGACTTTCGTCGGCACCCTCAACGAAGACTTTGCCGTCGAAGCCAGCGTCGGCGACATCTTTCAGCTCGGCAACATGTCCTGGCGAATTCTCAAGGTCGAGCGCGGCACCGTCCGCGTGGCCGACGCGAAGGGTCAGCCGCCGACCATCCCCTTCTGGCTCGGCGAGGGCCCGTCGCGCACGCCCGAGCTTTCCGCCGAAGTCGGCCGGATTCGCGAGGAATGCGCGGACGCAACCATCCTTCCGCGCGAGATCAATCTTTCGTCCGAAGCCGCAATCCAGATCGCCGAGTTCCTCGCCGACGGCCGCCGCATTCTCGGCGCCGTTCCGACGCAGCGGCGTGTCATCATCGAGCGCTTCTTCGACGAGAGCGGCGGCATGCAGTTGGTTCTGCACGCCCCGTTCGGCGGCCGGATCAACCGCGCCTGGGGCCTTGCACTGCGAAAGCGATTCTGTCGCGGCTTCGGGTTCGAGCTTCAGGCGGCCGCCAACGAGGAGGCGATCGTCATCTCGCTCGGCACGCACCACAGCTTCCCGCTCGAAGACGTGTTCAATTACCTGCACCCCGACACGGCTCGAAAGGTGCTGACCCAGGCCGTGCTCGATCAGCCGATGTTCGAATCGCGCTGGCGCTGGAATGCGACACGGTCCCTCGTCCTCGAGCGGTTCCAGTCTGGCAAGCCCGTTCCGCCTGCCATCATGCGGATGCGTGCCGCCGACCTGCTCGCCACCACGTTTCCAGCTGCCGCCGCCTGCCCCGAAAACCTTCCCGCCGGCGATCTGTCGATCCCGACCGAGCATCCGCTCGTACACCAGACCATTGAAGACTGTCTGACGGAGGCCACCGACATCGACGGCCTGATTGAAGTCCTCCGCGGCCTCCGCGATGGAACGATCGAGCGTGTCGCCATCGATACTCCGGAGCCGTCCGCCTTCGCCCGCAGCATCCTCTCGTCGCAGCCGTACACATTCCTCGACGATGCGCCGCTCGAAGAGCGCCGTACACAGGCCGTCCTCGCCCGCCGAACGCTGGACTCACGCACGGCTGACGAAATCGGAGCGCTGGACCCCGATGCTGTCGCTCGTGTTCGCGAAGAGGCCTGGCCCCAACCGGAGAACGCCGAGGAAGTCCACGAGGCCTTGCTCTGGATGGGCTTCGTCACCGATGCGGAGGCCTCGCCGTGGCAGAACTGGCTTGAGAGTCTCGCGTCCCGCGGCCGTGTCAGCAACGATGCTGGCCGCTGGTCTGCGGTCGATGGTCCTCGCGAGCCCGCGACGATTCTCCGCGGGCGCCTCGAAGCGCTCGGCCCGGTATTTGCCGACGATCCGCGAATCGCCGCGCCGGGACCTGACTCGCTCCAAGTTTTGCTGACAACCCTGGAGCGAGAGGGCGCCATCCTGCGAACGCGCCTCGACGGCCGTCCGGCCTGGTGCGAGCGCCGCCTGCTGGCCCGCATCCACCGCTACACGCTCGACCGTCTCCGCCGCGAAATCGAACCCGTCAGCGCAACGGAGTTCCTGCAGTTTCTGGCCTGCTGGCAGCACGTTGACTGCGATCATCAGCTCGAAGGCCCGCGCGGCGTCGCCGAAGTGCTCTCGCAGCTCGCCGGCTATGAGGCCCCCGCTCACGCGTGGGAATCCCAAATCCTCCCGTGCCGCGTCCGCGACTATCGCCGCGAATGGATCGACGAGTTGGCGCTATCGGGCGAGTTCGCCTGGGGACGACTCTGGGGCGGCAGTGCAAGCCCGATCCGTGTGACGCCGCTCTCCTTTGTCCCCCGCGAGTCGCTCGAATCCTGGCTCGGATTGTCAGCCGCACCGCGCGTTGATGCGCTTGGCGGTCCCGCCCGCGACCTGCTCGATGTGCTCGCGACGCGCGGCGCGATGTTTCCGCAGGAACTCCAGCGCGCCGCTGATCTCGTCCCCGCTTATGTCGAAACCGGCCTGGCCGAGTTGGTCGCCTTCGGACTGGTGACCTGCGATTCCTTCGCCATGCTGCGACAGATGCTCACGCCGCCGTCACGCCGCCGCCGCCCGGTTCGATCGGTCGGCCGCTGGAGCCGTTTCCGAGTCAACGCATCCATCACGCCGCCGCCGGACGAGTTTATCGCCAGCCAGCTGTTGCAGCGCACCGGTGTCGTCTTCCGCCGCACCCTTGAAAGAGAGAAAATCCCGCTGCGTTGGTCCGCCCTCATCCGCGTCTATCGTCGTCTCGAGCTGCGAGGCGAAGTTCGCGGCGGCCGCTTCGTCGCCGGCTTCTCTGGTGAGCAGTTCGCATTGCCTCACGCCGTCGAACTGCTCCGCCGCCTGAGGCGCGATGGCCCGCGTGAACCCATTTCGGTCTCGTCCGCCGACCCCCTCAACTTTCAGGGTATCCTCACCCCGCAGGAGCGCATCAGTCCCACGAAACGGCAGCGCGTGCTCGTTGGATAGTTCTTTTGTCTGTTCCCCCGGGAGATTTGCGAACTGCACCACCTAGGACTTGAACCTAGAACCCGCTGATTAAGAGTCAGCTG
>CAZONT010000177.1:0-6601 GCA_964581285.1 uncultured Planctomycetaceae bacterium | reverse complement strand
CTTCATGGCCATCGGCCACACCCCCAACACCGAGCTCTTCACCGGCCAGATCGACCTCGATGACAAGAAGTACATCAAGCTCACAAAGCTCCCCGGAACCGCGACCAACATCGACGGAGTCTTCGCCGCCGGCGACGTCGCCGACCACATCTACCGCCAGGCCGTCACCGCCGCGGGCACCGGCTGCATGTCCGCCCTTGACGCCGAGCGTTGGCTTGCCGCACAGGGCATCGAGTAGTTCGCTCATCGCCGGCTTGCAGGCCGCCAGCAAATCAGCTCGACATGCGTCCAGTTCTCCGTGCGGCCGAATTTCGAAGGATGGGCCATTCAGGGCCTGATCAAATCCTCATCGCGGAAAATCACCGTACGTCCACGAAAAGTACCTCGTGCCCAATGGAGCATCCGGACCGCTGATTCCGACTGAATCAGTGAGCGGCAATCGAGCTAGCGCACCCCGCCGCGGATGCCCACACTCGGTCGTCCATACGTGCACGCCGATTCCTGCGAAGCGCTCAATATCACGCATTCCGGTCCGCCGTCCGGATCCAACGCCCGCCGCCACCAAGCGCGGGGTTGAATCCACGACCCCAATTCCATACTCTGAACGGGTGATTGGAGGGGTTCATGGATTATCGAAATATGGGCCCGCGGATCGGGTTTCGGATCGTCTCGATCACCGCGGCGATTTGTCTGATCGTTGCGCTGGACGCCGAACCGGCCGTCGCGGGAGGCCCGATCATCACGGGCGAGGGAACGCTCATTGAGAATCGCCCGCCGGGCGACCTCTTTGGTTCATCGGGGCTGTTTCTCTCCCTTCGAGCGAGCGTACAGCATCCGAGCGGCGCGGCCGGCTTCAGCGGCCCGCCCGCCGGCGCGACGGCCGAGGCAAGCGACAACAACTTTCCCTTTGCAAATCCCGTGACCCTGTCGGAACTGGAGGCCTTTCCGTCGGAGCTGTACTTCATCGAGCTCCTGCCGATCACTCCGGCCGACTTTGCAACCATCAATGGCCGCTATCGCTACCGCGTGACCGACGTGAACGGCGACACCGACACCCTGCTGGGCCACAACCTCAACCGCATGGAAGTGATCCCGCTGCCGACGAACCTCGCCGTCAGCAACCAGACGACGGCGCCGATCTTCACCTTCACCGATCCCGACCCGTCGCCCAACGTCGCCGGGCTGCTACGCGTCTATCACGTGTGGATCATCAACGACCTGTTGCAGGGCGTAGCGAAGTTCCCGCCGCCGGGCGGCAGCCCGACGCCGGCCATCCAGATTCCACCCGGCGTCATGTGTCCCTGCCGGAAGTACTACCTGCGGGCCGAGAGCGTCGACGCGGACACGGCCGACGCGGCAGCCGAGAACCTGGCGACGCAGTATCTGGAATTCACGCCGACCGACGTGGCGCCAAACGGCGACATGACCAGGGATTGCAGGACAGACGGCCGGGACATCCAGCCGTTTGTGACGGCGCTGCTCGCTGGATCGACGGCGGCGCTGGATTGCTGCTCCGCCGATTACAACGACGGCCATACGATCGACGCGGGCGACGTGCCGGGATTTGTGGGGAGTCTGCTGGGGTCGTAGACGCGAGACGCACGAACGGGCGCAAGAAAAAGGGAGGCCGCCTGAGCGACCTCCCTCTCCGAGCGTGAATAGTTGTCGGGCGTTAGTAGCGCTTGCGGCCGCCACCACCACCGCCGTAGCCACCGCCACCACCGCCGAAGCCGCCACCCGGGCGATTCTCCTTCGGCTTGGCTTCGTTGACCGTCATGGCCCGGCCGTCGCGCTGCTGGCCGTTGAGGGCCGCGATGGCGGCCTTGGCTTCGTCATCGGTGGACATCTCGACGAAGGCAAAACCCTTGCTCTGGCCGGTCGAGCGGTCCGAGATGACCTGCGCGCTGGAAACAGTGCCGTGAGCCGCGAAGAGAGTTTCGAGATCCGCGCCAGTCACGTTGTAGCCCAGATTCCCAACATAGATTTTCCTGCCCATTGTGATCTCCAAATGCAGGACGTGGACCCGATTCTTTGACTTTCAGGGTCGCGATGAAAGAGGCCGATGGTTCGGCCCATTCGGAAGGACGGGCGAGCGTGCAATCGAGCTGCGGAACGAAAAGACGTGTCGCGAGCCGGAAGCTTCGGTCGTCAAACCTTGCCGAGCGGATTGTAGTCGATGCGGCAACGGCTGTCAGCACAATTCCCTCGCCGATTCGGCCGGGCGCGACGGGCGACGCCGCCGCTAGTGCCCGCGATTCTGGAGCGTGAGGATGATTATCGGCAGGGCGGCGCCGGCGATGATGCTGATCAGGAGGCCGGTCTTTTGTTTTTGCAGCTTCCACGCCATGACGACGCCGAGCGATACGGTCGTGAGCAGGCCGACGCACGTCAGGGCGATGAGCACGCGCATGGTGGTTCGCGACGGCGCGTTCTTGCGGTCGACGACGGGGAGGCGCTGGTGCATGTGAACCGATCCGGCGGCCACGGCCCAGGCGGGCGCGTGGTAGGAGCCATCCTTCTTGCTTTCGTGGAGGTCGAAGGTCTGGAGGAGGCCGGTGAAGATGAAGAAGACCAGCAGCGGCGCGAAGGCGAGGCCAGGGTAGGTGTGGATGAGGCGGAGGGATTTCATCGGTGGCTCCTCAAAGCGGCGGAGTATAACGGGCGGGGCACGACCGATTACGGACAGAACGGCTCGGTGTCGCAGGGGCACTTCTTGAGGAAGTCCTGCAGGCCGAGCGTCGTGCCGGGGAGTTGTTCGTTGCAGGACTGACCGTCGGTGCACTGGGTCATGTAGGCCCAGTGGGTGATGAGCGAGGTCACACCGGTCGTCATCTGCATCTCGGCCTTCCATTGGCCGTCGATGAAACGCATGACGCCGATGCCGGCGACCTGGGTGTTGAGCTGCTGCGGCGTTCCCTGCGGCAGGACGAAGCTGAAGGTCATCTGAATGTCGCCCTCGGGCGTGACGGAGCCGACGAATTGCATGCAGATGTAGCTGTCGCTGTTGGACGTTTTGACGACCTGGTTTCCCGAGATGTAGCCGTTGGCATAGTCGGTGATGTGCCAGACGGTCTGGTCGCTGATGGGCGTGTGGGTCTGATCGGCCAGCGACGTCTCGACCGCGGGGAGCCCGTCGGTGGGGACGTACCAGTAGGTGTTGGCGAGCCAGGCCCAGTCGCGGCGGGTGCGGTGATGGTCGGGCCAGGTTCCGCAAGAGGCGGCCAGGGTCGGGATGAGGGCGAGCAAGAGGGCAGTCAGGGAGCGGCGCATAGAGAAGTCTCCATCGATCGAGCGCGGACGCGAATCGGCGAGGCGGCGCTGGTACTTGAAGATCGACCGGACGGTTCGAACAGTTGAGTCGGGCTGGGCGCGGCGGGTTCGACGCCGGTTGAATGCCCAAAACACACGAACAATCCAGCATGGCGTTCTCTAGGATTAGGGGATCCCGCGTGCCGTCGCCCGCGTGCGGGGAGATAGAATGCGGGCGATGGCGGGTAAGCGCGACGAATGGCTGGCGGCGGATGATGCGGGGCTGCTGCGCGACTGCGCGGTGGATACCTATCGGGCGAGCGGGCCGGGCGGGCAGAAGCGGAACAAGACGTCGTCGGCGGTGCGGCTGCGGCACGGGCCGAGCGGGCTGATGGTGATCGCCGAGGAGAGCCGCAGCCAGCACGAGAACAAGGCCAAGGCGGTGCAGCGGCTGCGGATGGCGATTGCGCTGCAGGTGCGCGAGCCGCTCGGGGTGGACTGGCGGCCGCCCGAGTGGCTGGGCGATTACGTCGGCGAGGGGACGGCTGGGCGGATGTCGGCGCGGAATGAGCGCTATCCGGAGTTCGTGGCGGTGCTGCTCGATGCGCTGGCGGCGGCGGGCGGGGGCGTCCGGGAGGCGGCGGGATTGCTGGGGGTGAGCACGGGGCGGTTTACGAAGTTGGTTTCGCTGGATGGGAAGGTGTTGGCGGAGGCGAATCGGATACGGCACGTCGCGGGGTTAGCTTCACTGAAGTGATTCACACTCCGGGATCATTGTCCTATCCGGCCGTTGGTGCGAATCCATTGGATTCGGTAAGCGAGGCCTTCGAGTTGATCGGCGTTGAGTGTGTTGTCGGTCGTCCAGATGAGGCGGTCGGCTGCGCTTGTTGTAGCCGATGCTTGTGGGGCAGCGTTCAGCGGTGCGACGATCGCACTGGCAGTCCAGCGAAATCGACTGGGGTTGAGAATCGTCGCGCCGGACTGACGGACGAAGATTGCTCCGTCGGCTGCGCTGCCAGCCATGCCTGATTCGATGAGTTGTTGCCAAGACTCGGGCAGGCGCCCGCCGTGGACCCAGGCGTACTCGCCGAGGAGATTGGCGGCGAGGACGCTTTCGTTGGCGAGCGCGCGATCATCCCGGTGGAGTTTTGCGATACGGTTCTGTTCTCGCTGGAGCGCGGCGTGCTGACGTTCGAGCGCTTCGAGCAGGTTTGGTCGTGCGCGAAGTTCGAGTCTTTCGGCGGCTTCCGGGAGTGTGCCGCCGGGATACCAGAAATCGCGGTCGATGTCATAGCGGCGGTACAGGCCGGTGAGCCAGGTGTGCCAGGAGGGCTCTGCACGCGAATCTCTCGGGGGCATGACCATGCCTTCAATCGCAATTCGCTCGTTGGGGTGGTCGCGGAGCCAACAGGGGGCGTACTTGGCGGTGTCTTTTAACTCGACGAGGCGACTACCAATTTCCTTGAGCCGATTTTTTGCGCGACCTGCCGACAGGGACGAGAGATTGGGCATGCCGGTCCACTGATTCAACCCGCGCAAGCGGTGTGCGTGCTCGGCGAGGACAAACGCGAGCGCCAGCGACATAAAGGTTATGCCGCTGCTGGCGCGTCGATTGCTGATGAAAACGATCGCAAACGCAGCGCATGCAGTCGGGATTGTAATCTGCCGCCATTGCAAGGGCTCCTCACAGCACGTCGTAAACGTTGGACCGATGATGACGACCATGAAAGCGCCGACGAGCGATGCCGCAAAGACGGTGCCGAGCCTTGGCCGTGCGGGTGATAGGCAGATCGCCGCGATGGTAACTACCGGCAGAAAGATCAGCGTCAGGGCGTGGAGTGTGACCCACATCAATGCATTCTATTCGCTTCCAAGGTGCCTCGCCTCGCTGAAGTAATCGCAGCGATCAATGAACAACGGGGCCGTACGTTCGAATCCAGCGGATTCGATAGGTGAGGCCTTCGAGTTCGTCCGCAGTGAGTGAATCGTCCGACGTCCAGAGCAGGCGAAGCGTGGCGGACGGCGCTTCTGAGGCGTTCGTGCCATTGGGGTCCAGCTTTGGAACAATCGTATTCGGGGGCCATCGAAAGCGACTCGGGTTCACTATCGTGGCATAAGTGCGCGGGTAGTACTCAGAACCATCGTGACCGCTTCGAAGCGATAACGAATCGATGAGCTGTTTCCATGTCTCGGGTAGGCGGCCGTCGTGACTCCAGGCGTACTCGCCGAGCAACCTGGCGGCGCGAAGCCCTTCATCTGCCATAGCGCGTTTGTCGTTCTGTCGCTTCGCGGTCCTACTCGCATCGAGTCGGTGAGCGGCTTCCTGACGGTCGAGTAGTTGCAGGAGGTCCGGCCGGTGACGGAGTTCGAGCTTTTCGGCGGCTTCCGCGAGTGTGCCGCCGGGGTACCAGACATCGAGGGCCGTGCACTCGACGTGTAGCAGACCGGTGATCGGCGAATGCCACAAGCGCGAATAGCGACAGTCGGCGAATGAATCATCTACGTATGGGCGTGATTGTTCTGGGATGGGCAAGTCGCGCAGCCAGCCAGCGGCGTACAGAATGTTGTCGTGCTTTCCCAGCTCGGCGACTTCGTCGCCGAGCGATTTGAGTTGAATTTGATTCCGCTTTGTGGGCGTGAGGAAGCGCTTCTGGTCGTATGCCCATCCGGGTGTATCGATCAATCGACTGAGATGGGCCTGCAGCGCGAAGCCCGTGACCAACCCAAGCAAGATCATCGAAACGCGGACGCGCGGGCTGCCAATGAAAAGGAGCGATGCAATCATGCAGGCGAGTGGGACGAAGGTCTGGCGAAGCCACGGCCCGCTGTGGTCGCACAGGCAGGTGAAAAGAATGACAGACGCGGAGAAGTAAAAGAAGATGATCAGGAATCCCCAGGCGTTGGATGTTTCCGGGAACCAGCGGCGGCGCGGGTATCGCACAATCGCCCCAACGGTGATTAGTGGCAGGAGAACCAGCGTCAGGGCGTGGAGTGTGACGGCCATCACCCAATTCTATTCGAACCCGAGTGTCGTGGTTGCGATGCTTGCGGGTCAGGCGACGCCGCGCTCGTATTCGGCCATCGAGCCGGCGGATTTGAAGCCGATTTGTACCAGGTAGCGGCATGCGGGTGCGTCGTCGGCGGGGAGCGAGGCGACGAAGACGCGCGGGGCGAGGCGTTTGGCGAGCGTGATGACGTGTGAGAGCAGGGCGCGGCCGACGTTTTGGCGGCGTTGCGCGGTGATGACGAAGAGGTCGCGGAGGGCGGCAATATCGCCGACTTCGTGGTAGGCGATGCGGCCGGCGGGCTGGTCGTTGTGCATGGCGACGAAGACGTCGTAGTTGGCGTCGTT
>CAZONT010000176.1:0-6658 GCA_964581285.1 uncultured Planctomycetaceae bacterium | reverse complement strand
TGTCGATTGCCGCGATGTCCATCATGTTCTCTTCAAAGCCTCTCGCTGACCACATTGACTGCTACGCCAATCCTGTCATCCCGGTTCAGCGATTTCAGCATCCTATGCAGAGATGCTAGTCGCGCTGCGATCGTTGCTTTTTTCGGCCGGCGCAATTTCTGCTGCGGATCGGTTGCACTTGCCGCCGCCGCACTTCGTTGCCAGCGCTGGCGATCGCCTTTCTGGCCCTTCAGCGGGCCACTGCTGGGGTATCGACGGTTCGCCGAAAGCGCCTTGAGCGAATATCCGTGACCACAACATATAGATTCGGGCGGAGATGCCGGTTTTTCCCGGCGGGAGGGCTAGTAGATCGAAGTATTGCTTGCGGCACGGCTTAGCAGCTGTGATTGCTGCGTGATCTGAGCCATTTCACAGGGGATAGGCGTGACGTCTTGGGGCGCGTCCACCACTACAGATTGTGTATTCGAACGAGGGCTGTGAGGTGCGACCGAATGTAAATTCCAGTCTGAAAAGCGGTAAGCCGAGGGAGCTTGGAACCCTACCGGATTCGGATGAATCGGAGCGCAATTCTTGCGTGACCAAATCACGGGCGTCGGACCAGGGGGTCAGACTGACGCTTCGTGCTGGGCGACTTTTTCGGCGAGCCGCCGATACGCGGTCACCAGGTCTTTGCAGAGCAGGTCGATCCGCTGTCGGAGCATGCGGCGGTCGCGGACCATCCGCGACGAGAGTTCCTTCAGTCGCTGTTGGCGGGTGCGGTCGGAGCGGGCGTCGTGCCGGGCTTCGAGGGTCGCGCCGACGATGCGTTGGAGGTGAACGAAGTCGATCGGATTTGACAGGACATCGATCACGCCGGCCCGCAGAGCACCGAGCAGCCGTTCAACGCACATCTCGTTCTCAAAGACGATCGTCGGAATGCCGGCAACCGTGGATTCGCCGACGAACTCCAGCGTGGCTTCGTCGAGCCCCGCGTCGGTCAGAAGCAGGTCGAAAGCACCGTCGGAAACGAGCCGGCGGGCTTCTTCGATCGACTCCGCCGCTGTGACCCGAGCCCCGAAGGATTCGTCGAGTGCGTCGCTCAAGTCGGCCACGAGCGTCGGGTCGCCGCTCAGCACCAGAATCTCGGATGAACTGTTCATGCGTCCCGCCCCCGTGATGATCGATTCGTCGAGCGACCGCGTCACCTGGCGATCGGTAGTCTGAGCTCGGCCTCGGCTCCAGCGCCCGGCCGACTGAACAGGCGGATGCTCCCGCCATTCAAGGTTGCCAGCCGCTGTACGCGCGGGAGGCCCAGCCCTCGTCCGCGCCCGGCCGGTTGGTGCGAGAAAAACAGGTCGAAAGCCCGTTCCAGCACGTCCGGCGTCATGCCACGGCCGTTATCCGACAGGGTCATGACGACGTGCTCATCGGTTGAATGAAGGGCCGTCTTGATGGTCAAAAGGCGGGTGTTGGAGTCGGTAGCGGTGATGGCGTTTGCGAGCAGCTCGGCGACGATTTCAGCAGTCTGGCGCGGGTCCGCCCAAAGCGGGGGCAGGCCGTCCGATAGCTCAAGCTGCAACTGCTGGTCGTTCAGTCCGGCCGCAGTGACAGCCGATCGGCAGGCGTCGCGGATGACGAGGGCGAGGTCGAGAGCCTGGGGCCTGGGCGGTTCGGGTTCGGAGATGGCCGCAAGCGCGGTGACGATGTCGCTGCAGCGCTTGGCCTGCTCGCGGACTTGCTCGAGCACGACGCGTCGATCGTGGTCTGTTTCGTTCAGCATGAGCTGTTGGAGGCGACCGGCGATGACGGCGAGGGGGGTGTTCAATTCGTGCGCGGCGCCGGAAGCGAGTTCGTCGACGACGCGCATCTGGGCAGCCGATTGGCTGGCGGCGCGCTTCTCGTCGGCGGTTCGTGCGCCGATTACCAGGGACTCCAGATCTTCGGAGAGTTGCGACGCACGGGCCGCACGTGAGATCGCCAATTCGATGACGGCACGCCAGGAAGACAAGCGCGAGGTGTCGGCGAGGAGCGATCGCATGGTCGCGTCGCCGGCGTTCAATGCGATTCCGGCAGCGATGCCGTCTCCGCAGCGGAGCGGCACGAGCCAGGCGGTGTCACCGCCGACGGCATCCTGGAGCGATGCGGCGGTTTTGGCGAGGTTGGCGGGAAGCGGGACGGCCGGAGACGCGGCCGCGCGCGAAAGCTCCGAACGCACCGAGTCGATCGGCGCCGGCAGATCGGCGGAGCGAATCCGCTCGTTCGAGCTGCCGCCGGGCCCGGAACATCCGAGGGCGAGATGCGGCGAATCCTGAGCGACGACAAGGACGATGGCTCCACGAATGGAAAGAGCGTGGGTCAACGCGGTGGCCGCCAGGCGACACACTTCGGAAAGATCAGCGGCGGTGAGTGCTGCGCTCGAAAAATGCTCGATTGCTTCGAGGCCGCCATCGAGTGCGGGACGGTCGGCGTGTGAGTGGCGGCCGAGTACGACAAGCTGCTCGACGTCCGTGCGGAGTCGCGCGGCGATCGCTTCAATCGCTTCGTCGGTGAGACCGGCAACCTGCGCCGGCCCGCTCAGTCGCACGATGGCATCGGCGTCGCCGGTCCAGCCGATTCGCTCGCGTCGGGCCAGGACGTCGGCAACTTGAACCGCAACGACCGTGTTGCGAGATGCGAGATCGGCTGGCAGCAGAGCCGGAGCGTGATGGTGAAGCCACATCGAATCGGCGACGGCGGCGGGCCATCCGTGGCGTCGGGCCATGCGCCGGCCGACGAGCGTGTGATCGACGCCGAAGATCGCGTGCTCGGCGAGGTGGAATCCGTCGCTCGTCGACGCACGGCGCAGGGTCCGCGCGAAGCTGCGCGGCCAGTGCAAGGCAAGCATGAACGAGCCGGCGTCGTGGAGCAGGCCGGCGGCGAAGGCCTGCATGGCGGGGGCGCGACCAGTGAGCTCGGCCGCTGACTTCGCCGCGCACGCCGTCGCGAGACCGTGGAGCCAGAGCCCGTCGCGGTCGAAGCCCGTCGCGTTGTCTGGGACGACGAAGGTCGCGCGGGCGGCGGAGGCGAGATCGGCGCAGAGCGAATCATCGGCGCGGTCGGCCGTCGCAGCGCGGGCCAACAGCTCGTCGAGCTCGGCCGCTGGTAAGTCGGCATGTTCCAACTCGGCCAGGATCGACTCGGCCCCCGGCCTGACGGCGGCGGGTGCGACGGTGACGGACATCGGAGGCTCCTTCCTCGCGGCAGGCGATCAGACGCCCAGCAGACTCGACATGCGGCCGACGAGGTGCGTCAGCTCGAAGGGTTTCTTGATGAACTCGTTCGCGCCGGCCGACATGAGCGACTCGATTTCGCTTTGCCGGACGGCGCCGGACACGATGATGATCTTGGTTTCTGCCAGGTCGGGATTCTGGCGGATCCGCTGACAGACGATGTTGCCGTTCACATCGGGGAGCATGTAGTCGAGCAGCATCAGCTCCGGGCGGAACTCGATCGTCTGGAGGCCGGCGTCGTAGCCGGTGCCGGCGGCGCGGACTTCGAAGCGGCCGTCGGTCTGGAGGAAGTCGAGCAGCATTTCGACGACGCCGCGATCATCGTCGACGATCAGAACGCGGCGTTTGCCGGTGTCGAGCCGGTCGAGCGGGATCTGATGTTCCTTCATGAACTCGAGGAGGGAGTCGCGCGGGATGCGGCGGAACTTGGAACCGGGAACGCGATAGCCCTTGAGGCGTCCGCCGTCGAAGCAGCGGATGACGGTTTGCTGGCTGACCTTGCAGATGTCAGCCACCTCGCCGGTGGTAAAGACGTCCTTCACGACCGCGTCCCCTCGCCCGAGACGGCCGCTGACATCACTTGGCCGCGCCCGCCGAGCCCCACAAACGGCTGCGGATTCTACCCATTTATCCCAGATTTACAAATCCATAGACGGCGTAGCGACTGCAAACTGAGGGCCGGAGCACGATTCGGGGCGGGGAGTTGGGACGAGCTGGCGACGGAGGGTTTGAGGGCGTTGGTTGGCGCTAATTGGCAATCTTTCCTCGTCGTCGCAATCGTCATAGACGGACTCTCTCCGCACTTCGCGCGGAAGCGCCGGCGGGGGTCACGGGGGCTCGGGTTGGTGGGATGGGATTGCATGATTGTTTTTTTGACGGGATTGGACGGGATTCGGTGGGACGCGTCCCGCGGTTTGATTTCCGTCATCGGTCATCCTTCACTCCGTTCGGGATCGTCGGCGCCATTTTTTTACGAGAGAACCCGCGAATACCCAAGAACCAGCGGGTTGGGTCGGGGCAGAATTTCTCCGTGGCCGCGGGGCGGTGCCCTTCGACCGGCTCAGGGACCGGTCGACTGACAAGGACCTGCGGCTCGGTTAACGATCGGTGCGGAGGCGTGGGGCCTTCGCGTTGTACTTCACTCTATAGAGTGGCCGGCGTTCCGCAGGGCGGAGCTATCGGCTGCAAAGTCGTATTGCAGAGCTAGCTGGTTGCGGGGATCTGGGGAGACGTAAGCGGCGGTGGAATAACCCGCGCTCGGTGCGTGATTTGTCCCAGCGGATCGAACGCCCAGCGATGAAAATGCGCGAGAATCATGCCGCATCGCATGATCAATTTCCGGACGCAGTGGCACCGGACTTGCGAGTAAACACAGCAATAGAATAGAGCGTGCCGCCGCCCCGAGCGTTTCGTCGGCCATGATGACGGCTAACGGAGATCGGGGCGGAGTGAGGATTCGTCATGAAGCGCTCGCTCTGGGGAATTTCGCTCATCGTCCTAGCGGCTGCGTCGGCGCGGGCGGACACGCTGCTACACAGGCAGGCACCGGGGCGGACCTTTGGCGTGACCTCCGATAGCGTGTTCCGAGACGATTTTGGAAACGCCAACAGCGAGTTGCTTGCAGACAAGTTTACCGGGCCGGCGCAGCCCGTCTGCCGGGTCGTCTGGTGGTCGTTCTACGGCAGCTCGCTCGCGCAAGAAGTTGAGCCGCCGCCACTAAGCGAAACACTGCGCATCCGGTTCCTGAGTGACGCCGCCGGTTTACCCGGGGCTCTCCTCTGGGAAGAGCAATTTCTGAATCCTCTACGACAGGCGACTGGGTTCAGCATCGCGACAGGGCCTGGGCCGCCGGAGTTTAAGTATCAATTGGAGTTCTCGAACTGTTTCGCACCGGTGGTTGGAACGGCGTACTGGATCGAGATTGCGCAGTTGGGTGACCTAAACAGCCGCTTCCGGTGGGAGAACTCGAACACAGCGGGAGAATTCGCGGTCCAATTCCCGATTGGCAGTCCGTGGCACTTGACCACGGGTAGTGGGCAGATGGCCTACGAATTGAGAACGCCGGAGCCATGCAGCGGCGCGCTGCTGGCTTTCTTGGCAGGATACCTGCTATGGCGCGGTAAGCGGTAAGCAGCTCGGTTTTTCAGCAGGCGGCCGACGATTAGCCGAAGCAGTCCAAATCAAATTACGCTGCGCTTAGCGTTGCGATGCTCGGCAGACCGCGCAGATACGTGTTCCTGAAGACGCGAAACTCGAGGTTTCGCCTAGCGTGCTCCCTTGCGGTGGGAACCCAGTAGTTCATCGTTTCAAGCGTCCAATTCCCCCGCTGTCCGTACCGAACGTGATGGTCGTGCAGGACAATTCCGCGCACGCCACGACTTCGTACGGATTCCTGGATTTCGCTCGCGAATTCCGCCGCAAACCGTTGCATAGCGGCTGCGTGCAAACGCGGAAAACGCTCGTCCGACACATTATTCCCGATACGGTTATTGCTTGGATTCAGCGCCACGGTCGTATCGACAGCGATGATTCCGCCGAGCCGAGTTCCTGCGATTTGATCAGCGGCATCTCTGATTCGGGGAACCAATTGGAGCGGATTCTTGATTCGCTTCGCGGCAACGGCGAAACGGATACCCATTGCGCTACATTGGACGTCGGGTTCAATCAGCGCCACCGGCTTCATGTCACTGGCCTGACACAACGCACCGACGAAGAGCTCGAACTGAACGTCTCTGCCGGGCGTTTCCGATCCATCATCCTGCGGTAGTCCAGAGTCCTTGATCACTCTCTTCACCTTCCGACGGAACTCTTCGCTTGAGACAAGCTCCCCTGCGTGGTCGAATACAAACTGCAGAAGCGTGATGTCGCGGAATGATTCCGCTGCCACCTGGAACTTCGGATGATCCGGCGGAATCATGTCGCCCGGAATCTCTGTGCGATCCGTTAGTATTTGATGTTGTTGCATGATCCGACAGGCCGGATCAAGTCGGATATTCAATGCGCGGATTGAGTCGACAACAAAAGATGCTGCCTCAGCCAGCGTTCGTCTCGGCGGTGAATTCTGCGTTGAAGTCATATTGCAGAGAATAGTGAGCGTACTTTCCGTCGGCACGCGGTTCTTCATCTAACGAAGTCGGTACCGAAAGTAGCTGTGAAATGTTTGCAAGCTCCACAGCTGGCGATAGCGGCGCATCGATAGTGACGATGTTCGACCTACTGTGTCTGACGGCGGCGCCGTGAAGCGAAAAGCAGCGCGAACATGGTAGCGGTGGCGGGTTCGGGGATGGCGTAGTAGGTGAACGAGCCGAATAGCGCGGGTGCGATTCCGTTGCAGTGTTGTTCGAATGTGGCGGCAAAGGAGAGGATTTCGTTGGCGGGACCGAAGGTGGCGTCGGTTACGGTGAAGTTGC
>CAZONT010000175.1:0-6710 GCA_964581285.1 uncultured Planctomycetaceae bacterium | reverse complement strand
TGAGCCAGTCGTCGAGCCAGATGAGGCCGAGCATGGCGGCGATCATGAGGGCGCCGAAGGTGATGCGTTGCCAGAGCATGAGCGAGTTATCGGGGAAAGGCGGGCGGGGGGCAACGAGTGCGGGAGCGAAGCAGAAGGGCGGCGTCGGGGGAGTGGGACTAGAATTGGGCGGCAGAGACTCGAGATGCGGGAGGTGCGTCATGAACACGATGCGCGGCCTTTCGTTGCGGACCTTTCACCTGGTCTTCATCCTGATCGCGATCGCCGGGGCCGACCTGTTCGGTGCGTGGGCGGTGAACACGTTCAAAACCACGCACGATCCGATGACACTGATCCTGGGGATCGTCAGCTTTGTCGGCGGGCTGGGGCTCGTGGGCTATGCCCTGTGGGTCGCGAACAAGATGGACCGGGGACATATCGAGTAAGGCCGGCCCGATTTGCGTTGCCGGCGGAGAGGGCGGGAGCCTAGACTCCAGCTAACGGTTTACACATCGCATGGCTGAGCTGGATCGACAGGTCGGCGAGCGGCTGCGGCAGACGGTGCGGACGCACGAGCATCTGCGGCGGATCGTGCGCGAATTGGAGAAGCTGCACCGGCTCGTGTTTCACGGACTGGCGGCCGACGCGGGGCGGGTGCGGGCCTCGGCCGAGGAGATCCTGATCGCCGATATCGTCATGCGGCATCGGGGGAACGTCGATGGGGTGTACTTCGGGCTGCGGACGGCGGAGGAGACCGGCCGGACATGGGACCAGGCGGTGGCGGAGTATGCGGCGTCAATCCATGCGTATTACACGACGCCGCTGGGGATGCTGATCCGGCGGGACTTGTTCGGGGATGCGGCGCAGTTCATCACGCCGGATGCGCAGCGGTTTTTGGGGGCGGTGTCGACTCGGCCTTCGGGGGCAGCACCTTAACAATAGCGGTACTCGGCCGTTATTGGTTTTTTGCTGTCGATCGTGGATTCGCTCGGCCGCGGGCGCGAAGGCCCGCGGCGAAGGCAATGCCGAGCAGGAGCATTGACGCTGTCACTGGCTCGGGGACGACCAACTGGAACGCCAGGTCAGACGTGGCAGTCGTATAGCGCCAGTCGGGGAACAGGTTGTTTCGGAACACGAAGCTGCTTATGTCCGTCCGAGAGTACTCGAACCGGAAGCCCGACGTGCTGTCGCCGACCTGCACGACCTCAAACCAGTAGACGATTCCCGGATCGAGTTTGATCTGCTCGGCGAGGGCCGCGTGATAGCGGTACTCGTGCGGCCGTCCAACGATCGCAATTGTGCGCCCGGTGTCGATTCTCTCCGGATTAATGAACGTCTCCTCGTATAGAACAGGTCCCGGCAGGCCATTCGAAGGATCGGGTGCATAGAACCGAATCCGCATCGTCTCATCGGGAGGGGCCAGGTTTTCGAAGTGAAACCCCCACCAGTTTACGTGTGTCACGGTCGCGGCGAGCGATATTTGGAAATCATCGGCCGACCCCTGCCATGTGAAGGGCAAGCTGGTGCTCGGAAGCTCAGTGTCAGAGCCAGAGCCACCTAGCGCATACGGCTGGTGATCAACCACGTACTGCGCAATGGCGGATGAATCGAAGGCGAGCGCAATCAAAATGACAGCAATCGATCGGCGTCTCATGGTTGGCCCTCCTCGTTCGAAACGGCGGTGCGTAGGTCAAATCCCAGTTCGGCGAGCTTCATTTTGATCTCGTAGCCGATCTGCCAGCCCTTTAGATTGTGGTAGTCGAATTCATTCCACCATTGGTCCATGGCCTGAACGATCGCGGCTCGGTCAAGACTTGTGGAGGGGGCACCCGATGCCGCCGCAACGTCCGCCTCGCACTCGTCCGGAATGAAGTTTCGATTGGCGTCGGCAACGCGCGGATCGAAGCCCACGTCGCACTCGTCCGGACGGCCGTTTTGGTTGCAGTCGATCGACGTGCCAATCGATACATCAACGCCATCGTCAATCCCGTTCTGGTTGCAGTCGTTGCCGAACCCCGACGAATGCGCTCCGGCAAAATGCGGATGGGATGGTCCCGGCGCTTCGCCCGGCGGGCAGCAGGTGCTTGGCGCCAAGTCCGCGCAAGACGCGCAGGTTGGGTCGAGAATCATGCAAATGAACGGGGCCCAATCGCTGCCGCCCACTTCACTCTGCGGGATAAACCGGCAATCCCCGTTCAAGTCGAGCTCGCACGGGACCACGCCGGTCGAGCTGCACGGCGGACTTGGTTCGGTCAGTGGAATTTCCAGATACTTGATCCAGGTTTCGATATCGTCGCCATTGACGAGTCCGTTGCCATCGAGGTCGCCCCGACAACAGGCGGCCGACCAACAGAGTACTTCCGCATAGCTACGCTCGTAGCCACCGGGCAGGATCGTGACGTAGACGGTCTTCGGAGACGCATCCGCCGTCCAGGCCGCAGCGATGTCGCCCTGTTGCGTCCACGTGCAGGTGTGCTGGGCGCTGCGGGCGAGGCGGCGGGCGACACCTCCCGTTGCTTCCGTCACGGCGAATTCGTCGCCGAGTGAGAACGCGTTCCAGTCAAAGGCGCGCGCATGAACTTCGGTTGGCTCCTGCGGGATATGGCGAGCGGTATTCCACATGACGACGTACTCGCCGATGTGTCCGGGATCCTGGGCAAAGGCGACCGTCGGGTTTGGCTCTGCAGCCAATAGGAACGCGGCGTTATTATCGGCGACGAACTCAGGTCCCATCGGCGCCGGGTCGTAACCGGGCGCCCATGCCAAATGACGCACGAATACGCGCGACTGATTCTGATCGCCACAATTACGCAGGTTTGGACCCGTCCAGACAACCACCAGTCGCCCAGCCGAGTCCAGCACCACTGCGGGAGATTCCTGCGAGGAGTCGTCCTGCTCGATGGGTGGATCTTCGGATGGCTGGTTGACGATGATTGCGTTGCTCGCGGCATTTCCCTCCGAATCGAACATCCGTAGGGCGATGTTCATGGTAGAGGACTCATTCGCCGGGTCCTCCGCGTCCGCCCACACCACCGCCACGTAGCCATCACACGCGGCTACGCAAGGTCTCCAACGACTCGTAAAGCAATAGTAATTCGCGTTGTCGCAGCTCTCGACGGTCTGGGTGGTAGTAGCGCCACATGGGCGAACGACCAGGCCCTTGATCGCCGAGGCGGAGTTCGACCATGCTACGCTCCAACATTCCGCAGCATCAATCGCGGCGGACGGCTCTGAGTCGGCCGGGCCGATCGTGCAAAGCGCAACCGGTTGTGTCGTCGGAGGCGCGAAAGGGTCCAGCGGATTCCCAAAGGGAAAACGCAGCGATCGGAGCGAGCTAGTGGTTATTTGCGCGCAGGCACCGCCTTCCCACTTGGTCGTGAATGCTACTTGCGCGTTACCATCAGCATTCATCGCCACCGAGAGGCTTTCGCTGAACCTGTTGCCGAGGTTATGCGGATCGACCAGATAGGCCGGACTACCCAGGCAGCCGCCGCCGCTGCTCAAACGCACGGCCTTTACTTCGGCGTGGGATGAAAGCCCGATAGTCGGATTCGTTTCATAAACAAAGAGGAAGTTACCATCTGCGTTACTTGCGATGGCCGCATTCCTCCCATCGGCGACGGTGACTTCGACAATGCCCGTTTGCGGGTCGGGGACGGGAGTCGGGCAGTCGGCGCTTACGGATGCGGTCATACAGCAATGCAGCAATGCAGCAATGCAGCAATGCAGCTTATCTTCACGGGCACGGTGAGGCGTCTGCGGGAGAGATGGAGAATTCTATGTCGATGTAACATGGTGTCAACCTCGCGTTGAAATAATCCACGTGCCGCTCGCGTAGCGGGCGAGATGTGTACCTCCTTTCCGGTCGGTTCGCGCGCGAGCGGGTGCCGCGCGGCGACCTTTCGGCCGAAGCAGCACGGCACGAGCGCTGGACGGGACGACTCCCATTCGCGGGGCGGCGCCGAACACCGACCCCGTGAATTCGGTCCCGTTCAGGCGTCCGGCCGTCCCACCGCGACCGCGCCATGATGCGAATGCACTATGCAGGTCGCGTGCCAAGGGAAATGAGATGCGCCAGCTTGCTCAAAGGGGCGTTTTGCGTCCGCGAATGAGGTTTAAGGAAGTTGAAATGGGTCGACCGGTCCGTTTAAGACGTTTTTGACAAGGTGTGTAAGTTCACCCTTCGGACGGAGAATTCCACGAATGACCCCCGGCGGCGCTGCGACGACTTAGCGCAGGACTTCGAGGAGGTGGTTGCGGTTGTCAGTCCAGAGTTGGACGGTGGGGCGGTCGTTGACGTAACGACTGGTCGCGTCGACGCGCGGGTCTGAGACGATTCACGCTTCAACGGCACCAGCGGCTACTTCTCGCCGGGGGCGGGGGGCTTGGCGTCGACGACGTCGTAGATTTTGGCGTCGGGCGGGGGCGTGAAGGTGAAGCGCTCGGGGGCGATCGGGACGTTGACCTTGATGTCGTGATAGTTCTTGCCGAGTGCGACGCCGCCGCGGCCGTCGTAGAACTCGGACTTGGCGAGCACGCCGTCCGTTTTGCGGTACCAGTGACGCGAGCGGTTGCCGGCCTTCATGGCGGGTAGTTCCTTGCGGGGCTGGGCCTCGACGACCCAGCAGGGCTGGCCGTCGACGGACTCGTCGGGCAGCAGGACGACGACAAACTTGTCGCGAAGGGATTGGAGCGGGTTGGCCGGGCGGAGTGTGACGGGCGTCTTGGTGACGAACTTGTCGCCGGGAATCACTTCGAGGACGAAGGTGGCGTTGCCGTCGGAGACTTCGAGCTTGCCGCTTTCGATGGTGGCGTTCTTGCCGGGTGCGACGATGGTGCGGGTGGTGCGGGTTTCGGTGCGGGAGTACTGGGTGTTGTTGAATATGGCGAACTCGTACGTGCCCTTGGTGACGGAGACGTTTTTCTTGTCGCCATCGCTGATCTCGTAGCCGTCGGCAATGCGGGCGGAGAGCGACTTGATCTTGGCGTTGAGCTCGATGAGCTTTTTCTCGACGTCGTCGAGCGTCTCGCCGGCGCGGGCGGGCGCGGCGAAGAGGCCGGGAAGCAGGATGAGGGCCGGGGCGAGGGAAAGGCCGAATCGAATGCGCGTGCGAATCATCGTTGAATCCCGTAGTCCAATGGCGACGGGCGCGGCCGATCGTACGGCTCGCCGGCGTCGCCTCGCGTCATCAACCATTGTAGCCCGGGATCGGCTCGTCTACGTGCCGGACGCATAGCCGCGCTGAGTGATCAGCGGGGCGACAAACTGCTTGACGAAGCGGGAGGTCACGCCGTCGGTGTGGCCGCCGCCATTGCCGTACCACCAGAATTCGGACCGCCAGGGGATGGTTTCGATTTTCTGGCGGTAGAGGGCGCGCGTCTCGGCGGTGGCCTTGGCCGGCATGGTGAAACCGGTAAGGCCGGCCGGGCGGCCGGATTCGCGATCGGCTGTACCGGCGGCGGGAATGGCGATGCTGAGTACGGCGTCCTTCTCCGACGTGAAGATGTAGAGCTTGTTGGTGATGTGGCCGAGGGCGGTGGTCATGTCGTAGCTGGCGCTGATCGATGCGCCGAAGTAGATGACGGTGTCGACGTTTTCGCCGGCGGGCAGGGCTTCGAGGGCGTAGGCCGCGACGGCTGTGCCGGCGGAGAGGGCGATGATGTGGACCGGTGCGCCGGGGTGCTGCTTCTTAAAGTCGATGATCTTCCTGGCGAGTTCGCGACCCTTGCCGCGCTTGTATTGAACGCTGGCGGCCTGGTCGGCGCCGATGCCGGCGCCCGTTTCCCAGTTGAACATCTCGCCCGAGCCGCGGTAGCCGGCGTCGAGCAGACCCTGTCGCAGGCCAAGGGCCCAGTTGCGGACGGCGGTGCCGCCGCCGGCGCCGTCAAGATAGAAGATGTAAGCGCGTTTGACGCGTTCGTCGTGGTCGGGGAGCGGGCCGGGGAGGCCGCATCCCGTGCAGAGGGCTGCGGTGAGGATTGTCGCTGTGAGAAGCAATCGCTTTTCGAGGGTGATCGTCATCGAAATGCTCCGGGATAATCGGCGAACTCGGCCCGTGGTCACACGGGTTCGGGTGAAGGATGTTCAGCGAAATCGGGTGGTGGGACAACCCCGCGCCGTGATTCGACAGCAATTTGGATGCCAATTCTGGGTAACGGATTCCCCGATTTGGGGAATATTGTCCAATCGGTTGTGAAAATCGGCACTATCAGTGGGGATTTCGCATACCCAGTGGCTGGCACGGGGATTGCCCTTCCCCATGCCGCAGCGCGACCCGCACGTCAGCGCGCAAGAGAACCATGCACTTGAGTCCAAGACATTCGCCACCTGAAGGGCTTTCTCATGAGTATGCATCCCGTTCACATCGCCGGCACCGGGAGCTTTTTGCCCGGACCGCCGGTGACGAATGATCGATTGGAGGCCGTGCTCGGTCCGCTGGACCGGGCGCCGGCCCGCGTGAAGAGTTTCCTGACGACATTGGGGCCGCGCTTCCTCGAACGCAGCGGCGTCGAGTCGCGGCACCTGGCGATCGACCCGGAGACGGGCGACCTGACGCATACGTTCGCCGGGCTGGCCGAGCCGGCCTGCCGTGCAGCGATGGCGGCGGCCGGTGTGCAGCCGGATGCGGTCGAGTTGCTGATCATTTCATGCCCGTCGTACGACCAGAGCACGCCGCCGACGAGCACGCTGCTGCAGGAGCGTCTGGGGATCCAGGCGTGCGCCGAGATGG
>CAZONT010000174.1:0-6713 GCA_964581285.1 uncultured Planctomycetaceae bacterium | reverse complement strand
CCGACGAGTCAATCATGCACTTCGGCCTCGTTCCGCGAAGCAATCGCGGCATCTTTGCCATCAACGAATTGCCCGATCTGGCCCCGCGAATCCAGGTCGGCCTCTTCAACGTGCTCGAAGAGCGCGACGTCCAAATCCGTGGCTTCCCCATTCGCCTTCCACTCGATATCTGCCTTGTGTTCTCGGCCAATCCCGAGGACTACACCAACCGCGGGCGGATTGTCACGCCGCTCAAGGATCGCATCGGATCGGTGATACGCACGCACTACCCGCTCCGCAGCGAGGACGCCCTCCGCATCACGCGCGAGAATGCCTGGATTGACCGCGGCAATGGCGAGTACCACGTCAGCACGCCGCCGTTCATGATGGAAATCGTCGAGGAGCTGGTCCGCCTCGCCCGCTCGAGCCCGCACATCAGTCAGCAGTCGGGAGTCTCAGTTCGGACCAGCATCACCTGCGCGGAAACGATGATTTCATCGGCCGAGCGGCGTGCGATCGTGCTCAACGAGAGGAGTATCGTTCCAAGAATCAGTGACCTCGCGTTCATCCCCGCGAGCTGCCGCGGCAAGATCGAGTTGATGCTGGCCGAAGATGATCGCACCGAAGACAAGGTGATCACGTCGCTCCTGGGCGAAGCGGTCAAAAACGTCTTCGAGAAGTACGCCGATGTGAAGGACTTCGAATCCGTTCCCGAATATGTTCACCAGAAGAAGGCGTCCCTCGAAGTGGGCGATCTCGTGGCGGCGAGCGATCTGGTCGCGGGCGCCGGGGCCATCGCACCGCTTCGGAAAGGCGCGGCGGAATTGTGCCGCGAGGCCAAGCTCGATCCGGAAGATCCGCACGCACTCGCCAGTGCGATCGAATTCATTCTGGAAGCACTTTTCGTCAACAATCGCCTTAGCAAGTACGCATACCAGGGAAAGACGTTTTTCAAGAGGTAGGGCGATGCGCTTCCGCTATTCCGAGTGGGACGGCAGCGAGTTTCCCAACCTCGACGCGCTCAATTTCTTCGACGGCCTCATGGACCTCATCCTCGCGTACGGCGATCGGGCCACCGAAGCGCTTGATCGGCTCAAACTCAGTCCGGAAGAGCGCGCGGCTCTTGAGAAGCTCTTCGAGGAGGGCCTCCTCGAAAAGGCCGGCGTCCGCTGGCGACTGACGCCGCGGGCGATTAACCGCATGCAGCGCCGCGCGCTGATGGAAGTCTTCACCCAACTGCGGAAGGGCGGGCGGGACGGCCACGAAACGACGCATCCAGGCGCCGGCGGCGAGCGAATGGATGGCACAAAGCCGTACGAATTCGGCGACTCCGTCAGCGAACTCGATGCGGGTGCGACGGTGCGGAACGCTGTCTCCCGCAACGGCCCCGGACTGCCGATCCGGATCAGCGAGCGCGACTTCGAGGTCCACCGCTCTGAAACTCAATCCGATTGCAGCACGGTGTTGCTGCTCGATTTGTCCGGGTCGATGTATCGCTACGGCCGCTATCTGCACGCAAAAAAATGCGCAATGGCCATGCATGCTCTGATCCGGCAGCGCTTTCCGCGCGACACGATCGACATTGTTGGCTTCTATTCGGCCGCCGCCGCGATTCCCGAACAGAAGCTGCCGCTCGTGCTGCCGAAACCGGTCTCGATGTTCGACCCTGAAATTCGACTGCGCGTGCCGCTCAGCAAGGCCGACTCCGCGCCTCAGCATTTCACCAACCTGCATCTTGGGCTGATCCATGCCCGCCGAATTCTGCGAAAGCGCGGCGGACACAATCGACAAATCTTCATCGTCACCGATGGTGAGCCGACGGCCCACGTGCAGGGCGATTACCTCTATCTGATCTACCCTCCCGACACCGTCACCGCGGCGGCGACGCTGCAGGAAGCCCACGCCGCAGCGTCCGACGGTATTCGCATCGCGACGTTCGCGCTCATCGACGATTATTTTCAGATGGACTGGGTCGGATTCGTTGACCGCCTGACGCGCCTGACGAAGGGAGTCGCCTTCTACTGTCACGGCGGCGACTTATCGAGCTGCGTCATGGAAAGCTACCTCTCCGGCCGTAAGCAGAAGGCATATCTCGCCTAGGTCGTCGGGGTCGCGTCGATCGGCAGGCGGATTTCGACAAGCAGGCCGCCGCCGGGCGCGTTGGACGCCGTGACGCTACCACCATGCGATCGAATCGCCCGTTCGGCGATCGACAATCCAAGGCCGGCGCCTCCATTCTGGCGACGTCCATTCGTTGATCGATGGAAAGGTCGAAAGATATCGGAGAGCTCATTGTCCGGAACGCCGGGACCATGATCTCTGACACGCAGCACGCAGATCGGTCCACTTTCTGGATTGAAGCGATCGAACTGCAATTCGACGTCGCTGTTCGGTGCGGTATACGCGACGGCATTGCGCACAACATTCTCAACCGCGCTCCTCAGAACATCCGGTGATCCGGTCGCGTTGCACGCTTCGCACGTCAGAACTCGCACCTGACAATTGCGGCTGGTCGCCTCAAACTGCGCATCGGCGGCGACGTCACGGATCAGGGCGCCGACGTCAATTGTCTGGGGCGGGCCGTTATCGATGCCGCTCTCAAGCCGGGCGAGAGCAAGCAAACGCGTGATCAGGTCATTGAGTCGGCCCGCGTCGCGGTCGATCTGGTCGATCGCGGCGTCGCGTTCAGTGCCCTCATTCCGCCGGGCAAGCCCGACCGCGACACTGACTCGCGCAAGCGGTGAACGCAGTTCGTGCGAAATATCCCAGAGCAGTCTCCTCTGCGTTCGCATCAGCGTCGCAATCCGTTCGGCCATGTAGTCAAAGTCGCGTTCAAGATCGCCCAGTTCATCGTGCCGGCCGCCGGCGGCCTTGCGTACGCGTACGTCGAGTTGCCCGTCGGCCAATCGCCAGGTGGCAGTTTGAAGTCGCCGCACCGGCGCGGTCAGGTGCCGCGCCAAGGCGTAGCAAACACCGCCCGCGGTCACCACCGCTGCGAGAATGAGCAACAGCATGGTTGGCCACATTGCGCCGCCGCCAAATGGAACCGGTAATTCGGCCAGCAGGAGGAACGAACGACCATCCGTTGTCTGAAAGGGCTGCGTTGCGAATGCATCGCTCACGGATCGATCGACGCCAGCCTTGCCCGTGCGAATGGCCTCCTCGATCGATGGGCTTGCGCCCTTCGGCAGCGACGGACTTCCGAGTGGCTTGCCCCTTGCGTCGAGCAAGCTCATCGGGATTCCTGTGTCGGTCCGGGTCTTGGCAAGAAATTCATCGAGAGCTTTGCGTCCGCCGGAATCGAGCGATTCGACCGCCAAGCGGCCGGCCAGCGAGAGGCTCCTGCTGACAATTCGCTGCATGGCCTGGCGTCCCGGCGGGCCGCCCGGTGACAAAACCCAGACATTCGCCGCCACCAGCACGGCAACGAGAATGGCGTTCGCCAGCCAAAACCACAGGAATATTTTGAGAAACAGCGTCCTCATGGGTACTCCCGTGTCACGTGGAGGTCTCGTTGGCCCGCGCGTAGAGGTACCCCACGCTTCGAACGGTCTTGATTCGCTCTACGCTGCCAACGGTGTGTCCGAGCTTCTTCCGAAGGTTGCTCACGTGCATGTCGATGCTGCGATCGTCCGGCATCAGGCGACGGCCAAGAACCGCTTTGAAGAGTTCGTCGCGCGGAACGACTCGTCCCGCGGCCCGGAGCAGCGTGACCGCGAGATCGAATTCCACGCTGGTCAGCTCGATGCACTGACCACCGCGGCGAAGCACCCGCGCTCCGCAATCCACTTCGACGTCGGCAACCGTGAGCAATTCGGCGGAAGTACCGGCGGTGGCCCCGGCAGCCCGCCGCAGAACGGCGCGGATACGGGCAATCAATTCACGCGGATTGAACGGCTTTGCGAGATAATCGTCGGCGCCAAGTTCGAGGCCGACGATTCGATCGACGTCGTCGCCGCGTGCCGTGAGCATCAAGACAGGGACGGCACATTCTGCGCGGATTCGGCGAAGCACGTCGAGCCCGTTCATCCCCGGGAGCATCACGTCCAGGACAACGAGCGAATGCTCGCGCAATCGGGCCCGGGCGATGCCGGCCGACCCTTCGTACACAGCGTCGAGGTCCAGTCCATCGGCGCGTACATAGTCGCGCACCAGTCCGCACAGTTCGACATCGTCGTCGATCATCAGGATTCTGCGACGCTGGGGCGCGGGCGTTTCGTCGGACATGGCAGCTTGCGGCTCGCGAATGATCTCGCAGATTCTAACGCGACAACCTCGAAGGCGTTGCGACCGTTCGGGTAAAGATTTGTAAACGACAACTTTGCAGGAATTGACCTTCGGTTGACGCAATTTCGCCGAATATTCCCTGGCGTGCGTCGTTCGGCTTGCGGGTCGCCCGGATGAACGGCGACGGACCGCCGGATTCCCTGAGTATGGCTCCGGGAACGGGATGACTGAGTCTAGAGGAGACAAACCGTGAAACTGGGAATTCCGTTACGCATCGCAGCGGGTGCTGCCATATTGTTTTCCGCGCTGGTAGCAGGGTGTGGCTCGGACTCGTCGGGTCTGCTCGGCAGCTCGACTGCCGCCGCGGCAGAGTCGGACAACTCGTCCGCCATCCAGGGTCCGGGGTTCGGACTTCGTGATGGCCGGCGTGGGCCGGGCCCGATCGGCGGATTGCTCCTGGTCGATCCCCTCAAGCTGACCGACGAGCAGCAGGCGCAGGCCGACGCGATCCATGACAATGTTCATGCCGCGAATCGGCTGCTGTTGCGAACGGCGCGGAGCGATGCGCGGGCCGTGCTGACGGATGAGCAGAAGGCAACCTTGGACGCGTTGCCCGGACATTTCGAGCCGGGAAGTCGCCTCGTCCTGGAAGACCAGTTGGCTCTGAGCGACGAGCAGAAATCGCAGATCAAGGCGATCGCCGACGCGCTGCACGATCAGGTCAAGGCGAATCACGACGCCGCACGCGACCAGTTCCGCGCGATTCTGACGGACGAGCAGATCGCAACACTCGATGAGATCGAGAGCAACCGGCCGCACCCGCCGGAGGGATTTGGGGGGCCGCCGCCGTTCTAGCGCACAGACACTGACGTAGGGCATGCCAGCATTGCCATTCGTCAGGACCACTGAGAAGGGCGGGCCCGAGCGGCTCGCCCTTTTTCTTTTTCAGGTGAGCGTTCGCTGCTTGATGACCGCCGGCGGCGGCGGCAGCGCGCCGGGCGCGGCGGGTGGAGCTGGCGGCGGCGTGAGCTTGCAGCGGCCGCGCAGGACTCCTCCGTCGCGGACGAGCAAGCGCGCGGTTTCGATGTCGCCATCAACTGAACCGCCGGCGACGATCTCGAGCGTGCCGCGAGCGACCACGTCGGCGATGACGCGGCCGCGGACGAGGACGTTGCCGGCGACGATGCGCTGGATATGAACTTTTACGCCGGGTTCGACGGTGAGATTGCCGCAGGTGGTCAGTTCCCGCCCGGGGTGAGGGGCGGTGACCCGCAAGTCCTCCAGGACAAGGCGCTGCTGGCATTTCTTGCAGAAGACCGAGAGGGCTTTGAGGGAGACGGCGAAAACGTGCGCGCAGCGATAGCAGGTGATGTCCCGGGTTGCGGGAGGGGCTACGGCCTGCGGAATATCGGGCATGGCCGACTACCGGGCTGGGGAAACGGGTCAGCTCCCGGCGGCGACGCCTGAGATTGCGATCGGCGACGGCTCGGGGATGGCCGGTCGGATGCGCGGGGCCTGCTGCTCGACCGGTCGGACGCCGCCCTGTGGGGTCGGGGTCTCGCGGTGACGCGGGGCGTCGGCCGCCATGGCGCCGACGGCGACGTGGCCGACGAACTGGGCGCCGTCGTTCATTTCGAGCCGGGCAGCGCGGAGGTCGCCCTCGATGCGGCTGGTCGAGGAGAGCTGGAGCTTTTCGGTGGCGGTGACATTACCCTTGATCTCGCCATCGACGCGGACGTTGGCCGCCTCGACCTGGGCCGAGATGCGAGCGCCTTCGGCGACGTGCAGGGTGCCTTTGCTTTTGATCTGGCCTTCAAAGCCGCCGAGGATCCGTAGACCCTTGTCAAAGGTGATTTCGCCCTTGAACTTTGCATCCTGACCCAAGATCGTGGGGAACTCGCCGTTGATATCGCTCATGACACCATCCTCCGTGGGTGCTTCTTTGCCATCGTCGATCGGGGGAATGACAACAACCCGCCCTGACCGGTTGGTGAGTATAACGTTGTCGAAGGCAGGTTCAAACTTATCTTGAGTGGTTGCTTATGGGCGGCGTCATCCACAATTTCACAAGCACTACTGAGGCTTGACGTTGCCGCTGCTGCGGCTGGCGCGATCGAGTCCACGATTGGGCGTCGTGGCCTGCGGCGGGAGGTCGCGCTGCTCGCGGAGAACGTCGGGGAGGCGCGGGCGGCGGCGGGGCAGGTCGGCGGAGAATCCGCTGACGTTGAGGTCGCAGCGGGGGACGACGGCGATGCAGAAGGGGCTGGCGACGACGACCGGGGCGTCGGCGGACGGGGCGGCGGAGCTGTATTCGACCTTGAGGACCGGACCGTCGCGCCAGACGCGATTGATCTGGACGGAGTATTGGTCGGACAGGCGGCGGCCGAGGGTGACGACGAGCAGCATCTGGGTGCGGAAATCGACCGGGACATCGACGAGGGGCACCTGGGAGAGGGTGGCCTGATCGCGGATGACGAGCCGCATGGGGCGGTCTTCGTGGCTGTGGA
>CAZONT010000173.1:0-6833 GCA_964581285.1 uncultured Planctomycetaceae bacterium | reverse complement strand
TTGTGGATGAAAGAGACAAAACACCACTTGATAACCAAGAGAACATCTGGGACGGCCTCGGTGACCGTGGAGCATCGGCGCGGGGCTTGATGGCGGTTTCAAGTCCTTTGGCGTTCATTGGCGTTGCTTGGCGATTCGTTGAAGGCGGCGCCGGCGTCATGGACGGTCCAAGGCGGATCGGCGCGCGCCGACTGCGCCAATGGCGGATGGGCGACGTTGAATTCGCGGACGCGGCTGGATTGGAATGGGCTGCGTGCATTTTTTTACGAGAAAACCTGATAATACCTAATAAAGATTCGCGCGAGTCGGCGCGGGGAATCTCCGTCGTTTCCGCGCCCAAACCCACGTGCGATGGGCGCACCGCTGCCCGTCTAGTGTTCGGTAGATGTTAGGTATCAGGTCCCGCGAAGTCAAGCGGTCATGATTGATTTTTTGTTGGGATTGGGCGGACGCCTGATTCGGGCCGGCGTCAGCAGTTGACGTATTGGATGGGGTTTGGGTTGACGGAATTGAAACGGTGGGCGACGGGGCGGCCGAAGAGCGGCGGCGAGGGAGAGAATCGGAGCAGGGGGGCGGGCGGTTATACTGGGTTTGTGGTTGAGTGATGTCGGGGCCGGGGACGGTAGGGAGCTTGGGATGCACACGATGATCGGGAGAGTCGGGGTAGTTGTGGGGGTACTGACGGCGACTGCGAGCGGACAGTGGACGGTGACGAATCTTCACGTCTCCGGCGCGAGCGGCTCGCGGGTCGATAGTGTCAGTGGTAATCAGCAATCGGGATATATCTGGAATAGCGCGAACAACGAGAGCGCGAGCTTATGGACCGGCAGTGCCGGGTCGTGGGTCAATCTGAGTCCCTCGGGCGCCACGCGATCGCGAGCATACGGTGCCAGTGATGGGCGGCAATATGGTGTCGCGATTATCGATGGCATCACTCGCGCCAGTTTGTGGAGCGGCAGCGCCGAATCGTGGGTCGATCTCAGCCCGGCCGGTTCGACTGACTCGACCATCTTCGCCGCGCGGGACGGACAGCAAGCGGGGACTGCTATTGTAAACGGCGAGTTTCATGCCGGGATGTGGAGCGGAACGGCTGAATCATGGGTTGACCTCGGGGGTTCCACTTTACCTTTTAGCGAGGCGTACGGAGTGGGCGGCGGCCAACAGGTCGGCTACGGCTACGTTCCGGGAGGGCAGAGGCACGCCATTCTCTGGAGCGGCAGCGCGGCGTCATGGGTCGATCTGAATCCCGCAGGTTCGAATGGTTCGGAAGCCAATGGCGTGAGTGGCGGGCGGCAGGTGGGATTTGTAACCATGGGTGGTAAGCGTCTGGCATCGCTGTGGAGCGGTAACGCCGGTTCGTGGGTGAATCTCAATCCGGTCGGGTCAACGGCATCCATCGCATATGGCATCAGTGGCAATGAACAGGTGGGCTATGCGTCACTTCTGGGTGCAGACCGGGCGAGTCTCTGGAGCGGCAGCGCCGCATCCTGGGTCGACCTGAGTGCTTTTCTTCCGCCAGGGTATTGGTATTCAGTTGCAAAGAGCATCTGGAGTGAGGGGGGCGTGACTTACGTCGCCGGATACGCATACAACACCGTTTCACGCCGCGAGGAGGCGATCCTTTGGACGCGCGTCGTGCCGGAGCCGGGGTCGGTGGTGCTTGTCGGGTTCGGCGGGATTGTGGGTGGGATGCGGCGAAGGCGACGGGGCGTCAGCAGTTGACGTATTGGATGGGGTTTGCGGCACCGGGTTTGAAGTAATCGGCGACTGAGCGACCGAGGTAGCGGCGGCGAATCCTCTCTTCGGCGAGGCGGCCGACGAATTCCCAACGGCCGCGTTCGCGGCGGGGGCGGCCGGAATCTTCCGTTGTTCGCATTGTGGAGCCGCCCGGCAGCCAGCGTTCGATTTCGTAGACCTCTCGCACGACGCCTCGAAATACCGAGAGAGCGAACTGAGCCGGATGGCGGCTCGGGTTGACGACCCAGGCGGCGCGGGTGGCGTCATAAAGCTGCTCTCGCGTCAATCCCTCGCGGTATTGCTTGTTTATGACGATTAGGACGACGGCGTCTCTGATCTTCGCAGACTTTGCATTGAGGCGGGCGACAATTTCTTCAATGCGAGCACGCGAGCCGTCCCGGGTGCCGTGGCCGCGGACGCGGTTGGTCAGTTGAGGGACGCCGAGCAAGTCGATGGCGGTGGCTTCGACGAGAAGCGCTTCTTTTTCGGTGAGGCCGTAACGAAGCACATCGATGCGGGGTTTGAGTCCGAGTCTCTTAAGCTCGCGAAGGATGCGGGCTTTCCGGGGTTCGCCACCGCGCAAGTGCGAGAGGATGCGGCCGCCGCGGCCCTTGCCGATGTAGAAGGGCTTGTCGTTGCGCGGGTCGAGGTAGGCATAGACGTAGTAGCGAAGGGAGTCGCGAACTCTCGAACTGAGCTTCAGGTTATGCATTGTTCTTGGCACTCTGGAGTCATTCTACCCTTCGCCGATGTCGGGCGCACCGTTGAACCAGGTCTCGTACTGTCGCTTGTCATTCCGTTTTAGCGCGCGGGCGTCGTCGGCATTCATTTTCATCGCGTTGACGAAATCGGCGGTGAATCCGGGGTTTTCGGCCGAGAGCAGCACGTCGCGATAGTCGGACCGTGCGATCGTGACAAAGTGAGGAACCCGCGACGGGTCGCCGGCGCTTAGCTTCAATATCGCGACATAGACGCGGTAGGGCGGGTCGTTGGAGTTTTCGTCGCGATACTGGCGAAGCGAGTTCCATATCGAGTCGTAGTCGGCGGCCGGAAAGTTGCGTCGGATGATGCGCTCGACATCGTCACTCGAAACCTGCGGGATGAAATTTTCACCGACGGTGAGGATTGGGGCGAGGGGCGGCGGCTGCGAGTTCGTTCGGTGGGCCCGTCGACGCCGACTTCGGACGAGGAGGCCGACGGCAAAACCGAGGACCGGGCAGACGGTCAGGATCAATGCGACGGCAATGAACTCTCTGCTCGTCACGTCGGTTGAGTTCAATAATGCCTAGGCCCGATTGCGGTCGGTGTGGACACTGACTGTATCACTGTGCCATCGCGGTCTTGGATGCATACTGGTCGACAACGCCCTTCCACGTTTTTTCGAATTCGGTGACGAGGCCGGTGAAGGCCTTGGATTCGGCTTTGCCGCGGGAGGAGTCGGCGGCTTGCTGGCTGGTCCAGAAGCTGGCGATCTGCGTTTCCTTGGCCGTGGACTCGGCGAGGCCGTAGATGTAGCCGGTGCGGACGTCGAAGAGGGCGGCGGAGGCGGTGGCGGTGACGACGGCCTCCTTGTTGGGGAGGAAACCGAGGCCGATGACCTGGAGCGGGCCGATCTCGTGGTGTTCGATGCGGAAGGAGGTGTCGATCGTGTAGACGAGCAGCAGGTCGGTCTTGATGCTGGCGGCGGCGAGGCGGAGTTCCTTGGCGGTTTGCAGGTTGTGGGGGATGACCATGCGATTGAGCGGGGCGAGTCCGGCTACTTGGGGGAGCTTTTCGATGCGCTGGAGGTCGGCGTCCGATTCGGCGTCGCGGGCGGTGACGACGGAATACCTGCCGCTGCCGTAGCTCTCGCAGTTGTAGGAGCGATAGCCGGGGGCCTGGACGCGGACCATCGCCATGCGGGCCGGGAACTGTGCGGCGGGCGAGCGGGTCATTTCGTGGGCGATGTCGGATTCGGTGAGGGCGGACATGTTGGCTGGGCCGGCGGGGGTGGTATAGGCCGAGCAGCCGGCGAGAGCGAAGGCGAGTGCGGGGACGAGTGCGACGACGTAGCGGAGAATTGTCATGAGTGGCTCCTTGAAACTTTGGAATGATCTGTGGCAACGGCGGGGGTGTCAACGCGGTGTGGTGATGGGTGGCCGAAGTCTGTCTAGAGTCGCGTGATTTCGACGCGTCCGCCGTCGATGACTTCGATGTTGAGTCTGAAACCGTGCAGCAGTGCCATGCCGATGAGGGGACCGCCATCCGCGACGGCCACGATGATTTCACGCCAAGTATCGTCCCAAAGCACGCTGGCCTCGTAGAGATCGAAAGCGGCGAGTTGTCCGTTTGCGAGTTCGAACGACATGCTCTCGCGATAGCGGAGTCCCAGCCGTTCGACGAGGGTGGGCGGAATCGTGAGATAGTCCGTGAATCCTGTGTCGATTGTGGCGTCGAATTCTTCGGCGTTGCCGGCGGTTCCCGAAAGCGCGATCGTGATAACGGCTTCCCGTCCCGGGCGCACGTCGCCGAGAATCACGGTCGCTTGACCGGGGCGCGAGCGCCGATACGGCCGCCGGCTCGGTGGCCGATGCGGAGGGCGAAGAGTCGGGCATTGGGGTGTTTGGCTGCGGCACGATTTGAGGCGGCGAGGTGATCGTCGTCGATTTCGTAGTCGCCCGAATCGATGTCGAGGACGAGATACTTTCCGAAGTGGTCGCGTTCGACCAGTGCGCGAAGGCGGGAGTCGTAGATCGCCTGTCCGCGTCGGGCGATTTCTTCGGGGCTCGGTCGGGACGGATCCATTCGTCGAATTATTGTCGCGTGATCCGGCAAGGGCAAGATCGGCGAGGACGTATGGCGGGCTCACGGTATCATGGGCGGATTCGAGGCGAGGTATTCTGGGTCGAACCGACGGAGAGATGGCAATGAGTGCGACGGCGATTCTGGATGAGCTGAAGAAGCAGGGGAGCGACGCGTATAAGAAGCTCATGCTCACGCATGGGGCGTCGGAGCCGATCTTCGGGGTGAAGATCGAGTATCTCAAGAAGATTCAGAAGCGGGTGAAGAAGAATTACAAGCTCGCGCTGGATCTCTACGACAGCGGCGTGTCGGAGGCGATGTACCTGGCCGGACTGATCGCGGATGACATGCAGATGAGCAAGAAGGACCTTCAAAACTGGGTGAAGAAGGCCCGTTGGGCGATGATCAACGAGTACACGGTTCCGTGGGTGGCGGCGGGGAGCGCGCACGGGTGGGAGCTTGGGCGGGAGTGGATCGACTCGAAGAAGGAGTTGATTGCGGCGGCGGGGTGGGCGACGCTGAGCAGTCTCGTGGCGATCAAGGAGGACGCGGAGCTGGACATCGCGGAGTTGACGCGGCTGCTGGGGCGAGTGGAGAAGTCGATTCACAAGGCGCCAAATCGAGTGAAGTATGTGATGAACTCGTTTGTGATCTCGGTTGGGTCGTACGTGAAGGAATTGACCGACGCGGCGCTTAAGACGGCGGACAGGATCGGCGCGGTGAAGGTGGATATGGAAGGGACGTCGTGCAAGGTGCCGGCGGCGCGAGAGTATATCGAGAAGGTGAAGAAGCGGGGGTCGATCGGGAAGAAGCGCAAGACGGCGAAGTGCTGAATTGGGCGGCACAAAAAAGGCGGGCGCGGAATCTGTCGATCCCGCGCCCAGTGCGATAGCGAAACGACGAATTGTATTGGCCGTTTACTTCACGACGATTACACCGGCGGGGCCGTCGATCTGCGTTTCACCACCGCCGATCTTCGTGACGGTGTCGACGGCGAGACCCGGCGCGACTCCGACGGTATGGATCACATAGACAGAATCGCCGTTGTAGTCGGAGAGGTAGCCGACCGGGGGCGTGACGGACGCGTCAATCGCGATGCCAGCGGGGTACTGCACGGGGAGTTTGTCGGGCGAGGACGAGATCGTGGCGGCCGGCGGGGCGTTGGTTGCCGCGGTGGGGGCGTAGAAGTCGATGATGGCGCCGGGGATGGAGAGGGCGAGGGTGTTTCCGGCGATCGCGAGCGATTGGACATTGGCGCCGGATCGGGGGGAGAGGGTGCGGATCGGAAGCTGATCGCCGGGCGAGAAGGGCGCGAAGACGACGACTTTGCCGCCGAAGGCGTTGGCGACGACGACGTTGGGGCCGACGCCGGGGTTGGACGGATCGGAGATGAGGGCAATTCCCACGGGGGTCACGAGGCCGGTGTTCTGATTGGTCTCACCGCCGATGTGGTAGTCGCTGACGTCGGAGTTGTTGTTGAAATGCCAGACGCCGGTCTGTCCGCCGTTGCCGACTCCGCAGGTCGGGCAGGTGACGACGAAGACGTCGTCGGCGGGACCGATGGCGACCGCCTGGGGCGAGCCCATGTTGGGGGCGGTCAGGGTGCGGATCGGCGCGGCATCGTCGTTGGCGTCGCCGGCGTAGACGGTGACTGTGCCGGCCTTGCGATTGGCGACGAACAGGTTGCTCTTGGAATCCATGGCCATGCCGAGCGGGAGATCGAGGCCGGTGCTAGGGCCTCGGATGGCGCGAATGGGCGCGGCGTTGTCGGCGGCGTCGAGGTCGAAGACGAGCACGGAATTGCCGGCCGTTGTTACGTAGATGCCGGGCGGGCGGATCGTGGTTCCGGGAATGTTGCCGGTCGGATTGGTGTTGCAGGCCGACAGGAGTGAGATGGCCGCCAGGCAAGCCAGTGCGACGGCGGCACGAGGACGCGACGATACGATGATCATTGGGACGACTCCTCCCCAAATTGTGTGAGTGGCCAGGAACGCACGTGGCGGGCGACTTGACCCGCGCGGGAGGAGAAAGCCCTCCCGGTCCTGACTGGGGAGATACGCCGAATGGGGGAGGCGTCTGACAAAAAATGTGAATGGCGGATCAGAGGCGGGGAATCGGCGCAGAGCGGGAGCGCGGCACCCAGTCCGGAAAACTTCTGCGCGCTGGATGGGCTACTTGCGCTTCTTCGAGGGCTTCTTGCCGGACGCGGATTTTTCCTCGATGACGACCTGGGCTGCCGCGAGTCGGGCGATCGGGACACGGAACGGGGAGCAGCTCACGTAGTCCATGCCGACTTTGTGGCAGAACTTGACGCT
>CAZONT010000172.1:0-6883 GCA_964581285.1 uncultured Planctomycetaceae bacterium | reverse complement strand
CCCACATCGCCTTCTGCTCGCGCGTAAACGTGCACGTATCCGTCGACACGTTGCACACCTCGCCTCGCTTCAACCCCTCCCACAGCCGCTTCTGGTCCTTCGGCTTCTTGAGCTGCGGACACGTCGCAAACATGTGCCCATCCGGCCCGCTGAACACATGATCATCCAGCACCAGGTACTGCGCACACGTCTCCGCCAGAATATCGACCCCATCCTCCTGCGCACGGCGGATCAGGTCCGCCCCCTCGCCCGTGCTCATGTGCACGATGAACGACCGCCCCTTCGTCACTCGCGTCCAGTGGATCATCCGCTCGATCGCCTCGGCCTCCACGAAGTTCGGCCGGGTCATCGTGTGCATCGCCGCCCCGTACTTCTTCATCATCTCCGGAAGGTGGTTCCGCTCGATCAGAAAATCCAGCACCCGCGACGACTCCGCATGCACCAGCAGCAGCCCGCCCAGCTCGCGCAGCGTCTCCAGCGCCCCGAAGATCGCCCCATCATCCGCCTGCCACCCCTGGCTCTCATAGATCATGAACTGCTTGAACGTCGGAATCCCCTGCTTGAAGATCGCCGGAATCTCCGCCGCATGCTTGTGCCACTTCGTAATCGCGCAGTGAAATGTGTAGTCGATGCACGCCTTCCCCTCGGCCTTCGCGTGCCAGTTGTCCACCGCCTGCTGCAGCGTCTCTTCCCCGTACGGAATTGCAAAGTCGATCAGCGACGTCACGCCCCCGCACGCCGCCGCCCGCGTCCCCGAGTCATAATCATCCGCCGACGTCGTCCCGCAGAACGGCAGCGCCAGGTGAACGTGCACATCGATCCCGCCCGGCATCACATACCGGCCGGCCGCATCGATCACCTTCGTCCCCGGCCCCGCCTTCTTCCCCAGCCCCTTCCCGATCGCCGCGATCTTCTCGCCCCGAATCGCGACGTCGCCGACCGTCGTCTTCGTGTCGCTGACCAGCTTCCCGCCCGTGATAATCGTGTCGTATTGCATCGCATGGCTTCCGCGTCGGCCACCACCGGCCAAGCGCAGGATTGTGCCGTCCGCCGCATCACCCCGCAAGACGCCACGCCCCAAACAACGCGAATTCCTCAGCAAAACCGCTCAAATTCACTCCCGCGTTGCCCCGTAGGGGCATCCGAAATTAGCCCACCGATTCATCGGCGTGTTACGATCTTGCATCGATACGCCACGCGGGAGTGAACATGACCACCCCAACACCGCCCCTCGCAGCCGAAACCGAGCTGCTGCGACAGACGTACGCCGCACTCAACCGCAACGACATTCCGGCCTTCGTCAATGCGTTAGACCCGCAGATCGAGTGGACCGAACCGGCCGAGTATGGGCCGACCGCCGGAACCTATCGAGGGCTCGACGCAGTGACGGCGCACGCGTCAGAGGCGCGCGCTATGTGGGCCGAAGGAAGTTGCGAGCCGGAGAGCTTCATCGTCGCCGGCGACAAGATCATCGTGTTCGTTCACGTCCGGGCAAGACTGAAACACGAAACAGAATGGCGTGAAGGCCGCCTGGCGGACGTCTACACCTTCCGCAACGGCAAAGCCGTTCACTTTCGCTCATTTCCCGACCGGCCGCAGGCCCTCGCCTGGGCCGGCGCAAAACCCTCAGACGCAACCTGACCCACTATCCAAGTACGAGCCGCGCGCGCAAACAAGCGGGCCGCGCCGTACGAGCCGCGCGCGCCAGCAAGCGGGCCGCGCCGTACGAGCCGCGCGCGCCAGCAAGCGGGTTCGTCGGACAAGTGCCGGCACTAGAGATTCAACTCTCTGAACCATGCTCGCAACGCAGCCATGTACGCCTCGGGCTGGTCATAGTTGGCGACGTGCGCAGCATTCGGGATGACCACCACGCGGGAGTTCGCCGCAAAACCAGCGTAGTGCCGCGTCGTTTCGGGCGTCGCCTCGTCATGCTCGCCGCAGATGAACAAGATCGGCTGTCGAACGTCACGCAACTGCGGCGTGACATCCACCGACTTGAGCGAACCGGTCACCGTGAACTCGCTCGGCCCGCTCATGCTCCGGTTCACCGCCACGCCCATGCCGGCCATCGCGCGGTTGAGCGGCTCCGGCCACGGATCGAGTCGGCACACGTAGCGGCCATAGAAGACCCGCATCGCGTCCTGGTAGGCCTTGCTGTCGGTCTGGCCGCTGCTCTCGGCCTCAAGGATCGTCCGTGTCATCTCGGGTCCCAGCGTGGCGATGAGCCTGCGCGAGTCAGCGATCCATGTCGGGATGCTCAGCGCCGGGCCGGCGAGAATCACGCCGCGCACGTTTTTCGGGGTCGATCCGCCCATGCCCGAGAGATAGTCGACCGCGAGGATGCTGCCCCACGAGTGGCCGTACAGGATCACCTCGTCCAGCCCGAGAGCCGCGCGCACCTGGCCGACTTCGCGCGCGAATCGCTCGCGCGTCCACAACGACGGATCATCGGGCCGGTCCGAACGGCCGCAGCCGAGCTGGTCGTAGAAGATCACCGGCCGCTCGTCGCCCAACACCTCCAGGTTTTCGAGATAGTCGTGCGGAATGCCCGGCCCGCCATGAAGCACCAGCAGCGGCGTGCGCGTCCCCGTGCCCGTGCCCGTACCCGTACCCGTGCCGCGCACCGAGTACCACACACGGCCGCCCTCGACCGCGATGAAGCCCGAGGCGGGCATCTTCAGCACGGCCCGCGCCGAAGGCGAAATGCGTGGACCAGCGGCGCACCCGGCGAGTGATGCCATCACCACCACCAGCGCCATGGAAACCCGAATGAGGATGCAGTGGATGGTTGTCTCTGGCGACATACGTGCCGGCGTAATGGTGCTGGACATGCAGGAACTCTACCGCGCCGCTCGATCTTCGTCCGGAGGGCGACCGAACGTTGCAGGTGTGCCCCGTCCGCCCGTTCCGCGTTCCGCGTTCCGACTTCCGCGTTTCACTCCACCCCTCCCCCACCAATGCGCCAGCAATCCCCGGCACAGCCGCCCCATCCAACAAACTATCCCCGTTGAAACCCGCACGCCCACCGCCGCCGCGACCGTTGCAATTCGTTCCCCTCGCTGGGTACGATGCCCCGGTCGCTTACGGGAGGATGATCATGCTCACCAACCGAAAGACGCGCTGCCTGGCCGCCGCGCTGCTCGCCGCGGCGCTCCTCGCCAATACCGGCTGCGGCTTCTTCTGCGTCGCGGACTTCCAGTGCAAGACCACCTTGGGCCAGTGCTGTCGCAGCTTCAGCTGCACCGACATCTGCGGAGTCGTGCCCGACAAGGACAAGCATCCGGACGCCGCGTCCGCCGACGCCCCGCCCGACTTCACCGACCTGCTCCAGGCCATCTTCCCGCTGCCGAGCTAGCCCGGCCGCCCATCTCCTCCCCTTGCCAAGGGGAGGCGCGGAGGGGTCCACATCCCCTCTCCCTTGGGAGAGGGCGAGGGTGAGGGCCATCGGCCCGCTCAAGACTCCGGCCGTCTCCATTGAAATCCCGCCGCAACCAAATCCAACGCACCCACCCCTATGAGTCCTATCCGTCCCATCCGCCCGTCCTCTGAAATCTCAAATCCTGAAACCTGAAATCCCCGTCCGCCCCGCGCCCACCAACGCCACAACAAATCCCTGCACATCCACCCCACCAGTACGATTCTCCGGCGCAGATGCATCATCGCGAACTCTCAACGCCGTTCACGGCGTTTCCCCGCCGCAGCGGGCTATTAGGCCAGCCCTTCGAGGGCTGGTGCCGCACCGCCGCTCGCAATTCCTCATTCTGAATTCTCTCAGCCCGTTTCAGCGGGCTTCCCCGTTTCCTCCCTCCGTTCAACCTGCACCCCGCACTCCGGACACGCCCCGTCACTGCACTCCTTCAAATCGTATCCGCACCCTTCGCACCGCCCCAGTGACGCAAGGACCCGTCGCAAATCCCGCAAGATTCCGCGACGCAGCCACCAGGCAATGCACGACTGGCACAGAATCACGACGCCAGCGGTAACGGCCCATTGGGGAAACGCCGGTGAAACACGCGCGACGAGTTGATTCGCAACGATCCCCAGTATCCCGACCCCGATGGCAAACACGACAAGCCACCGCATACCGCTTCGCTTCTGATAAACCACCTGTTCAATGCTCCGACGGGTTTCAGCATCATCAACACCCCAAAGCAACGGCTGCAACGGCACCGGCCACGCGAACGCGTAACGCAGCCATGCAAATCGACGCCGACCCCTGTCGCGCGGCGCAGCCGGCGTCTGCGTTGCTCCAGAATCTGGTGGGTGCGATTCAGTGCTAGACATTTATCCACACAACCGTCGCCCAATTCTAACCCGTCGCCCCCTCACCCCGCCCCCATCAACACCCCGACAAACCCCTGCACATCCGCAACGCCACCGCAAGCCGGACACCTGTGGCCGCACTAAAATGCATCGGGCTTCCATCCGGTGCGCACCACGCGCGAGTGTCCGTCGCATGAATCCACTCAAACTAATCCACCCGGCCACCGGCCTCGTCCTCCTCCTCGCCACAATCGCAATTGCAAGCAATTCAAACGCCGACTGTCCCTACGACTGGAAACCGGGCGACGGACATCCTGGTTTGGATGGCAACGTCCGCGCCATGGCCGTATTCGACGACGGAAGCGGACCAGCGCTTTTTCTCGGAGGAAACTTCAGCACTGCCGAGGATGTGGCAGTAAACAACATTGTGAAATGGGACGGCCAGAACTGGAGTGCTCTCGGCGATGGTACGAATGGGCCCATTGATTCCCTCCTCGTATTCAATAATGAGCTCATAGCCGCAGGCGCTTTCGGAATGGCGGGCGGTCAGATTGTCCACTCGATCGCTCGTTGGAACGGAGTCAATTGGGCGCCGCTCGGAACTGGAATGGACCTCGACGTCTCCGCACTCGTTGAATTCAACGGCGAACTCGTCGCCGGTGGGGCGTTCCGGACGGCTGGTAGCATTCCGACTGGCGGCGTCGCACGTTGGAATGGAACATCTTGGTCCGCATTCGGTTTACCGAGCCTGTACACGTCCCCGTGGCGGGTCTACGCGCTGGCGGTCTATGGTGGCCAGTTGTTCGCAGGTGGCGCCTTCGACCCATTTTCAAATCCCTCCTACTCGGGAGTCGCTAGGTGGAATGGTTCGTCTTGGCAGTCATTAGGCCAAGGGCTGTCCGTGTCGGGCATCCCAACGGTAAACGACTTTGCGATACTCGACCAACGTCTTGTCGCCGTGGGTAGGTTTGGAGTTGGGAACGGTGTCGCACTGTGGAACGGCAGCGCATGGACGCCGCTCGGGCAAGACCTTCCACAGTCGAGCGCTGGCGCGTCTGCGGCGCTAGCGCTCAACGGCGAACTTCTCGTCGCTGGGAATTTCCTGCCGTCGGACGGCATCCCGACACATTCCGTGCTTCGATGGGATGGAGCGGCTTGGGCGCCGCTCGGATCGGGATTCTACACCGTGCACGGTTTTCCACCTGGTGTCTTAGTACTCGGCTCCTTTCACGGCGAAGCTTACGCTGGCGGCGCTTTTTCAGTCGCCGATGGTTCGCCCGCGTCAAATCTCGCGAGATGGAATGGCAGCAAGTGGACTCAGCTTGGCGACGGACGGGGTCTCGACTCGTGGGTTCACGCATTGGTTGTTCATGACGGCGAACTCTTTGCGGCAGGACGCTTTGCAGGCGGCAGTGGGACCCTATTGAAAGGAATCGCGCGCTGGGCCAAAACTGGCTGGACCAGCGTCGGCGGTGGAGTAAGCAATCCGGGACGATCGACCGTCGGATACTCGCTCACGTCGTACGAGAACGAACTGATTGTCGGGGGCGATTTTACACTAGCGGGCGATGTCGCATCGCGCAACGTGGCCCGTTGGGATGGTGCCCGCTGGGCACCTCTGGGAACAGGCGTATCGGGACAAGCGTGGAGTATGGGAGTGAACAACGGCGACTTGTTCGTCGGTGGCACTTTCTCAACCGCTGGGGGTATTCCTGCACCGCGCATCGCGACTTGGAATGGCACTGCGTGGGGGAATCTGTGTCAGCGAGCTAATGGCACTCCATGTGCCGGAATTCAATTTGCCCCGAATGCATTCCAGGTTTTTCAAGGCGACCTAATCGTGGGTGGCACCTCCGACCACGGCCCGCAGCGAATCGCCGCATGGAATGGCAGCCGCTGGCTGCCGGTCGGGGGTGGAATTCCCGTCGGCGAATATTCCGGGGTACTCGCCCTGGCTGAATTTAACGGCAATTTGATTGTCGCAGGCTCTTTCCGGGAAGTTGACGGAATCGTCGTCGATCACATCGCTGCGTGGGATGGACTGCATTGGAGTTCACTTGGTGGAGGAACCAATGACGCGGTTAACGCACTGGCGATCTACCAGGGCGAATTGATCGCCGCAGGAAACTTCACGCTTGCAGGCGCAACTCAAGCGAATCGAATTGCGAAATGGAACGGATCCCAGTGGGCTCCAATGGGTGGCGGACTCGATGCGCAGGCCTTTTGCTTGGCAATCCACGACGGTGATCTAATCGTCGGCGGTCGGTTCATGCGCGCTGGCGATCACATCTCAGCGCGCGTTGCCCGCTGGGGCCCGATCGTCGTGCCCGCCTCGATCTCCAACCACCCCTCGCCCCAATCCGTCCACCCCGGCAAGACCGCCACCTTCTCCGTCCTCGCCTCCGGCGAGCCGCCGCTGACGTACCAGTGGCGCAAGAACGGCATCAACCTGACGGACGACCAGCACATCAGCGGCGCGACCACCGCCACGCTGACCATCCGACCCGTCCGCCCCAAAGACCTCGGCAATTACGACGTAATCGTCACCAACGACTGTCGCTCCGTCACCAGCACCCCCGCCCCGCTCACCCTCCAGCGACCCGCCGCAAACTAACCCCAC
>CAZONT010000171.1:0-6926 GCA_964581285.1 uncultured Planctomycetaceae bacterium | reverse complement strand
GATATGGACAGAAGGGCGAGAAGGATCGCGACAAGCTCGTGCCCGAGGGCGTCGAGGGCCGCGTTCCATATCGCGGACCGCTGCGAGAGCTGGTTTATCAGCTCGTCGGCGGGATTCGTGCCGGGATGGGCTATTGCGGGGCGCGGACGATTGAGGACCTGCGGCGGGATGCCCGGTTCATTCGCGTTTCACAAGCCAGCATGATAGAATCCCACCCGCACGATATATCGATTACGAAGGAATCTCCGAATTATGCTCTCGATACGTCGCTTGAATAAAACGCTTTGCGGGGCCGGTTACGGTCTGCTCCTGCTCGGCGGGTGCATCCACCAGGATTCGGCCAATCCGTTCCGGGTCGGCATTGCGTCGCAGCAGCTCAACAACCCGTTCAAGGATTCGGCCCCATACATGCTCGATGATCGGACGACACCGTCGGTGATCGCCTATGTCGAGCACACGCCGGGGCAGCTGCCGCCGATCTATCGCCGCGATATTCCGGCGTCGGATGTTTACTACGAGAGCGGCCTGGTCACGCACTGGCCGCTGTGGTTTGAGGATCCGTTTGAGACGAAGGGCAACGACGTCACGAACCCGAACAACCGCGACCCGGTCGACAACGTATTTGCCTGGAACGCGGTCGACTTCCTCGACATCGCCTACGGACCGGCGCGGTTCACGCTCAATGCGTTCGGCGTGCCCGTTTCGATTGTGCCGCAGCCGCCGGGAATGCTGATGGCGAGCGACGGCCGTCTGCACAAGTGGTTCGGTCAGTATGACTACGACGACATGTACGCCAAGCCGGGCGACGAGCCGCCGGATTACAACGATCGGCGGCGCACGACCTATCGCGAGGTGACGGGCGCGGAGAATCCCGAGTCGCAGATGAACTGGCAGCCGCCGCCGACGCCGAATCCCGAGCATCCGACGCAGTACACGCCGCCGCCGGCCGGGACCGACGAGGTGAAGCCGGAAACCGCGCCGCGGTAGTCGGCGGTCATCCCTGGTCAATTCTCACGATTATTGCGAGTTCTTCTCGCGGTGTTGCAGCATGCGCTCGAGTAACCGCTTGTTGCGCTGCAAACTGGGATCGAGCGTCACGGACATTTCAAGCTCGGCGATGGCGGCGTCGAGCTGGCCCAGCCCGAGATAGCACGAGCCGAGCCCCCCATGGGCCTGGGCGGCCAGGTCGCGGCTCGCCATGGCTTCGATGAATCTGGGGATGGCGTCGCGGTAGCGCTTTTGCTTCAGGTAGAGGAATCCCAACTGCAATTCGGAGCTGCGCGGCGCCGAGTAGAATTCGACGGCCTTGATAAAGGCCTGTTCGGCTTCGGCGTCTCGTCCGGCGGATGACAGGACCACGCCGTAGTTGTGCCAGGCGTGGCCGGACTTGGGATTTTGCGTCGTGGCGGTTCCGAGCTGTTCGGCGGCTTCGGTGACTTTGCCATTGTGGAACATGGCGGTGCCGTAGTTGATTCGGGCAATCCAACTGTCGGGGACGATCGGTACCGTGTAGGCCCAGAGCAATTCGCCGGTCCGCCAGCATGTGGTGTAGCGGTAGGACATGACGCCGAAGATGGCGATGGCCCCGCAGACGACGGCCGTCGCGAAACTCCAGAGCCGGCGCAGGTTTTCGTCGCGGCCTAGCGCTGCGACCGCACCGGCGAGGAGCAGCGGAAATCCGAGACACGAGAGATAGCTGTAGCGATCGGCGACAAGCTGCTGGCCGCTCTGGGCGACGCCGAGGACGGGGAATACGGTCACGAGATAGCAGATCCATACGGCGAGGACGGCGGGGAAGCGGCGGCGCAGGAGGAGACTTGCGGCCGTGACTGTCGTGACAACGCCGGCCGCGAGCAGCACGGAATTGGAATACAGGTTGAACCCCTTGGGGATCTGAACAATGGTCGCGAGGTCGCGCGGCATGAGCGTTCGCAGCGGATAGAAGGCGATTCCAAAGAGGGCCTGGGCGATGCGGGCGTCGAGCTTGTGCTGCGTGAGCGACATGACACCCCAGTCGACGGTGCGCTGGGCGAGAATGGCGGCAACGCCTGCGCCGAAGGCGAGCAGGAGCGCGGGCAATTTCTGATAGATGATCCGCAGGAGGTCCGGGGCCCGCCAGCGACGCGGATCGCCGGGCAACCGTCCGAGCGGGTAGACGTCGAGGACAAGCATGATGATCGGCAGGGCCATGCCCCAGGCCTTGGCCATGAGCGAGAGGGCGATGCAGATGACGCACAGGAAGTGCCAGCCATGGCTGCGAATCGGGATCAGTCCCGGCGAGACGGCGCGGAGGTAGGTCAGCAGGGCCGCGACAAAGAAGAAGCCGGAGACCACGTCGCGGCGCTCGGTGACCCAGGCAACCGATTCGACGCGGAGCGGGTGGACGGCAAAGAGCAGGGCGGCCATTGTCGCGTAGATGCAGAGGAGGTTTGGGCTGATCGGCAGCGGCGCGGTGGATGGGGGCGGCACGGGTTCGTGTCGCATCGCGAGTGCGATGAGACGTCGGGCGAGGAAATAGAAAAGTACGGCCGTCGCCGTGTGCCAGAGCACGCTCGTGACGTGGTAGAGATTGGGCTTCATGCCGACAAAGTGATGGTCGATGGCCAGTGTCACCCAGGCCAGCGGCTGGTAGTGGCCCATGTGTCCGGTCGTGAACATCCACTCCAGGTGGCCGGTGTCGAGGCCTCGGTACCCGAAATTGTTGCTGAAATTGAGGTCATCGTCCCAGTTGAGAAACTCCCCGGTCCGGGCCGGGGAGAAGACGACAAGGGTCACGGCCGCGATCACGATCGGCAACGACACGCGCAGCGCGCGATCGCCCGAGGAAGCGAATCGCAGCGGCGGGACCGGAGGGACATCGGGCACGGCGGTCAGCTGCTCCGATTTGAGCGGCTGCTTGGACGAACGTATTTCGCGAAGACCGCGGCCCATTGAAACTGTTTATACGACTCGGGCGCGGCGGGGTAAACGGGCGGACTTCGAGCGGGGCGGTCTATCCGCCCGGCTGCGACGCGGTACGCACCTTTTGCTCGAGGAATCGAATCGCGTTGCGGACACCCTCGGGTTGAATGTTGGTGGATTCGAGTCGCCGGAACTGCGCGAGGGCTTCGTCGTAGCGGCGGAGCTGTGCAAGGTCATTGGCGTAGTGGAGCCGCACTTCATGATCATCAGGCGTCAGCACGAGTGCGGCGCGCAGGTAGGGCAGAGCATCGGCAAGCTGGCCGGCCTGTTCATAGCGCTCGGCGACGAACGCGCGATCGATGACGCGGCGATCGAGTCGCCGCAGGGGGATCGAGAGGCGGTACTGGGCGACGACGATCGCAAAGGCGATGGCCACGAGAGCGAGCGGCGGTGCAAATCGGCGGGCCGCCAGCGAGCGGGCGACGATCGCGATAAAGACGCCGGCGTAACAGATCAGGATGGGCACGAGGAGCATTCGGTAGCGGGCCTGCACGTTGACCAGTGACACTGCCAGAATGAACAAGAACTGATAGGTGAGCAACGTGTGGTGGGCTGTGCGATGCTCGGACCAGATCGACGAAATGGGTCGGGCGGTCGGGCCGGGCGAGGGTGGTTGTGAAGGGCGGATTCGGTCGCGGGCGGCGGCCGCGAGGCAAGCGAGGATCGCCGAGAGGCCGAGCGGCAGGATCCATGCGAACGTCACACACACTCGGAGCGAGCCGGCGCAGGCGCGGTAGAAGCTGAACGAAGTGTTGTCGGCAATCTCGACCGATACGAACGCGGCGGCCAGCCGGCGTGACCAATGAGCGACCAGGCCGCCGCGATTGCCTTCGTAGCCGCGCCAGACTTCTCGAAGCACGGCCCGCGTTGAGCCGTTGGACGCGAGCATGATTTCGCGAAACTGCGGCCCGGGCTCGGCAAACATCACACCTCCGTCCCTCGCAGTCGACATATTCGCTAACGCGATCGTCAGATGGGAGCGGGAGGAGACTGACAGCGGCGGCGCGCCGACGGCCACGTTACGGGCGAGCAGCGGCGCGAATCCGACCAGCCAGCCGATGGCGATGCACGAAACGGCGCGGGCTGCGCGGCGAAGCGATCGTTGCGTCTCGTGCGCGATCACCACGATCAGCGTCGCGACAAAGAGCACGACTGCAATCTCGTGGAACATCGCGAAGACACCGAGAAGGATACCGATCGATGAGGGCAAGAGGCGGCTGCGAGGCGCATCGACACGGACGTATCTCAAGACGAGCCATATCAGCAAAGCGAGGCCGAAGACGGCCGGTCCTTCTCGAAGCAACTGTGCTTCGAGGTAGTAGAGTGGACCGTAAAACGCGCAGAACGATCCCGCCGAGACGCCGGCGACTTCGCCGGCCAGTTGCCGGGCGATAAGCGCAAGTAGCACACAAGTACCCGCGCCGAGGATGAGCTGCGCGATCTTTACGGCGTCGATGTAATCCGGAATCGCCCTGGACGCGCCCGCCAGCAAATAGCTGTAGAGCGGTGCCTGATGGAAGCCGTGCGGGCCGCACCAAGCCAACCATTCGTCGGCTGTGCCGGAGCCCTTTTGCCACTGGTGGTAGGGGTGATAGGGATTCGGCGCGAGCCAGTCGCCGGCGGCGAGCAGTCGCGCCTGCTCGACGTAGGTTGCCATGTCGGACTCCTGGAGCAGGTGCCACTGGTCGAGCGGCGTGCCGCGGATTTCGGACCAGTAGAGGAGCCGTACGGCCAGGGCGACGACGAAGACGAGTCCGTAGAGCGCGATGAGTTTCTTCGAGCGCGGCCGATTCATGCGTTTCGGAGTCTATCCACGCGGCGAACGACGGGCGAGGTTTGACGGCCGGATAACGCGGCGGGACGGCGAAACGATGTTTTTTTGCAACAGTCTCTGCGGGTTTGTACCGACCGTCGGAGGGGGGACATTCTCGTGCGGCCGACTGACGGGGCGTCGCCGTGTGTCCACCGGATGCGACGGCGGCTGTGCCTGCAATGATTGCACCAACGCAACAAACCGATCCTGCCGCGGCCGCCTTGTCGCCGTCCCTGCGGGGCATCTCGTTTGTATTCGATGCCCTGCCGCTCGGGGTGATTGTCTTCGACGAGCGATTGCACGTTTGTTATCAGAATGAGCTGGCGCGCTGCATGGTGGCGGCAGCGGACGACCTGGCCGCGGCGATGACGCGCGACGTGGTTGACAGCCGATTCGAGTCCTGGAAGACCCATCTCGAAGCCGCGTGGGTGCGTCCGACGCCGCAGCGCTTCGACGGACTTACGGTACGAGCGAACGGGTCGCCGGCGCGGTACGTGAATGCCACGGTTTCGACGCTGGCGGACCCGGCTGCGGGCGGAGTTCGCCTTGGGCTGCTACTGCTCGAGGACGTCACGTCCCGATTTACGATGGAGCAGCGGCTGGCGGTATCGGAACGACTCGCGGCCGTCGGAAAGCTCTGTGCGTCCGTCGCGCACGAATTGAACAATCCGCTCGACGGAATACTTCGGTTTCTCAACCTCGCGCTTCGCGTCGCGGATGACGCGACGAATCCGAAACTGCACGAGTATGTCTCTGCGGCCCGCGACGGTTGCACGCGGCTGGTCCATATCGTGCGGGCGCTGCTCGACTTTTCGCGGAATGCGCCGCCGGCATTGGCGGAGCAGACGCTGGCACGGCTGATCGATGAGGCGGTGCGGACGTTTGAGGCGCGGGCGGCCGAGCGGCAAGTATCAATCTTTTGCCGCTATCCACAGGCGGACATTGCGGCGGTCGGCGGGGTGAATCTCTACCAGGTCTTCTGCAACCTCATCAAGAATGCGATCGACGCCATGCCGTCCGGGGGTTCGCTGACCATCTCGGCCGAGCAACGAGGCGGCGAGGTTGTAATTTCGTTCGTCGATTCCGGCTGCGGGCTGCCGCCGGATGCGGAGCGTCTGTTCGAGCCGTTCTTCACGACCAAGCCGGCGGGACTGGGTACCGGTCTCGGGCTGGCGGTGTGCAAGGAGATTGTCGAGCGGCTCGGCGGCTCGATCGCTGCGGGCAATCGGGCGGATGGGCCCGGCGCGGTCTTCACGGTCCGGATTCCGAGCGGCATCTCTGGTCTTGTTCATGCGAAGCGAACGCAATCCAACGAGGTGAGCCATGCAAGTTAATGAAGCACGCGAGCGAGCGACAACGACCGGGCGGCCGGCCGCGGGGGAGTCGGAGCCGAAGGCGGCTGCGTCGGCGGTGGCCGAACGCATCCTCGTCGTCGACGACGATCCGATCATCGCGGAGTCCTTGACGGAGTTTCTGAGCGTTGAGGGGTATCGCACGGCGGCGAAGGCGTCGGTGAACGAGGCGATCGCCGAGCTGGAGCGGCAGCCGCACGCGGTGGTCATCACCGACGTGAACATGCCGAAGGGCAACGGGTTTGAGTTGCTGCGAGCAGTGCGGCAGCGATTTCCGGAGGTCGTGCCGATCGTCATTACCGGTTACGGCACGATCGAGTCGGCGGTCGAGGCGATCAAGATGGGGGCCTACGACTACCTCACCAAGCCGATCGTCGATGACGAGATCCGGCTGGTCGTGCAGCGGGCAGTGGCGCAGCAGGCGCTGCTCCGCGAGAATCGCACGTTGCGGCAGCAGCTTGGGATGCGTTTCTCGCTTGAGAACATCGTCGGCAGCGACTATCGCATGCAGCGGGTTTTCGAGCTGATGGAGACTGTGGCCGACACGCGAACGACGATCCTCGTCTCGGGCGAGTCGGGCACAGGCAAGAGTCTTGTCGCGCGGACGGTACACCAGATGTCGACGCGGCGCGAAAAGCCGTTTGTGGCCGTGTCGTGCGGGGCGATTCCCGAGACGCTGCTGGAGAGCGAGCTGTTCGGCCACGTGAAGGGGTCTTTTACCGGGGCGACGTCGGACAAGCCGGGCAAGTTCAAGGCGGCCGACGGGGGGACGCTTTTTCTGGACGAGATCAATTCGGCGT
>CAZONT010000170.1:3979-6983 GCA_964581285.1 uncultured Planctomycetaceae bacterium | reverse complement strand
CCATCGACTTGAGGTACTGATGCTCCGGGCCCGGCTGCCCGGCCTTCATCATCTGGTCCATCTGCTTCTGTTCTTCCGGCGACATCTTCTTGTCGCCCTGGGCCCACTCGCCGACTTTCTTCTTTGCTTCCTCGGCCGCCTGCTGTCCCGCCTCCTGCGCCTTCTGCTTCGCTGCTTCAGTCGCCTGGTTCATGGCGCCCTTCGCCGCGTCCCCGGCCTTGTCCTGCGCGAGCACCGATCTCGCCATCAGTGTGCTGCTACACATGCACACAAGGCCCACCAGAATCTTTCGCATCTTCATGTTCGCTCCTTTCTTAGAAACAATTACTGGGTTTGAAACTCTCGCCAGCCGGGTATCGTACTCGCCGCAGTGCCGGTAGCCAAGGCATTTCACAGCCGACTTTTGCCGCGGAACACGTGGAAATTCGTTGAAAATTCCAAACAGATTTGTACAATCGGGCTCGACCGACTCAGGCCGATCGGGTTTCTCGGGGGCGGCCTGCAGCTTTGGCGCGGAGGCGGAAGATGATTCAGAAAATACTCCCGAGTGGCCCGGTCCGCCTTCGCGCTCTGCTTACCTTGGCGGCGCTTCTCCTTGCATCGACTGAAACCGTTCGCGCCGGCGCCATCATTGCCTACTCGGGTGCGCAGGGCCCGGGTCCGGCCGGCGTCGTCGCCAGTACCAGCGGCGTCCACGTAACAAATCAGAGTGGTCCGACCGGCGATTGGTTTCGGGCGACGAGTCTCTTTAATTCCAACAACGTTCCCACAGCCATCCTCGATCCCGGTCCCTACGGCGGCCCCTACACCCCGCCGTCGGGAGGCGGCCTTGGTTCACCGCTCGACACGGGCGTCGTCTCCTATCCCGGCGGAAACATGAATCCCGAAGGCCGCACCGTCATGTCCTACTCCCCCGGCACGTGGAATACGCGCGACTCGTTCGCTCGCATCACGCCGCTCGGCCTGCCGCCCGTCGGCATCGTCGATGCCACCGCCGAGGCCGAAGACCCCGCGAACTACTCCGCCACCTTCATTCTGGACTTCAAACCCGAGGTCCGTTTCTCGACGACCCTCGAAGCCGGCCTTCAACTGCTCGCCCAGACCGTCGACGTGGGCCAGACCTCCAGCGCACAGATCTTTGGAGCGTTTACCACCAACGCGCTCATCGACGAGCAACTCTGGACCTTCAACTGGACTGCCGACTCCGCCAATCCCACCGCGTCCGACTTCTTTTTCCAGAGTGATCCTTCGCTCGGCCTCGACGACGCCGCCATCACCGCCCTGTTCCTCAGCAAGGTCACGAGCGTCGGCGGCGTGCACACGCTGACCGAGAACTTCACCATCGAAGCCATCGTCCCCGTCTTCGTCTCCGACAATCCCACCGTCGAATACTCCTTCGGTGGCGACATCCACTACAACGCCCACGCCACGCCCGAGCCGGCCACCCTCGGCCTGTTGCTCGTCGGCGTCGCGTTCCTCCGCCGCCGTACCGCCTGACGCGCTGACTCCCGCCCCCGTTTCGCTTACCCTTTCCTCCGATTCGTTTCGGAGCGGGAAATGCCACGCACATCAGCCGCCAAATCGCCGGCGTCCGTGTCACCACCGATCGTCGACGCCCCCGCCCCGTCCGACGCCGCTCTCACCCCCGCCATGCGCCAGTATCTTGAGCAGAAGGCCGCCGTACCTGACGCCATCCTGCTCTTTCGCATCGGCGACTTCTACGAGACCTTTTTCGATGATGCCAGGACCATCGCCCGCGTCCTCGGCCTGACCCTCACCGCCCGCGATCGCAACGCCAGCAACCCCATCCCGCTCGCCGGCGTCCCCTATCACGCCGTCGACGGCTACGTCGCCCGCCTCGTCCGCGCCGGCTACAAGGTCGCCATCAGCGAACAGATGGAAGACCCCAAATCGGCGAAGGGCGTCATCAAGCGCGACATCGTCCGCATCATCACCCCCGGCACGCTGACCGACGACCGCCTCCTCGAAGCGACAAATCCGAATTGGCTCGCCGCGATCTTCACCGACGAGAAGCAGGCCTCGCGCAACGCGCTCATCGGCCTCGCCGCCGTCGAACTCGCCAGCGGCCGCTTCTTCGCGCAGCTCATTTCACCGCGACTGCTGCTCGACGAGCTCGCCCGCCTTCGACCCGCCGAAGTCCTGACTCTCGAACAACCCATCGACCGCGCGGACCCGCTGGCCGATGAAATCCGCGCCACGCTCAAGGCCGCCATCACGCCGCGCGGACCGCACGCCTTTGACACCCACGAGACCAATCGTCTGCTCTGCGCCCACTTCGGCGTCGCCGGCCTCGCCGGCTTCGGATTCGACTCCGTCGACGCGTCGATCCGCGCCGCCGGCGCCCTGCTCGAGTATCTGCAGCGCACGCAGAAGACCGCCCTGCAGCACATCCTCAAGCTCGAACCCCGCCGCACCGACAGCTTTCTCGCTCTCGACCACGCCACGCTCCGCGCGTTGGAAATCGAACAGACCGCCCGCGACGGCTCGCGCCAGGGCTCGCTTCTCTCCGCCATCGACCGCACGGTCACCACGATGGGCGCCCGCCGACTGCGCGACTGGCTCTGCTTCCCGCTTCGCGACCCCGCCGAGATTCGCCGCCGCCAGGACGCCATCGCCGACCTCCGCGCCGACCGCCTCCGCCTGACGAAGCTCCGCGACCTCCTCCGCGAGATGCGCGACATCGAACGCATCGCCGCCCGCCTCGGCGTCTCCCGCGCCAATCCGCGCGACCTCCTCGCCCTCGGCCAGACCATCATCGCGTTTGCCGCTCTGCGGCAAACAATGACGAGCGGCTCGCTCGTGCCCCCCGTCCCGCTGCTGGCCGACTGCGCCGACGCGACCTCGGGCCTCGACGACCTCGCCGCGCATCTCGCCTCCGCACTCCGCGACGACGCGCCTCCCGTCGCCCGCGACGGCGGCTTCATTGCCCCCGGCTTCAACGCCGAACTCGATCGACTTCGCGCTCTCGACTCCGACGCCCAGC
>CAZONT010000170.1:0-3969 GCA_964581285.1 uncultured Planctomycetaceae bacterium | reverse complement strand
AGCGCTGGCTCGCCGAGTACCAGGCCGCCGAAATCGCCCGCACGAACATTCCCTCGCTCAAGGTCGGCTACAACGAGGTCTTCGGCTACTACATCGAGATCACCAACGCCCACAAGGACAAAGTCCCGCCCGACTACGTCCGCCGCCAGACGGTTCGCAATGCCGAGCGCTTCATCACCGACGCCCTCAAGAAACACGAGACCGAAGTCCTCACCGCCCGCGACCGCGCCGTCCAGCTCGAGGTCGATCTCTTCGATCAGCTCTGCAAGCGCACCGCGCAGGACCTGGCTCGCCTTCAGTCCGCCGCCGCCGCCATCGCATCCCTCGACGTGCTGACCGCCCTCGCCGACCTCTCGCTCCATCGCGACTATTGCCGCCCCGAACTCGTGGACGTCGCTCCAACCGCCCGTGGCCGCCGCGCGGATTGCATTCTCGAAATCACCGATGGCCGCCACCCCGTCCTCGAGCAAACGCTTTCAGAGAAATTCGTCCCCAATGATTGCCACCTCGCCCCCGACGGCCAGCGCGTCCTGCTCATCACCGGCCCCAACATGGCCGGCAAATCCACCTACCTCCGCCAGACCGCCCTGCTGCTCCTGCTTGCCCAGACCGGCGCGTACGTCCCCGCCCGCGCGATGAAGTTCGCCCCCGCCGACCGCATCTTCGCCCGCGTCGGCGCCGCCGACGAGATCGCCCGCGGCCACTCCACCTTCATGGTCGAAATGGTCGAGACCGCCCGCATCCTCAACAACGCCTCCGCCGCCTCGCTCGTCATCCTCGACGAAATCGGCCGCGGCACCTCGACCTTCGACGGCCTCGCACTCGCCTGGGCCATCACCGAACACATCGCCCGCCGCATCGGCTGCCGCACGCTCTTCGCGACCCATTACCACGAGCTGACCGAGCTCGCCGCCTCCTGCCCCGGCGTCGCCAACTACAACGTCGCCGTGCAGGAAACGCGCCGTCCCGACGGCTCGGCCGCCGACATCATCTTTCTCCATCGCATCGTCCCCGGCGGCACCGATAAGAGCTACGGCATCCACGTCGCCCGCATGGCCGGCATCCCGCCCACCGTCGTCGCCCGCAGTGTCGAGGTGCTGGCCGAGCTGGAGCAGAGCTTCGCCCTCGAATCCAAGCGCGTAGCCGGCGCACCCGTCGACCCCGCCCAACCCACGCTCTTCCCAGCCGCCCCGCCCCCACCCACCTGGTGGCAGGCACTCTCCGACGAGCTCCAGCGCATCAACCTCGATGCCACGACACCGATCGACGCGCTAAACCTCCTCCGCGACCTCCAGTCGCGACTTCGCGAGCAGCGCTAGCCCCGGACCGGCGCAGTACACGGCGCGCCATGTGTCGTGTCGCCCTGGCATCTACAATTACGCACGGCATTCACATGACAGACGCACGCACCGGTGAAGCGATGTCGGCCCGAGACCCTCGTTGCCTCGGCTGCGATTACGTTCTGGACGGACTCGTCGAAAGCCGTTGTCCGGAGTGCGGACGGTCCTTCGATCCACAGGACCCGTGTACGTTTTACACCGGATCAAGGCTCGAAAAATGGGTGCGACGGTGGTCCGAGCCGCCTCGAAAAACATTGAATCGGTGCGCCTGTGCTGTTGCCGCGCTCTATCTCATCCAGAGCGCACTGCCGGGCGGATTGTCCGTCGTTCCTCTGCTCTGCATTTCCGTCGGAGCGCTACTCATCTGCATCTGGCTCTTTCGCTTCCTGATGCGTTTTGTGCTCAGGCGGAAGCACGGCTGCGCGTTGCAATCGCCGAAGCGGTGGCTCGTAATTCCGACGGCATGCGCTGTGATTGCATTGTCGTCAGCAGTGCAGTTTCCACTTCGCGTGGGGTTTTGGCTCTCGCGCCCGTCGATGGACGCGCTGGCCTCTGAAGTTGCGAGTTCGCCGGCTTCGTCGTTCGAGCCGCGCTGGGTCGGGATTTATCGCGTGCAGCAGATTACTCGCATTTCTTCGGGAGTGTTGTTGCGAGTCGCCGGGGCCGGATTCATGGATACACTCGGCTTTGCACATAGTTCTTCCGGAATGCCCCCGACTCTTTTCGGCGAAGAGTTCTCTCCGCTATCGAGCGGTTGGTTCGTTTGGCGTCGGGAATCGAGCTTCGGCAAGGCCCGCGAGTGAGACTTTTGGTTACGAGCCCGCGTCTCGACGCCACGACGCCGATCGACGCGCTCAACCGCCTCCGCGATTAACCCCGCGGCCTGCCCTGACGCGCCCCGCGCGGCGTTTCGAAGCGCTGAAACTTCAAAAACCCATTGCTCCGACCGGCATCAGATCGGTATACTGATTTCCAAAGCATCAGAACATCAGCAGGAGGGACGTATGATGCGAATTCCTGGTTTCCTCTGCACTGTGGCGTGCACCGCTACTGTCCTGGCGCCTCTCGTCCAAACGGCCCGGGCCTTCCAAGGCGCAACCGCGATCTACTCCACCATCCAAACCTCGCCAACGTCACTCGTCCCCGGTCTTCAGGCCATTCGATTCTCGACCCTCCGCCGACCGTATCGCAGTCCGGATGGCAACCGCTGGGCCCTCGGCGCCGATACAAATTGGATCCTTTCCGAGGATGACGTAGTCGTGGCAGGTGCCGGCGCGTTTGGTAGCGTTGCGGTTCAGGAAGGCGCCTTCCTTTATGGCCAGGGCGAAAAATTCGGACCGGTTGACCGCAATCTGTCCCTCTCGAACGACGGCAGTTTCTGTTTCGCGACGGCGACCACAAACGTCGTTGACACGGAGATCATCGCCTGCCGCGACAGTATTGGGGCGATCAGCGTCGCCGCGCGTAAGCTGGAACCGGCGCCCGGCATCCCCGGCGCGCAACTGGGCAACACCCTCAACAGTCCGAGTCTCACCAGTCTGGGCGTCGGCTTTGTCAGCACGGCACTGGTCGGCGTGCCATCCACGTCCGATGCGGCGGTCTTTTTCGGTGGCACGGTAAGGCTTCAAAAGGGCGTCACGACCCCGGCCGGCCAGCTCGACGGCGGCTCGCGAACCTGGAGTTCCTTCCGCACCGAAAACACCTACTTCAGCGCTGATGGCGGCAATTACCTGACGCTCGGAGTGCTGAGCGGTTCCCTTCAGACCGACGCGATTGCCGTCAACAACCATGTCGTCGTCCAATCGACCTTCATCGTCCCGGGCTCCGGGTTTGTGAGTTCCGTCGCCGCTGGCGGGCTCCAGGCAGTCATGATGTCGAACGGCGATTGGTTCGCCCGCGGCACGAATACGGATACGCTCGACTGGGTGCTCAAGAACGGCGTCGTTCTCGCGGTAACAAACAATCTCGTCCCCGGTGGCCTGCCCGGCGAGCGCTTCAGTCAGTCGATCCTCTCGACCACCTTCTTCAACATGGCCGGCAACAACCACGGCGACTTCGTCTTCGGCGCCGCAACCAACAATCCCGACGCCAATCGCGATCTCGTTCTCGTCTGGAATAACACCAGCGTCATCGCCCGCCAGTTCGACCCCGTCGATCTCAACGCCAACGGCCTCTTCGACGACGACGTCTTCATCAACGCCTTTCGGACCGACGACATGTTCGTCACGGACGACGACTACGTCTATTTCCTCGCCGATCTGGTCAACGCCGCGGGCTCTTCGCTCGGCCAGGGCTTTATGCGAATTCACGTCCCCGAGCCCGCCACCATCGGCCTCATCGGTCTGAGCGCGGCCGCACTGCTTCGTCGCCGCCGCTGATCAAAGTTCATCGCGCGAGTCACTCGCCCCACGGTCGCGACATTGCGACCCTGGGTTTTCATCGGCTCTGCCCCGCCCGCCTACTTCATACTCGCCCGGAGGTCCACCAGGAGCTGGTCCAGCGCATCGATCCGAATCAGCCCCACCCGCGGATACTCCAGATCCAGAATCACGTACGACGTGACAGCCACCACCACCGCAAACGTCAGCACGTGCATCCACCGCCGCGTCGGCGATCCGCCCATCGCGTA
>CAZONT010000169.1:0-7039 GCA_964581285.1 uncultured Planctomycetaceae bacterium | reverse complement strand
GGACGGATTGCAAATCCGTTATTCGTCGGTTCGAATCCGACCGCGGCCTGTGGGGATGGGACGACGTCTCAAAATCTGCGCAAGTCTACGCAACGACCGCCTCGGCGCCGCATTCGAGCAGGTCGCTGAAAAGACGCTCCGTCATTGCGGCGCCCAATGCTACGCCGCGGGGGCCACCGGTCTTGAAGATGTGGTGGACGAGCACCGGATTCAGCATCGCCATGACGGCGCTGACGCGGTAATCGTGCCAGGCCTGCGACTCGGCGTAGCCCGTCACGCCGCCGGCGAGCAGACCCTGATGCCACGCATCGACGATCTCCCGATGGTGGCCGCCGCGCTGGGCCGGCGGCAGGCTGCCCCCGGTCAGACGGGCCACGTCGTACGCGCCGGGACCCCACATTGCCAGTTGCCAGTCGAGCACAACGACAGCCTCTTTCTTTGAGAGATCGTCGAAAAACAGGTTGTCGGCGCGGTAGTCGAAGTGTGCAAGCGTCCGCGGCGCAGCATTGAAGGCCGCAAAGATGCGATCGAGCTTTTCGATGATCCGCTCGCCTAGGGCCTTGCCGCCGGGTGGGAGATGATCGCCGAACTCCGCGAGAAAGCCGGGCCATGCCTCGCGGATGTGCGCCACGTCGAGGCTTAGCAGGCGCTCCTGCTGTTCGACCGGCGGCACCCACGGCAACTCGCCGCGCTGGTGACCGTTCCACCAGCGCGCGTGAAGCGCGGCGATCGTCCGCGCGGCGGCCAGCACCTGCGCCCGCGTCAGGCCGGCAACCTGGTCGCCGGGCTTCAATGCGCCCATGTCCTCCATGACGAGGATGAAGACTTCGTCGGACGGCTCCATCACCGTGGCGAACATCCGCGGAACGCGAATCGGCGTGATCGGCGCAACCTCGCGGTAAAAGCGAATCTCGCGCTCGCACGCACGCGTCGTTTCAGCGAAGGCCATCGAGTCCGGCGCGGTCGGAGGCATCTTGACCACGACGCTCGACGGAGCACTCGGCTCGTTCGGTTCGTACTTGAGGTGCACCCGGGCTTGGCCGCTCAGCAGACCGAATCCCACTCCGATGGACTCAACCTCGGCCCGGCGAACGCCGCCGTGGCGGATGACCCCGGACGCGCGAAACAACTCCGTCACCCACGATGCGGTGATGTCCTTGACAGTCCTCGGATGAATCATGGATCGCCCTCGGCGCCGGGCTCGCTCGCCGCTGTGACACTATCCCGGCGAGAGAACGGGGGCAACGATACGGCGATCGGCCGTTACTTTTGGCGGACACTGTACCTTCGGTGGCGTGGGGATTGCGGCACGGACCGGACGATATTCATGCGTGAACGAAAGTTGGCGACACCGGTCCGACCATCACCCGGAATCTGAGACTTCGCCCGGAGGGCCGATGACTTCCGCTGATTTGACGAGCCCGCTGGTCCCGAGACGACCAAGCGCACGCGCGTTCGCGACAAGTCCCTCGGTCGTTCGCCCGACGATGTGCTGTGCCTCGAGAAAACCGATCGCCCGGGCGGGGTCGTGTGCCGCACAGTGCGGGCAGTCGCCGCTGGCTACTCTGCGCCCTTCAGGGCAGTGAATCCGGTGGTCAAACTCGGTCAGCCGCGCTTCGTCAAGCTTGACGACGTACCGCGCGGCGAGCGTTTCGTCGGCCTTCCCGTGCACTGCGCCCGGTCGAAACATGGCCTCGCCCAGCTCCGCTGCCCAGTACAAGTAGTCGCAAGTCGAGAGGCCGAGGCGTTTCCTGCCGGCCGATATGAAGCCGTCGAGATCACGGTACCGCTCATTCTGAATTGATTCGTTCGAGAACATCTGGTTCGATCCATACACCCGGAAATCGACACGTCCAGCCGGTCGCTATGAGGTCAAGATTTCGCATGGGCCCGACCGACATGCGCAATCGAACCGTGCTCGACATCATGATGCTTGCAGAATTAATGAGCTGCCCCCTGCGGTGTGCCTCGGATCAGGCGTGAAGTGTGAACGGATTGCCGCGCCCCTAGCCCGAATCGCGGCTCGTCGTGCTCGTCGGCGGATCGCGCCACTGCTTTGCCGCCTCCGGCTTCGGCCACGCCTCGTACAAATCGACCAGTGCCCGGCGGACCTGAATCGTCCGCTCATGCGATGGCCCCAGCGCCTTCTCCAGCACGGCATGCGACGCCAGAAGTGTCGTCTCCGCCTCCTCATGCTCGTGCAGCGCGGTCTGACACCGCCCCAAGTTAAGCATGGCGTATCCGATCATCCAATGCCCCGCTGGCTGCGTCTGCTGAAAACCCTCCAACGACTCACGCAGCAGGGGCAGCGCCTCCCTCGCCTTCCCTCGCTGCATCAGCAGAAGTCCGAAATTTCCCTTCAGAATCAGCGTCTCCCGCGCCGTCTCGCCGCCGATCTCCTTTCGCAGCGTCAGCACCCGCCCGAAAATCTGTTCCGCTTCGTCGAGTTGGCCCGCCTGCCGCAGCGCCTGGGCCAGGTTATTCTGATACGTCAGTGTCACCGGGCTGCGCTCACCCTGCGCCTGCGTCGACCGCGCGACGATCTTTCGTGCAAGGGAGATCGCCTCCTCCTGCCGGCCCATGTACCGCAGCGACGCCGCCAGCAAGTCCAGCGATACCAGTGTGCCCGGGTGCGACTCGCCGTACATTTTTTCCTTCCCGCGAACCACTTGCTCCAGCAGCGGCGCCGCCTCCTGGTATCGATCGAGCGTGAGCAGCGTCTCCGCCTCAATGCTCTGCGTCATCAGGGCCGCGCTGCTCTCGGCTCCGAACGCGACCCGCGCCCGCTCCGCGGCGTCGTGCGCCACTTTCAGCGACTCCTCCAGCTTCCCGACGCTTTCCAGCATGTCCGCCAGGCTCGCCATCGAATCGAGCGTGTCTCGATCCGTCCGCCCCAGCGTCCGTTCCTGGATGGCAAGCACCGCCCGCACGTCACCGATCGCTCCTTCCGCATCACCGCCCATCTGCCGCGCGACGGCAAGCAAGCTCAGCACGGCCAGCGTCTCGCGTACCTCGGGCCCCAGGAGAGCCGTTCGACCCTTCCGCACCTCCTCCAGGATCTCGCGAGATCGCGCGACGTCTCCCCCCTGAAGCAATGCCACCGCCATGTTGAACCGCAGCGTCAACCCCTCGACGTCATCGACCTTCCCGAGCGACTTGCGTATATCCCACGCCCGCTCCAACTCGTGATTCGCCCGGTCAAACTTCGCGATGTTGGTGTACGCCTGCCCAAGCACTCCGCGCACCATCGCTTCCGCCAGCGGCTGACTCGCGAAGGCGTGCGCCACTTTTTCCGCCGCGGGATCGATCACCTCTGCAACGGTCACGTCGTGCCCGCGCGCCTGCTCCGGATCGATCGCCCCGAACATTTCCGCCACAAATTGCAGCGCCGCCTGCGACTTCGCGGCCTCTCCGCGCGCCTGTTCGGCGTTGCGCGCCGCCTCCCGCTCGGCCGACTCGGCCGCCGCCCGCGCCACCCGCTCAGCATCTCGTGCCCGCACAGCCGATCGCAATCCGACCAGCGCCGCTCCCAACCCGAATACCAGCGCCGCCGCCACGGCGGTCCCTGCCCCAACCGCCACGCGATGCCGGCGCACAAACTTCCGCATCCGGTAGGTCGTGCTGGGTGGTGCTGCCGCCACCGGCTCGCCGGAAAGAAAGCGCGACAGGTCGGCCGCCAGTTCACCCGCCCCGCCGTACCGCCGCGTGCGGTCTTTCTCCAGACATTTCATCACGATCCAGTCGAGTTCCCCCCGGATGGCGGGCCGGAGCCGATCCGGCTCGATCCGCCGATTCGCCGCGACCGCCGGCAGATCGGCCGTCGATCGCGAAATGAGTGTGCTCGGCAGCGGCGGCTCGACGTCGCGAATCATCCGCGGCACGTCGCTCAATCCCGCTCGCACCAACTGGTCGATCGAAAACGGCGTCGCTCCCGTCAGCAGTTCGTAAAGCATCGCGCCGAGCGAGTACACATCCGTTCGCGTGTCGATATCCGACGAACCTTCCGCCTGCTCCGGGCTCATATAGGCCGGCGTGCCCACAAGCTGCCGCTGCTCGGTCACGAGAGTCTTGTCGGTCAGCGACGAGCGCGTTGCCTTGGCGATGCCGAAGTCAATGACTTTGCAGACCGGCGGCCCATCCTGAACGCTTACGAGCACGTTTGCCGGCTTCAAGTCGCGGTGAATCACGCCCTTGGTGTGCGCGTGCTGCACCGCTGAGCAGACCTGCAGGAACAAATCCAGCCGGTCGCGGATCGTCAGCTTGTTCCGATCGCAGTATTCCGTGATCCGGACGCCGGACACCAGCTCCATCACAAAGTAAGGCCGGCCCGCGTCCGTTTCGCCGGCGTCGAACACCCCGGCGATGTTCGGATGATCAAAGAGCGCCAGGGCCTGGCGCTCCGCCTCGAAGCGCGCGATCACCTGCCGCGTGTCCATCCCATGCTTGATGACCTTGATCGCCACGCGCCGCTGAACCGGCTCGCGCTGTTCGGCCATGTAGACAATGCCGAACCCACCCTCGCCGAGCTTTTGGAGCACCCGGTATCGGCCGATCATTGTGGGCGGTGCGTCGCTCGAGCTGCGCGGTGCGGCGGGCGCGGTCTGCGCAGGATTGCCCGCCGCCGGCATCAACGATGCAGTCGGCGGCGCGGTCGAACCCGACTCAGTCGGCCCGGCTGGTGAATCTGGTGTCACGATCGGCGCATTCTATTGGCTCCGGCGCGTCGAGGAAAATCGACGCTTGTCGTCGCCCCGGTGGCCTCAATGAAAATCGCGCGACTGGCTCCCGATGCCGGTCAACTCGTCCGCCAGATTCTCGAACCGTTGCACCATGACGTGAATCACCTCGCCCTGGCGCTCCACCACGCCCTCCGCGATCAGGACGACCGCCCGGCGGGCCGCCGCACGCCAGCGATCCCACACCTTCGGCCACACGATCAGGTTGGCGATGCCCGTCTCATCCTCCAAGGTAAGAAATACGACACCCTTCGCCGTCCCCGGCCGCTGGCGAACGAGGACCAGCCCGCTGACGGTGATGCGTCGCCCCGACTTCGTCGCGGCGAGCGCGCTGTTCGGACTGACGCCCCGACGATTCAACTCGTCGCGAACAAGCGAAATCGGGTGCGCGGTGAGCGACAAGCCAATGGCGTCGTAGTCGGCCACGACCTGCTCCGAGAGTTCCGCCTCCGGCAACATCGGCCGCGGCTCACACGGCTCAAGACCGTCGAGCAGCGTCGGTTCGTCATGCAATGCGAACACATGCCACAAGGCCTCGCGACGCGGCAGACCCAGCGAGCGGAACGCATCGCCTGCCGCCAGCCGGGCCATCGTCTCGCGCGTCACCCTCCCGCGATGGAACACGTCGGCCACGCTGACAAACGGTCGCTCGCGCCGCGCCGCAACGAGGGAGGCGACCTTCGTGTCAGACATGCCCCCAATCAGACGAAAACCAAGGCGAACCATCGGCCCGCCGATACCCCATTCCTGACTCGTCTGCGGTTTTCCAGTTCCTGTTCCCTGTTCCCTGTTCCCTCCCCACTCCAGCGTGCAGTCATACTCACTCGCGTTCACGTCCGGCCGCAAAACCGTCACGCCATGATCCCGCGCGTCACGAACGAGCTGCGGCGGCGCATAAAACCCCATTGGCTGCGAGTTGAGCAGGGCCGCCGCGAACGCCGCCGGGTGGTACCGCTTCAGCCACGCCGACACATAAACCAGCAACGCAAACGACGCCGCGTGGCTTTCGGGAAAGCCGTAGTCGCCAAATCCGCGAAGCTGGTTGAAGCACCGCTCGGCAAACTCATCGTCGTACCCGTTCGCCCGCATTCCACGGACGAACGGCTCGTGAAACTTGTCCAGCCCGCCGTGCCGCTTCCACGCCGCCATCGCCCGCCGCAGCCGATCCGCCTCGCCCGGCGTAAACCCGGCCGCAACGACCGCCAGCCGCATCGCCTGCTCCTGAAAGAGCGGTACGCCAAGCGTCTTCTTGAGCACCGATTCGACGGCCTCGCTCGGATAGCGCACAGGCTCTTCGCCGTTCCGTCGCCGCAGAAACGGATGCACCATTCCTCCTTGGATCGGCCCAGGCCGGACAATCGCAACCTCGATCACCAAGTCATAAAAGTTCCGCGGCCGCAGGCGCGGCAGCATCGACATCTGCGCCCGGCTCTCGATCTGAAATACGCCGACCGTATCCGCGTGACAGATCATGTCATAGACGATCGGGTCTTCAGGAGGAATGGTATGAAGGGCGAGGGACGGAGGGACGAAGGGACGGAGGGACGGAGGGCGGGATTGGGAGACTACTGTCTCGTTCTTTCCAAACTGCGAATGAGGCCCTGCAAAACCCGATCTGTCTCGGCCAAGAGTTCGGCCATTTCTTTGGAAATCGTCATGAATCGAAGTTCTTGGGCAAGCCTCGTTTGCGTTTGAAGTTCGGCTAGCGATCCTCTCGCTGTCTTCAGGAACCGAGTGTAGTCCGTTCGTCCCTGTCGCGCATAGCCCTCTGCGATGTTTGATGGTATCGATACGGCTGCTCGCCGCATCTGGATCGTCAATCCAAAACGCTCCGTGTCTGGCATTGACACTGTCGCTTGGTAGACGACCTTGGCGAGCTTCATTGCCTTCTGCCATGCAACGAGATCGCGAAACGTCTTGATTCTGTCCGACATCTGAATCTCCATTCTCGTAGTAATGCTGTAATCTAATTCCTTCGTCCCTTCGTCCCTCTGTCCCTTCGTCCCTCCTTTCAATGAATCGAAACGCTTTGTGGATACAAGTCAGCATTCCAAGCGCGAGACAGTCAAGCTTCAGCAAACCCAGCGCGTCGAGATCGTCCTTATCCCACTCGATAAAAGTCCGATCCGGCATTGCCGCGTTCTCGATCGGCACCGTTTCGCACAGCGGCCCTTCAGTAATACAAAACCCGCCGACGTGCTGGCCGAGATGCCGCGGAAAGCCGACCAGTTCTTTAACGAGCGACATGAGCGTCAGGAGGACCGGATCTTTCGCGTCGTACCCCGCCTCACGCAAAATCTCCG
>CAZONT010000168.1:0-7112 GCA_964581285.1 uncultured Planctomycetaceae bacterium | reverse complement strand
GCTTGCCTTCCAGTTGCTCCGGCGCCATGTAGGCGGGTGTGCCCGCCCGTGGATTCTCATGCACCAGCTCGGCCGCGAGGGCGGCGAGGCCGAAATCCGTAATGCGGACTGTGCCGCGGCCGTCGATCATGACATTGGCCGGCTTCAGGTCACGGTGGAGGATGCCGCGCTCGTGCGCCGCCGCGACGCCGGCGCAAAGTTGTCGGGCGATCTGAAGGGCCTTATCGCGCGGCAACCGGCCGATTCGTCGAAGAAGTGATGCGAGATCTTCGCCGTCCACGAACTCCATCGAGAGGAAGTGCGCCCCATCGGCTTCGGCGATGTCATATACACGGCAGACATTGGGATGTGAGACCTGTCGGGCGACCCGAACTTCGTTGTGGAAGCGGGCGAGCCGATCGGCGTCGTGTATCAGTTTCTCGGGAAGAAACTTAAGGGCCACCGGCTGACCGAGTTTGACGTCGTCGGCGCGGTAGACCTCACCCATACCGCCCTGTCCGAGCAGACCGATGACGCGGTAGCGGCCGGCCAACATTGTTCCAGGTACAAATCTTCCATGGAAGATCGAGCCGGATGAGGACTTGGATCCCGTCAACGGGAGGCCGGGGCGGTCGTGGGGAGCGGTCGAGGTCCGCGATTCGAGCGCTGGGCCGAGCGCGGAGCCGCACGACGGGCAGAATCGGCTGCTCGCCAGAACTTCGATCAAACACGCCGGACAGATGGACATGTCGGCGGCATGTTAACGGTTCCGCGGGTGCGGCACGACCGGATTGGCGTGCTCGACGGGAGTCGATGGAGCGGTCAGCGATCTCTCGGCGCGAGCCGCGCCTGGCGCATGTCAGTGGTGTTTCGCGTGGGTGTGGCCGGGCGGACGGTGGGGGTTGACGCTGGAGTAGGTGCGACACGCTGTGGGGCGTTGGGGGCGTAGACCTGGGCCGACACGGCGATGAGCTTGTCGACAAGTTCGTTGCGCGGGTCGAGGTACTTCGCTCGTCGCAAGAGCGGGTAGGCCGTACCGGCGCCGGTGGTGTAGTAGCGGACGTAAGCGAGCATGATGGTGCCTGAGATGCTCTGCGGGCGGGCATAGACGAAGCGTTCGAGGGCGACGAGCTGCACGTCGAAGTCGGTCGGGCGTGAGTAGTCGTCGCGGATGTCGTAGTTGAGGGTGGCGAGCGGGGGCTGGAGTTCGAAGGCGCGGCGGATGTGGCGGACGGCTTCGTCGTAGCGGCCGAGCGAGAAGAGGGCGTGGCCGGCACGGACGCGCGAGAGGGCGTCGTCATGATTGGCTTCGGCGGCGGCTAGCAGGGTCACGGCGGCGCGATCGTAGAAACCGGCCCGCAGCAGGGCCGAACCCTCGGCGGTCAAGTTGGCGTTGCGGGCGAGGAGGGACTCGTCGCGGCGATAGATCTGGTTGCGGTAGTGGTAGTCCTGGGCGTCGCGGACGGCGGCTTGGTAGGGGACCTGGGCCTGTGCGATCTGCTGCTTGTTGGAGAAGTAGCCGGGGTTGTTGAGGCCGCCGTTGTAGCCGAAGCCGGGGCCATAGCCGTAACCGTTGCCATAGCCGAGGCCGCCGTAGGGGGCGTAGCCGGAGTTGTAGTAATAGCTCAGATCGTAGAAGCCGGGAGGGGCGATCGGCTGTGCACCGGCACGATATAGCCCGGGCGGCAGGGCTCCGGGGACGGCAGGGTACGTCAGTGGTTGGGGCACGGGCTTGGGGGCCTCGATTGTCGGCGGCTGCGCGGACTGACCGAGCGCGACGCTGGCGATCGTGGTGACAATCAAAGCGGGGACGAGCACCGACAGGCGGGCCATGGCCACCCTCCGACTCCGACAGGCAGAACGACCGGGCACCGGTCTATTGCTGACGAAGCGTGTTTGCGTCGAGCCCGCCGAATGATAGGACGGCGATCCGACGCTACGACAGAGGACACGGCGGAGATTGCGCTGGTTAGAAAGCGGGCTGAGAATTTTCGACGGCGGATCGCCGGAGGTTCGCATTTTGCAAGTGCACAACGAGGTGAACCAACCCGCGGGCTTCCGTGCGCAGTCAAATCGCCCCAATTTGATCCTGTTTCAAGCGGTGGCGGCAGCGGATGTTGCCGGGCCGGTCGCGCGGGGAGGCGCAGCTGTTCTGGATGGGCGGTTGGCTAAGTTAGTGAGTGCTAACCTATCGTAACGGGCGTCGGCGCGCGCGGCAATGATGCGCGGATCATGCTAGAGAAACGGGGTTTTCCTCGTGCATTTGCCGGGCGTCGGACGCAGAATACCCGCGTCCGCGTAATGTCGCGAAGCTAGTAACCGCTAATGAGGTGCTGAACATGGTCGCATCCACCACCGTCGAACCCAAGAACGAGAACAAGTCCGTCGCGCTGCCGATCCTCGGCCGAGGGTCGATCGACGCGACGATCGAAGCGGAACGGCAGAGACTCTTGCAGGAAGCCGGTCTCGGTCAGCAGATCAACCACTTCAAGCGCCCGCGCGAGCGGAACTTCACAGCCCGGGAGCGCGGCCACACCACGATCTGGTTTGGCGGCCTGACGATGCGGCACGAGGAACTGATCCTCGCCGGCCTCCAGGGGCTGGGCTACAAGGTCGGTATCGTCCCGACGCCTGTGAAGGCCGACTTCCAGGCCGGCAAAGAGTACGGCAACAACGGCCAGTGCAATCCGACGTATTTCACGGTCGGGGCGGTCGTCAACCATCTGAAGAAGATGCGGGACGAACAGAACATCCCGCTCGAAAAGATCCTCGAAGAGCATGTCTTCATCACGGCCGGCGCCTGCGGGCCGTGCCGCTTCGGCATGTACGAGGCGGAGTATCGCGTCGCCCTGCGGAACAGCGGCTTTGACGGTTTCCGCGTTCTGCTCTTCCAGCAGGGCGGCGGACTCGATCAAGCGGCGGCCGAGGCGGGAATCGAGTTCAACCTCAACTTCTTCCTCTCGCTGGTCAACGGGATGTTCATGGGCGACCTGCTGAACGAAGTCGCCTACCAGATTCGGCCGTTTGAAGTCGTCCCCGGCAAGACCGACGAGGTCATGAAGAAGTGCCTCGAAATCTGCCAGGAGGCGATTCGCGGGAAGAACTACGACGAGATTCACGGCGGCAAGCTCGCCAAGCTGCTCTCGAACTTCCTGCCGCTCAAGGGGCCGGACGAGACCGAGAAGTTCCTCGATCAGCTTCGCGGCTCGTGGTACACGGACGCGTTTGAGAAGTGCCGGAAGTTGATCGAAGAGGAGATCGAGGTCGACTACACGCGCGCGAAGCCGATCGTGAAGATCACCGGCGAGTTCTGGGCCCAGACGACCGAGGGGGACGGCAACTTCAAGATGTTCCCGTTCCTCGAAGGCGAAGGCGCCGAAGTCCTCGTTGAGCCGGTCGCGACCTGGATCGCTTACATGCTGAACCAGGCCCGCAACAAGGCCAAGGATCGAAAGGGCCTGACCGCCGAGGGCGACGTCTCACTGAAGAACCCGTCGAAGTGGTTCGCGGCTGAAAAGGCGTACCGGGCGAAGATGTTCAAGTTCGCGCTGGCCGACAAGATCATCAAGCGCGAGTACAACCGCCTTCGCGAGGCGATCGGCGGCACGACGCACGAGCTGGCCTGCCAGCTTGAGCTGACCCGCGTCGGGCACCCCTACTACAACAGCCGGGCGGGCGGTGGCGAGGGCCACCTCGAGGTCGCCAAAAACATTTACTACTCGAACAAGGACATGGCCCACATGGTCCTGTCGCTCAAGCCGTTCGGGTGCATGCCCAGCACGCAGTCCGACGGCGCGCAGGCGGCGGTCACGTCGCACTTCAAGGACATGATTTACATTCCCATCGAGACGTCCGGCGAGGGCGACATCAACGCCTACAGCCGCGTCCAGATGGCGCTCGGCGAGGCGAAGAACAAGTGCAAGGATGAGTTTAAGCGCTGTGTGGCGGAGACCGGTTACACGATCGAACAGATTCGAGAGTACATCGCCGACCATCGCGAACTGCGCTCGCCGCTGCAGCACATCGGCCACCGCAAGGGCGTGATCGGCAAGGCCGCCAATTTTGTCTTCGACGTGGCAGAGAAGATGCGAGCGGCGGGCGTGCCGGCCAACAATGCCGAGCCGGCCCTCGCAGGCGTCTAGTGTTCCGCGTGTGACTCCGCGCGATGCGGCGTCTCGTTCAACGATGAAGCCCTGAGGCATAAGATAAGAGGTATCGAATGGGCTCCAAGCTCCTCGACGCAGACAAACCCAGCACCGGCGGCGGCTGTTCGTCCGGCGGTTGCTGTTCGACCAAGAAGGGTGAACCGAAGGACGCCGGGCACGGGCTCGTGCAGCTGAATGTCGGCCTCGCGGCCGCGGCGACCACGCGCCCCGAGGTCGAAGACCTGCCGTTTGCGGCCACCGAGAAGTACCCGCAGGGGCTGCTCATCGGCCTAGACGTCGGCAGCACGACGGTCAAGTTCGTCGTGGTCAACCCGCTCACCGACGAAATCCTGCACAAAGACTATCAGCGGCATGACACCAAGCAGCCCGAGAAGTGCATCGAGATGCTGAAGGTGATCGAGCAGAAGTTCTCCGACGTGCCGCGGAACAGCTTTCGCGTGTTCATGACCGGCTCGGGCGGCTCGTCGATCGGCAAGCGGATCGGGGCCCGCTTCGTGCAGGAAGTCAACGCGGTTTCGCTGTCGGTTGAGAAGCTCTATCCGCAAGTGCAGAGCGTCGTCGAACTGGGCGGACAGGACGCCAAGATCATCATCTTCAAGCCCGACGAAGAAACGGGCAAGAAGAAGAAGATCCCCTCGATGAACGACAAGTGCGCCGGCGGGACCGGGGCCGTCATCGACAAGATCAACGCCAAGCTGAAGATTCCGGCCGAGCAACTCTGTGACATGGGGTACTTCGACCTCAAGCTGCACCCGGTCGCGGGCAAGTGCGGCGTGTTCGCTGAGACCGACATCAACGGCCTGCAGAAGCAGGGCGTCGCGCCCGACGAGCTGATGGCGTCGCTGTTTGAGTCGATCATTCAGCAGAACCTGGCCGTGCTGACGCGCGGGCACACGCTGCGGCCGGTGGTGCTGCTGCTGGGCGGACCGAACTGCTACATCAAGGGGATGCGCGACTGCTGGCGGCACAATATTCCGATCGTGTGGAAAGAGCGCAAGGTCGAAGTGCCCGATCTGCCCATCGAAGAATTGATCATCGTCCCCGACAACGCTCAATACTTCGCGGCGATTGGGGCGGTCGAATACGCCAAGATCGAGGTGCAGGACAACCCCAATTACGGTGTCTATCGCGGCTTCTCCGAGCTGGAGTGGTATATCACCACCGGCCGCGTCGAAGAGAAGAAGGCCCGCGGCAGCAGCGGCCTCGTCAAGAACAACGACGAACTCACTGCGTTCAAGGAGAAGTATCGCAAGCCGCCTTGGGAGCCGACGAAGTTCGCACCGGGCACGCACGTTCGGGCGTTCTGCGGCCTCGATGGCGGCTCCACCAGCACCAAGGGCGTGCTGATGGACATGGAAAAGAACGTCATCGCCAAGTCGTATCAGCTTTCCAAGGGCAACCCGATCGAGGATACGCAGGACATCCTCTCGCAGCTCAACAAGCAGATCGTCGAACAGGGTTGCACGCTTGAAATTCTCGGCGTCGGCACGACCGGCTACGCGAAGGACATCCTCAAAGATGTGATCGGGGCCGACGTGGCGCTGGTCGAGACCGTCGCCCATACGCAGGCGGGCATGCACTTCTATCCCGGCACGGATGTGATCTGCGACGTCGGCGGTCAGGACATCAAGCTCATCATATTGAAGAACGGCCAGGTCAAGGACTTCAAGCTCAACACCCAGTGCTCGGCCGGCAATGGCTACTTCCTGCAATCGACGGCGCAGGGCTTCGGCTTCAAGGTCGAGGAGTTTGCCGACATCGCGTTTGGCGCGAAGGCGATGCCGAGCTTCGGTTATGGCTGCGCGGTATTCATGCAGTCCGACATCGTCGATTTCCAGCGGCAGGGTTGGTCGCCCGAAGAGATCATGGCCGGACTGTGCGACGTGTTGCCGAAGAACATCTGGCTGTACGTGTCGCAGATTCCGAACCTGGCGAAACTGGGAACCAAGTTTGTCCTGCAGGGCGGGACGCAGAACAATCTTGCCGCCGTCAAAGCCCAGGTCGACTTCATCACGTCGCGCTTCAAAGGCACGGCCGTTCAGCCGGAAGTCATTGTCCACAAGTTCTGCGGCGAGGCCGGGGCGATCGGGTGCGCGGTCGAGGCCCATCGTCTCTTTACCGAGAAGGACCTGCAGACGACCTTCATCGGCTTCGAGCGTGTCAACCAGATTCAGTTCCGCACGACGCGCAACGAAAACACCCGCTGTTATTTCTGCAAGAACAAGTGCCTTCGAACGTTTATCGACGTCAAGTCGGGCGCTGCGAACACCGGCGCGTTGGTTGATCTCTCATCGCACATCATCAAGACCGGCCCGGAGCAGGGGCACCCGACTCGCATCAAGCATGCCGAGCCGGTTGCGGCTCAGGCGGAGGTCCACGCGGAAACCGACGCGAAACCGTCCAAGAGCAAGACGAAGGTCCCTCTGGATGCCGGCGAGCAGCGGCTCATCATCGCCACTTGCGAGAAGGGCACGGTCGAAGACGTCAACGACATGCGCGACATCAAGAAAGGATTGGACGCGGTCAAGAAGGCCAACCCCAACTTCGTCGAGCTCTCCGCCCGCGAGGCGTTTGTCAGCACGGGTGTAGCAAACGTCGCCGATCCGCTGCCGACCGTGAACTGGAAGAACGTGCTCAAGCGGAAGGAAGTCGAGCAGCGCGTCGAGCTCATGAAGCGCCGCGAAACCATTCGCATCGGCATGCCGCGGGCACTGAACATGTACTCGATGGGCCCGTGGTTCACGGCCTACTTCCAATCGCTCGGCATCCCGCACCGCAACTTGATCTGGAGCGACTACACCAGCGAAGAGCTGTACAAGGAAGGCGCAAAGCGCGGTGCGATCGATCCGTGCTTCCCGAGCAAGATCGGCATCCCGCACGTGCACAACCTGCTCTATCACAAGCACGCCGAGACGCCGCTGAACTACATCTTCTTCCCGATGATCGACTGCCTGCCGTCGTTCATGG
>CAZONT010000167.1:3750-7281 GCA_964581285.1 uncultured Planctomycetaceae bacterium | reverse complement strand
TGTCATTGGCGAATTCTGCCGGAACTCGGGCTCCGGAAGCGACCATCGTCTCATAGTTTTGGTAAATATCGGCCTTATTGGTGAACAGGGTCCTAACGACCAGTGCCTGCGTCGCAACGACCACGTGGGAATCGGATTGAACGGCATTCATGAAATTCTGCAATTGCCCCAACGTGCCTCGAGCGGACGCGCGCGCTACCGCCAACTTAACGCGTGATTCTAGTGCTGCCACTTCTTCAGGAGCATTGGCTGCACGTACATTGGGAAATCCGATGTCCCGAGCGCAGGCAGGGCAAATCCGAAGTGCCGCGGAAATCGGTTCCTTGCAGCTCGGGCACTGCGCATCCGATGAATGAAGCAAGTTAGGTGGTCGTGAGGGTTGGGAGGATTGAGACGACATGGCGGCGCGATCCAAGTGAAATCCGAACTTCTGCATTTTACGAAATTGGCAGTGGGTAGGAAAGACAGGAGGATCGATAAGGCACAATCGGGCCTCCATCGCGTCGAGAGATGACGATAGGCGTGGCCTAGTACTGCAAGTGCAAATTGGGACGCGTTTTGTAGCGTTTGTCGTCCATTGGCTGGCAGATTTGGCTTGGCGAGCTGAGCTATGAAGCGGCCGGATTGCTGGCGAGTTCCTTCTAGAGTGCTCAAGGCGCGAAAGCGAGCCGTTCGTTCGCGCCGATGGAGCGGTCCCACGACCGTTTTGTTATCGGCATTGTAGAACACCCGATATCTGTCAGAGCTGCTCGCAGCTGCACGAGCTCGGAAGCATTACGCCAGACGACGTCTGACCATAAAGTGAGGCGGCGCGGACCGCGATCCTGCGGTCGGATTTGCTCTGTAGCCCGAGGGAGTCGCTCTTCTGAGCGTTCTCATCGCCCGGGCTTCGGCATCCGCACAAGGGCCAGTCCGATCAGCGTCAACGGGAGCATGGTGGCCGAGACGGTGCCGCAGGCGGCGGGGCCGGGGATCGGCGGGGAGTGGCCGTCGTGCTCGCTCGGCGGGGCGGAATCGATGTAGTCGATTCGCAGTTCGGCCATGGAGACGAGGCCGTCGAGCTGTTCGTGGTTGAAGCGGTTGCCGGGGTTTGCGTTGATCTGGTTAATGAAGGCGTTCAGCAGATTCCTGGCGGCGGTGTGCTTACCGGCGGCGAAGAGGGCGCGGCTCTTTTGCAGCTTGGTCTGGAGCGCGGTTTTCTGGCCGGGGGGCAGGTCGAGGCCGCGGATGATCATTTCCATGTAGGGGCTGAGGAGGGGACGGTTGAATTGACTGATCTGGGCAATGGCCAGGATGTCAACTACGGATGGGAATCTGCGTTCGTCGGGAAAGAACTGGCCGGTCATGATTGCCGGATAGTTGAGATGTTCGTTGCCTCCGGCCTGGTAACTGATGACCGCGCCCGCGTATCGCGTTGAGACAGCGCTCGAAATGATAATTTCGTTGGGCGTCACCCAGAGCGGGGCTGCAGCAGCCAGTCCGAGGCCGTGGCCGATCTCATGGATCGCGGCGGTCAGCAGATCGGTGCGACCGATCGCATCGGGGTTGGTCGGATTCTTGAAGGTGATTCCCGCATTGATGTAGATGTCTTCCGGCGGCGGATCCGGAAAGATGGCGAAGGCACCGTTGGGCTCGACGAATGAGTATGCGGAATTGGTGGCGGGGTGCGGGTCGGCGAACCAGAGGGCAACTCCGTTGTTGAGGAAGGTGACCAGCCCGGACTGGAGTCGTCGGGGATCGCCTCCGGCGGTGAATGGGGTGTACTGGGCAAAGTAGGTTCCGTCGCTGTTGCCGATGGGGTCCCAGCGGTATTCAAACTCGACGGTCCAATTCTGGTCGGGATCGGGAAAGGCCATTTCCCAGTAGTCGGCAGCCTGGTTGAAGATGTCGATGAGGTTTCCGCCGCCGACGATGTTTGCGGGCGGTGTGCCGCCGTTTCCGCCGGTGGGGTTGCGGATGATTTTGAGGCCGGCGAGGGAGGGGGCGGTGCTGACGAGGGCGAGCGCTGCCGCGAACGCGAAACAACGAAAGGCTGAGATACGAAATGGCATGGCGAATTTCCTTTTCTTAGTGATGCGAGGCCCGGGCGATTGTCAGGGACGAGACGTTTTGTTGGAACGTCGTCGGCGGCTTTGGTGGATGAGGGCGAGGCCCAGCAGCGTCAGGGGGAGCATGGTGGCCGAGACCGTGCCGCAAGCGGCAGGGCCGGGGAGGTGCGGGGTGTCGTCGTCGTGTTCGCCGGGCGGGGCGGAGTCGATGTAGTCCATCCGAAGCTGGGCCATGGAGACGAGGCCGTCGAGCTGCTCCTGGTTGAGGCGGCCGCCGGGGTTGGCTTGCACCTGGTTGATGAAGGCGTTGAGGAGGTTTTTCGCGGCGGTGTGCTTGCCGGCGTCGAAGAGGGCGCGGCTCTTGTGCAGCTTGGCCTGGAGCGCGATTTTCTGGCCGGGGGGCAGGTCGAGGCCGCGGATGATCAGCTCCATGTAGGGGCTGAGGACGGGACGGTTGTAGTGACTGATCTGAGCCATGGTCATGATGTCCTGAACGGACGGAAACTGGCGGACATCGAGGCGATTGCGGCCGGACATCAGGGAGGGAAAGCCCAGGTGCTCGTTACCGCCGATTTCATAGAGGTAGGAGTATCCGGCGTAGCGGGCGGAGACGGCCTCGCTGATCACGATCTCCGGCGGCGCTTGCCACTCGGGCGGGTGAGCGAGCAGGCCGAGGCCGTGGCCGATCTCGTGCATGGCGATGGTGAGCAGATCGAGATGATCCTTGGCGTCGGGGTTGACGGGGTTTGAGAAGGTAATGCCGACGTTGACGTAGATGTCCTCGGGTTCGGACGGGACGCCGGCGTTGCCGCCGTTCGGCTCGACGAAGCCGTAGGCGGAGTTGGTCCGCGGGTGCGGATCGGCGAACCAAGCGGTGGTTCCGGTGTTGCGGAAGTTCATGCGGCCGGACTGAACACGCTCGGGGTCGCCGCCGACGTTTCCGAGGACGAACTGGGCTGAGAGCGGGCCATCGCCGTTGAGGACGGGGTCCCAGGAGAATTCGAACTCGACGGTCCAGTCCTGATTGGGGTCGGGGTAAGCCATTTCCCAGTAGTCGGCAGCGACGTCGAAGACATCGGCGAGGTTTCCGCCGCCGGCGAGGTTGGGCGGTGGAGTGCCGCCGGTGCCGCCGGCTGGGATGCGGATGATTTTGAGGCCGGCGAGGGAGGGGGCGGTGGTGACGAGGGCGAGCGCTGCCGCGAGAGCGAAGTAACGAAACGCTGAAATTCGACTTGGCATGGCGAATGTCCTTTTCCTAGTGATGCAAGGCCCGGGCGATTGTCAGGGGCGAGACGCCTTGTTGGAACGTCGGCGAAGGCTTTGGTGCATGAGGGCGAGGCCGAGCAGAGTCAGGGGGAGCATGGTGGCCGAGACGGTGCCGCAGGCGGCCGGGCCGGGGAAGTTCGGGGTGTCGTCGTCGTGTTCGCTGGGCGGGGCGGAGTCGATGTAGTCCATCCGAAGCTGGGCCATGGAGACGAGGCCG
>CAZONT010000167.1:0-3650 GCA_964581285.1 uncultured Planctomycetaceae bacterium | reverse complement strand
TCGAGCTGCTCCTGGTTGAGACGGCCGCCGGGGTTGGCGTTGATTTGGTTGATGAAGGCGTTCAGCAGATTCTTGGCGGCGGTGTGCTTACCGGCGTCGAAGAGGGCGCGGCTCTTGTGCAGCTTGGTCTGGAGCGCGATTTTCTGGCCGGGGGGCAGGTCGAGACTGCGGATGATCATCTCCATGTAGGGGCTGAGGAACGGGCGGTTGAAACTGCTGATCTGGGCCATGGCCATGATGTCCTTGGCCGACGGGAACTGGCGGACGTCGAGGCGGTTGCGGCCGGACATGAGCGATGGAAAGTCGAGGTGCTCGTTGCCGCCGGGCTCGAAGAGGAACGAGAAGCCGGCGTAGCGGGCGGAGACGGCTTCGCTGACCACGACTTCCGGCGGCGCCTGCCACTCGGGCGGGTGAGAGAGCATGCCGAGGCCGTGGCCGATCTCGTGCATGGCGATCGTGAGAAGATCGATGCGGTCCTTGGCGTCGGGGTTGACAGGGTTTGAGAAGGTGATGCCGATGTTGACGTAGATGTCCTCGGGTTCGGAAGGGACGTTGGCCAAGCCGCCGTTGGGCTCGACGAAGCCGTAGGCGGAGTTGGATCGGGGGTGCGGGTCGGCGAACCAGATGGATTCGCTGCCGTTCAGGAACGTGATCCGGCCGGATTGAATTCGATGGGGGTCTCCGCCGGTTGTTTCGGGAACGAACTGGCCGGCGAGATTGCCATCGCCGTTGCCGAGCGGGCCCCAGCGGTAGCTGAAGTAGACGGTCCAGTCCTGGTTGGGGTCGGTGAAAGCCAATTCCCAGTAGTCGGCTGCGGCGTTAAATATGTCGTCGAGGTTTCCGCCGCCCGCGAGGTTGGGGGGCGGCCCGGCGTCGGGCCCGGAGAGGGGCGTGCGGATGATCTTGAGGCCGGCGCGGGCGGGTGTTGCTGCGGCTAGGAGGGCGGCTGATGCGACGGCGAGGAGCAGTGCGGCCGGGCGGGCGGAGCGACGGGACACACGAGGGTGTTGCGTTGTTGTTGGTGATTGGATGTTCGTTGTCTGCGCGCAGCGTGGCATGACGCCTCCCTCTTGGACTGTTTCTGTACGGAGCCCGGATTCAGTTCGTCATCGTACACGATTCGGCGCGGCCTATTCAAGGCGATGCGCTTCAGCCGCGTTCGAGCAGCGCAACGATTGCCGGGCGGTTGTTGGACTTGGCCAAGTCTAGTGGGGTTTGGTTTCGCGCGTCTTTTGCTGCGGGGTTTGCGCTGGCGGCGAGCAGAAGTTTTGCGATTTCGAGGTGGCCTTGTTTGGCGGCTTCGTGCAGAGGCGTCGTGCTGCCGTCGTTGATGTTGGCGAGCGCGGGGTCTTCGGCGAGGCGGTCGCGGACGTTGTTGAGGATGCCCCAATTGGCGGGGATGCAGATGCCGAACGCGCGCGGGGTGCAATGGAGCACGTCGTCGCGGGCGTTGGGGTCGGCGCCGGCGTTTAGCAGCATTTCGATGACAGGCTTCGAGCCGCTGAAGTAGGCCCAATGCAGTGCCGTGCCGCCGTTGTAGGCGCGGAAGTTGAGGTCGGGGTTTTTTGTCAGCAGGTAGCGGGCGATTTCGGCGCAGCCGTTGCGGCTTGCGATGTAGAGGGCGTCACTGATCTGTTCGCGCGGAGTCGGCGGCGGGCAGGGGAGGCGCTGGCCCTCGGGCGTGTAGCGCGAGCTGCCGGTGCGTGCGGCGTTGGGCTTCAGCGTGCTGGATTCGTCGAAGAACTGCTGGACGTGTTCGAGCGAGCCGATGCCGGCGGCGCAGAAGAGGTCCGGCTTGACGTTGAGCTTGACGAGCGTGCGGGCGAAGTCGAGCGAGCCGCAGGTGACGGCCCAGGAGAGGGCGGTGTGGCCGGAGTCGCCGTAGCGTGCCTCGGGGTCGGCGCGGTAGGCGAGGAGGAGGATGGCGGCGCGGGCGTCGTTGGACCACGCGGCGGCGTGGAGCGGGGTCCGGCCGTCGGGGCCGCGGGCGTTGGCGAGGGCGGGCCGCTTGTTGAGGAGGTCGACGGCGGGCTGGAGGTTGCCGGAGTCGACGGCGGCGAGGAGGGCGGCGAGGTCGGGGTCGTCGGGCTTGATGTCACCGGCGGGGAGCGGCTTGTCGGGGGCGTTGGGTAGAAACTGGGCGATCTTTGCGGCGACTTCTTCGACGTGAGCATGGAGGGCGCGCCAACTTGGGTAGCCGTAGTCGCGGGCGACGGCGAGTTGGGCGTCGGCGAGCTGAGCCGTGGGATCGGCGGCGCGGAGCGCGTCGAGGCGATCCTTGGCGAGCTTCTTGAGCCATTCGAGACTGGGGCGCAGGGGGAGTGGTTGTGGCATGACGGACCTTCCTTCCGAGTTGCCCGGGGTCCGCGTTTGCGGGCAGAAAGAAGGTTTATTTTTTCAAGAGCACGACAGGTGGGTTCGACCCTTCACGCGGACCGTTGGCCGCCTGTGACGGCCATGAGAGTATTTTAGACGAATGTGGGATGCGTGCAATCGGTGTCAATGAACGGGGAGGACGCGGATCAGGTGGTCCATTTCTTCGATGGTGTTGTAGAAGTGCGGACTCGCGCGGAGGCGGTTCTGGCGGACGGCCACGATGATGCGGTGTTCGGCCTTGAGGTGCTGGCGGACGTGCTCGGGGTCGTGGCGGTCGGAGGCAAAGGCGACGATGCCGCTCGACTCACCCGGCTGGCGCGAGCTGATGATGCGGTAGCCCTTCTCGCGGATGCCGGTGACGAGGCGGTCGGTCAATTCCTTCACGCGCGTCCAGACGTTTTCCATGCCGACTTCCAGCAGAAGTTCGAGCGAGCCGCCGAGGCCGAAGATTCCAGCGAGGTTGTAGGCGCCGGCGTCGAAGCGGCGCGCGTCGTCGCGGAACTCGAACTGGTAGTGGCCGAAGTCCTCGGCGTGCTTCATGCAGAGCCAGCCGACGGTGCTGGGGCGGAGGTGTCGAAGAAGTTCGCGGCGGCAGAAAAAGATGCCGCAGCCCTCGGGGCCGAGGAGCCACTTGTGGGCATCAGCGGAAAGGAAGTCGATGTTCATGGCGCGGACGTCGAGCGGCGTGCAGCCGAGAGCCTGGATGGCGTCGACGCAAAGGAGGACGCCTTTTTCCTGGCAGACGCGGCCGAGCTCGGCGAGGTCGGCGCGGAAGCCGCTGGCGAACTGGACGGCGGAGACGGCGACGACGCGGGTGCGGCCGTCGATGGCTTCGCAGATGCGCTCGGTGGGGACGCGGCCATGGTCCTCGGGGATCATCTTTAAGCGGACGCCGTGGGACTGGAGGTTCATCCACGGGTAGATATTGGCCGGGAACTCGACGGCGCTGGTGATGATGTTGTCGCCGGTCGAGAAGTGGAGTCCGTTGGCGACGAAGGCGAGGCCTTCGCTGGTGTTCTTGACGAAGGTGACTTCGTCGGGGTCGGCGTTGAGGAGCTTGGCGGACTGGCTGCGGACAAACTCTGCGTTTCGATAGGGGCTGGCCTGGATGTGGACAAAGTTGGCGGCCTGCTCGGTGTAGTCGCGAATGGCGGCCGCGGCGCGATTGGAGATCGGAGCGACGGCGGCGTGGTCAAGGAAGTTGTAGTGCTTCGTAACAGGGAACTCGGCGCGGATCGCCTGGATGTCCATGGGCGATTGTTCCTTCCCGGCGG
>CAZONT010000166.1:0-7303 GCA_964581285.1 uncultured Planctomycetaceae bacterium | reverse complement strand
GAATTCCTTCCAGCGGAAGAAGGCAGACGCACTCAAGATGCTCGACACGATCATGGGCATCTACGAGGGGAAGATTAAGTAGGGCGGCCCGCGGGAACGCGCAATGCGTCCGCCGCGGCCGGCAGTTTGGGAGGGAGTCGGCATCCGATGGCGCGACTCCCGTCGCCGGTGGGGATCGGCGATCGAATCGCAGTGAATTCACGCAAGGGAGTTGAGGACAATTCGTTCTCAATCCCGGGTGGGAATGAAACTGGTCGGCCCGTGCCGTGCGCACGGCCGACCCGAGACAGAGGAAGGGAAAGCAAGATGTCGCGCGTTATTGCCAGCCGGTTTCTTGGTTCCGTGGTTGTCCTGGCTTCGCTTGCCGGTTCGGCGTCGGCCCAACTCGTGGTCGGCACGACGAGCACGACGACGACGAACGGGGCGGCGTTTTACCTGGACGTGAACACGTCGGCGGTCACGACGCTGTGGAACTCAGCCGCCAACAAGAAGGTGAACGGCTTTGCGGCAGACCCGGCGAACGGCCGACTCTATGCGAACGACGCGGCGCGACTGAACTTCTGGAATTACGGGGATATCGGCGTCGCGCCGACGTTCATCGCGGGCATGTATCGCACGAACGACAACATCAGCTTCACGGCGACGGGCGTGGACGGGCTGGCGTTCGCGAACGGCAATCTTTATGGAGCAACGTCGTTCGGCAGCACGGTATTCAAGCGCGGCATCTACCAGATTTCGACGACGTCGGACGGCGCACCGACACCGCACTGCGTGATGACGCCGCTGTGGCTCGACCCGACCGGCATCGGGACGCTGAGCGGCACGTTTGCGACGGGCGGACTCGAGTACAACCCGGCTGACAATCTCTTCTATGCGACCAATTCGGCGGACACGACCGGATCGGGCGGGACGTACACGCCGGGCGTCTATACGATCGATGCGTTCGGGTCGGGGGCGCTGGTCAAGCTGACGGACTTTCCGGTGGGACACAACCGGATCGACGGGCTTGCGATCGGCGGCGGGAAGCTGTGGATGACGGAGCAGGATCCGACGAACTCGCGGATCAACATCTTTCCGTACGACCTGGCGACGCAGACGTACGATGCGATGCGGTTTCTTCCGTTGACCGATGCTACCCAGCGGGCGAGCGGGGCGGCGTGGGCGCCGGGTGCGAATGTGCCGGAGCCGGCGTCGATTGGGCTCGTTCTGGTGGGCTTGGCGGCTCTGCGGCGGCGGGCCAAGCGCTAACGATCTTCAGGTAATCATGAGCATTTGCTAGCTCGCGCGGTGCGCTGCGCTGGGTGACGCTGCCGCTGCGCGCTGCAGTTCGGCGAAGAGTTTGGCCAGGGCGGCCGGCTGGTAGTGGGCGTTCAGGCCGCTGGGGTTGGGGAGCACCCACGTCACTGCATTTTCGATCGGATCGGGTTGGCGCCCGAGCGATGCACGCGGGCGGTTGAAGGCCGTGCGGTAGGCCGTCAGTCCGATGATGGCGATGAAGCGGGGCTCGTGCGAGCGCGCTTTGCGGGCCAGACGCGTTGCGCCGCGCTGCAATTCGTCGCGCGAGAGCTGGTCGGCCGTGGCGGTGGCGCGGTCGACGAGGTTGGTGATGCCGTAACCGAGTTCGAGCAGGCGCAGTTCCTCGAAAGGGGAGAGCAAGCGCGGGGTGAAGCCGCCGGCGTGCATGGCGGGCCAGAAGCGGTTGCCGGGGCGGCCGAAGTGGTGGCCGATGGCGGCGGAGTAGAGGCCGGGGTTGATTCCGACGAAGAGGACGCGGAGGCCCGGGGCGATGAGGTCGCGGACGCTGCGGGTGGTTGCGGCGGCAACCTGTTCACGCGTCGGCCGCCAGGGCGGCTCGATCCGATTGGGGGGCTTCGTAAGTCTCATCGAGTCAGATCGTAGCATCGATCGGTGAGCTGCGGGCGATCCTGCCCGCGGTCGCGTGCTACACTTCCGAGTTCGTACTTCGGCGCGAACGACGGTGAAGCACTTCGACGGGAAGGAGAATCGACATGGAATTCCGGCAGCTTGGTGGATCGGGTTTCAAGGTTCCGGCGCTCAGCCTGGGCACGGGAACTTTTGGCGGCAAGACCGAACTCTTCAAGGCGTGGGGTGCGACCGACGTTGCGGAGGCGACGCGGTTGGTCGACATCTGCCTGGAATTCGGGCTGAACATGTTTGACTCGGCCGACATCTATTCGGAGGGGGCGGCCGAGGAGATCCTCGGGCAGGCGATCAAGGGGCGGCACGACCGGGTCATCATTTCGACGAAGGGGACGTTTCGGTCGGGGCAGGGGCCGAACGACGTGGGGTCGTCGCGGTACCACCTGTCGCGGGCGATCGACGGAAGCTTGCGGCGGCTCGGGGTTTCGCACATCGACCTGTACCAGCTGCATGCGTTCGACGCGATGACGCCGGTCGAAGAGGCGCTGGAGACGCTCGATGATTTCGTGCGGGCGGGGAAGATTCGGTACATCGGTTGCTCGAACTTTTCGGGGTGGCATTTGATGAAGTCGCTGGCGGCTTCCGAGAAGCACGGGCTGGCGCGGTACGTGGCGCACCAGGCTTATTACTCGCTGATCGGGCGCGACTACGAGTGGGAACTGATGCCGCTGGGTGTCGATCAGAAGGTGAGTGCGATCGTCTGGAGTCCGCTGGGCTGGGGGCGGCTGACCGGGAAAATTCGGCGCGGGCAGCCGAAGCCGCAGGCCAGCCGGCTGCAGAGCAAGGTGGCGACGGATGTCGGGCCGCCGGTGTCGGATGAGCATGTGCACCGGGTGGTCGATGCGCTTGACGAGGTGGCGCGGGAGACGGGCAAGACGGTGCCGCAGATCGCGCTGAACTGGCTGTTGCAGCGGCCGACGGTGGCGAACGTGATTGTCGGGGCGCGGAACGAGGAGCAGTTACGGCAGAATCTAGGGGCGGTGGGGTGGAATCTGACGGCGGCGCAGGTTGCGAAGCTGGATGCGGCGAGCGCGGTGACGCCGGCGTATCCGTATTGGCATCAGCGGGGTTTTGCGGAGCGGAATCCGGCGGCGGTGTAGCGAGCGGGCCGCGCGCGTTGAGTCAAAAAGATAGAAAACTCGGGGACCAAGCCGCCACTCTGCATCGTTGCCATTCAATCGCCGGAAACAGCCGTCGCCACGGACGAGCGGTTAGAATGCGCACTGAAAATCTCGGCTGCGTCGCTGAGCGTGACGGCGATCCAGTACGATGTCACTCAGTCGTCGCTTCGCGAAGAGACGCCCTCAATGGTCAAGCTAGAACCGCTCTGGGGCATCGACGACGAAGCCGTTCGCCGGAGCGTCAACCGGACCATCCTGCTCCGCTGCATGAAGACCTCCTGGTTCAATTGGATGTTGCTGTCGGTCATCCTTGGTGGCGGATTGCTCGGCGCGCTGGTGAATATCCTTCTGCGAGGTTGGCTCGGCAGGTGGGGTGTACCTTTGGGCTCGGCACTTAGTGTGCTTTTCGCCTTTGAACTCGGCCATCGAGTGACGGCGAAATACTCTCGAATGGTTCGGGCCGATGTTTTGCGATCAATGGATCGATGCGTGGAATGCGGCTACCAGCTTGCAGGGCCGTCGTCAAACTGCCCCGAGTGCGGACGGTCGCCGACGGGCGCTGCACGCTTTCCAGGGGTGGGGAACTGATTTGACTTCAGTCGACGCTGGAAACGTGTTCATGCACCGCCATAGAAACGCGTTCGTGCAGTTGTTCACCGCCGTCTTGTGTGTGGGCCATTGCCTTGGTTGCGCGCCCTCACCGGAGGTGTGTGTTAAGAACGCCTATCTCATGTACGAGGAACGAAGGCAGGATTTGGGGCGACCCAGCGACCGATGGTATTTGTTCGTTGACCGCGAAATTGGCCGCGATCAATTTGTCTCCACGCTTTGTCCGTACACCCGCACAAAATACCGAATCGAATCTGCATATTGCATCGGATGGTTTGGAAGCGCGTCGGACGCATCGACCCTGGGACGACTACTGGATGATCCGAACCCTGAGACGCTACGGGTGGCTATGGCCGGGTTCGAACGCCTGACCGGCCAATCATTCGCGAGCGTCGAGGATGCGCGCAGGTATTATTCTGAACATGGCAAGAAGTCCGAATGACGCGGAATTGCGCAGGGTAGCTCCGGGATGGGGGCGCGATCCGCCAACCTGTCACGCCTCATTACCCAGAGATACAAAACTCCGGTGCGTACTTCACCAAGCCGCCGGCGGGCGGGCGGCCGGTGCGCGGCTCAGTTGCGGCAGAATTTTCCCGGGGTCATTCCGGCAAATCGGGTAAAGGCGGCGACGAAGGCGCTCGTGCTGCGGTAGCCGCAGGAGGATGCGACTTCGCTCACTTTGCGCCGCTCGGCGAGCAAGCGGGCGGCGTGAAGGAACCGGAAACGGGCCCGCCAGTTTTCGAATGTCAGGCCGGTCTCGGAGGGGAAGAGGCGCTGCACCGTGCGGACGCTGACGCCCTGGCCTTTGCAGAGTTCGCGCAGGCGGCGGTCGTCGGCAGGGTGGGCTTGAATTCGGGTTGCGATTCGGGCGGCGCGCGGATCGGTCGGCCAGATGAGCTCGACGGGAGCGAGGGCGCCGGCCTGCACTTCGTGGAGCAGGAGCTGCGCGATGGCGACGTGCCAGGCGATGCGGCGGTCGAGGTTGCTCAGGAGTGCGACCTGGGCGAGGAGTTCGCGGAGAAGCGAGCCGACGGTGATCGTGCGGCTGGCGGCGGGGAGGCCGCCGCGCGACCAGGCGGCGTTCGAGGCGCGGAGATAGAGGACGAGCAGCGAGGTTTGGGTGCAGGTTTCGAGTTCGGCGCGGACCCCGGACGGGACCCACACGGCGTTGCGCGACGGGGCGGACCACTGACCGTCGGGGGTGCGGACGATGATGATTCCGTCGGAGGCGGCGACGAGGCGGTGCCAGCCCTTGGTGGGCGAGGTGGTGCGGAGGCCGCCGGCGCAGCGGACGTTCATTGTTCGGACGATGAGGAAGCGTTCGTCGGCGGGGGTCAGTTGGCGTTTAATCGACATCTATTGGCAGTATAGCGAATTGACGCCGAGACGGGCCAGTTCTATTTTGGACGGAAGAGACGAGAAACCTGAACGGAGAAAACGGAATGGCGAATCATCTTTCCCACTTTGCGGTTTGTGTCGAGGACGCCCAGCGAGCGATGGGCTTCTACCAGAAGGTCTTTGGCTGGGGGTTTGAGCCGTACGGGCCGCCGGGCTTCTACATCGTGCATACCGACGGACCGGGCAAGGGCGGGCGGGTCAAGGCGGCGATGCAGAAGAGCTTTGAAATTGTTCCGGGCGTCATGCTGAGCGGGTACGAGTGCACTCTGTCGGTGCCGAAGCTGGATGCGACGATCGCCGGGATCGAGAAGTGCGGCGGGAAGATTCTGATGCCGAAGGCGACGATTCCGACGGTGGGGACGCTGGTGCGGTTCAAGGACACCGAGGGCAACGTCGTATGCGCCATGCAGTATGAAGATCCGTCGGTGTGAGCGACGCGGTGAAGCTCGCGATCAGGAGGGAGGAAGCGTTCATGTTGAATCGGCGAGTTGGCGTTTCGTGCTTCATGGTGTCGGCGGTTGCGGCGTTCGCGTCGGGCTGCGGCGGGAATCGCGAGGCGACGAAGATGCGTGCGGTTGAGCACGGGCCGCTCGTGGGCGCGGAAGTGATGGCGTTTGCGGCGACGCGGGATGGCGCGGCGGCGCGGGCGTTTTATGAGGGCAAGCTGGGGCTGCGCGTGCTGGGCGACGACGCGATGGCGATCATGCTGGACTCGGGCGGGACGGTCATTCGCATCCAGAAGATCCGCAATCATGAGCCGGAACGGTTCACGGTGCTGGGTTGGCGCGTGGATGACATCCGAGCGACGGCGGCGCGGTTTGCGAAGGCGGGGGTGAAGCTCGAGCGATACGAGTGGATGAAGATGCAGGATGAGACGGGCGTCGCCACGTTTCCCGGTGGGGATATGGTTGCGTGGTTTCTCGACCCGGATGGGAACATTCTGTCGATTGCGCAATTCAAGTAGCGTTTAGGGTTGGGTGTGGAGGTACCGGCGTTGATTCGGCGCGGCGGGCGGTCGAATCAGAAATCAAGCGAAGATAGAAAACTCGGGGGCGTACTTCACGAGGCCGCCGGTTGGTGGGGCTGCGTCGGGGTGAAGTTCGAGGGCCTGGAAGGCCAGGCCGCCGGCGTATTCGTCGGTGAGATTCCAGGTTGAGGCGGGTTTGAAGCCGAAGCGGCGGTAGTAGGCGGGGTCGCCGAGGACGACGACGAAACCTGTGTCGGCTGTGCGGCAGGATGAGAGGCCTTGTCGGACCAGCGCGGCGCCGATGCCGGTGCGCTGGGCGGAGGGGTGGACGGCGAGCGGGGCGAGGCCGAGGCCGGCGATTTTTTCGGCGATAGTGATTGGGCTGAAGGCGATGTGGCCGATGATCTGGCCGGTGCGTTCGGCGACGAGCGAGATGGAGAGGCGGCCAACGCGCCGGAGGAGGTCGACGAGTCGGGCTTCGGCGTCGGTTGGGAAGGCGGCGAGAAGGACGGCGCGAATTGCGGGGGCGTCGGTTGGTTGCTCGGCGCGAATGATGGAGTCGGGCCTGTTCACGTTTGACATCTTACGCGTGCCAAATCGTCCGTTCACGCCGTCGCGCGAGCGGTCGGGTGGTTTGGTCGATTGCACGAACGCCTCGAAGCCGTCATCATCCGGGACGACAAACGGAGCACTAAAGTGACACAGAGTTGCGGCGGCGAGGATACGATGAGCGAGAAGCGGATCGTCCCGGCCGACACCGTCGCCAACGCAGGGGATTGACTCGATCCGAGTTGCGCGGATGAATGATGAACCCGAGCCTGAAGTTTTGGACTATGCACGAGAGGCGTCGGCGAGGTCGTGGCGTCAGCGGGCGTTTCCGCATCTGGTCTGGGTAGTTCCGTGGTGCTTTTCGACGGTCTGTCGGTCGAATGGCGGATGGCCGGGGCAGGACTGGAGATCGTTTTTGGCCTATCTCTCACTCGTTTCGCCATTTGTTTTCACGTGTCTTGCGATCGCCTTGTTCGGGATCTTTATCCGGTGGAGATTCCGCGCAGTCGGACTGTGGCTCGCAGTTGCCGGAAGCGCCGTATGGATATATCAGAATCGCCAGTTCTTCATTGCATTGCGAAACGACTTCAGGTTCTGATTCCGACTGTCAGTCATTGAATCCCGAGTCTCCCTGTTAGTCCGGCAGGGAGAAGATTTCCTGCATGATGCGGGCCTGGACGTAGGTGGACATGTCGATGCCCATGTGGGTGATGCACCA
>CAZONT010000165.1:0-7388 GCA_964581285.1 uncultured Planctomycetaceae bacterium | reverse complement strand
GACGTCTTCGACCGCGTCTCATGAAGGTCTTGCTGGACACCAACGTCCTGCTCGCCGCCTTCGTCGCCCGCGGAACCTGCCACGAACTCCTCGAGCACGTCGCCCGCGTCCACGAACTGATCGCCTCCGAATACATCCTGGACGAGTTCAGAAAGGGGCTGACACAAAAGCTGAAGCTCTCACCCGCCGACGCAGCCGAAGCTGACGACCTGCTCCGCTCCCGCGCCAGACTCGTCCAACCCGCCGATGTTCATTCAAGCCAGTGTCGCGACCCCGCCGACCTTCCCATCCTCCGAACAGCCGTCGCCGGCTGCTGTAACTGCATCATCACCGGCGACCGCGACCTCCTTGTACTTAAGCACTTTCAAGACATTTCAATTCTCGCCCCCTCCGCCTTCTGGCAATTCGAGCACGATCAGTCACGTCCGAAGTGAACGCGATTCCGAGCCGCGATCATCACGGAGCGCCGCGAGGCTTCTCACCGATCGGCGCCGGCCCACTCGTCGGCGCCAGCCGAGCTTCCGTCTCGCGAACGAGCTTCAGCACGTTGGCATAGCCCTTGATGAACTCGGCATGACCGTCGACGAACAAGACATTCGCAACATCGTTCCCGTGATGTCCTCGCTTTTCATAGACCAGCACGTTTCGCGGATCGCTCTTTGTCGTTTGCCCCGAGACATACACATAGCACGCATCCAGCCCGCCGGTTGAATTCTTGGCGCTCCGGCACAGAAACTGGCTTGGTGTGCACGTGTCTGTGTAGACTAGCGTCCTGAAATCGGGTGGAAATCGTTCGTCACCGTCCGCCGCGTAGATATAGACGCCCTGGCCAATACCACGCAGATTTGCGAGGCATGGCATAACGTCTGAGTGAATCCGCGCTCGTGAGGATGGAATCGCCATCCAAGCGAGAATCAAGGCGATGCCAGGCAGGAGAATTCCGACGGGAACAAACCACCATGGATGCGTATCCGTCCTTGCCACGTCACCGGCTTGCCGATACTCCAGCGGCTCCACGCGCTCGTTCGTATCGTCCATCATCCCACCCACGTCGCACTCCGCCCCCCGGCGACGCTCGTGTTACACTGGGACATCATAATTCCGCTGAACGCCGTCGGCATTATGATCTGATCAGTCCCCCAAACCCGGAGCCCCCCACGTCCACCCCGGCAAACTTACACCCGTCCTAAACCACCTCCAGCAACCAGCCGCCGCCAAGCGCGCCGACGTCCGCCGCGACCCGAGCGGCTCAGTCCCGCGATGGACCGGCCTTCACGGGAATCTCACGCCGCAGTTCGACCGTGATGTCCGCGTCATCAGATACTGATCCATGCAGGTACTGAAATGTCCCCGCCTCATTTGCGTCGATCAATGAGTCGAGCAACCAGGCGTACCCCTCCCACTTCTCCCGATTGACTATCCAATCGAAGCTGACCTGGCCCTCCGATCGTGAAACGAGAATCAACCCCCGCGGCTCGTACGGAGTACGCAGCAAACGAATGAACCGCGCTAACATCGATCCGCCGTCTCGTGTCGCTGGCGCAACGCTCGACATCCGGATAACAAGACCCGGCGTGGAGCAAACTCCCAAGAGTGAACACAACTCAATCATTGTCGGGACATGGGCAGCGAGCTGGATGAACTGTGTTCGCAGCGCTCGCAACCCATCCTGCGTCCCAAAGAGGTAGAGATGCTCGCTGCGATTATCATATTCGACCTGAATCATCGGAGTTTCCATGCGAACGGGAATGTTACAATGGAGCCCCGAGATCTGTCGCGCCGCTGCCCCGCGCGAAAACAATGCGCCTCGATTGGAGTTTCAAATGAAATCCGCGCCTCAGCTTGAACCCGTCCTCCACCACCTCCAGCAACACGCCCCCGCCCACCGCGCCGACCTCTTCGACCTCCTCCGCATCCCCTCCATTTCCGCCCAGCCCGACCACCGCGCCGACGTCCGCCGCGCCGCCGAGTGGACGCGCGACCGCTTCATCCGCGCCGGCATTAAGGCCGACATCGTCGAAACCGCCGGCCACCCGGCCGTCCTCGCTGAAGGCCCGCAGAAACCCGGCCGCCCCACCGTCCTCTTCTACGGCCACCACGACGTCCAGCCCAGCGGCGACCTCAACCTCTGGCACACCGGCCCCTTCGAGCCGATCGAGCGCGACGGCATGGTCATCGCCCGCGGCGCCGCCGACGACAAGGGCCAGTTCCTCTGCGCCCTGTTCGCCGCCGAAGCCTGGCTCAAGACCGCCGGCGACATTCCCATCAATCTCAAATTCATGATCGAAGGCGAAGAGGAAATCGGCTCGCCCAACCTCGCCCCGCTCGTCGAGTCCCAGCAGAAGCGCCTCGCCTGCGACTACATCCTCATCCACGACACGTCGCAGTTCGCCGAAGGCGTCCCGGCCGTCACCGTCGGCACCCGCGGCCTCGTTTACATGGAAGTCATCGTGACCGGCCCGATGAAGGACCTTCACAGCGGCATCTACGGCGGCCAGATCGCCAACCCCGCCAATGTCCTCGCCCAGTTCATTGCGTCGCTCCACACCCCCGACGGCCGCGTCAACCTCCCCGGCTACTACGACCGCGTCGCCCCGCCCTCGGCCGACGAAGCCCGCGCCGTGGCGTCACTGCCGCACACCACCCAGATGCTCCTTGACGCCACCGGCAGCCCCTGCGAGCACGGCGAAACCGGCCACAACGCCCTCCACCGCGTCTGGTTTCGCCCTACGCTCGACGTCAACGGGATCTTCGGCGGCTACATGGGCGACGGCTCCAGCACGATCATCCCGTCGCGGGCAGGCGCAAAAATTTCCATGCGGCTCGTCCCCAACCAGCAGGCCGCCGAAATCGAACGCATCTTCACTGAGACCGTGAAGCAGCGCCTGCCGAAGACGGTGACGCATGAAATCAAAAGTCACGCCCACTGCGACCCATACGTCGCCGACGTCTCGTCGCCCGCCTTCCGCGCCGGCGTGGCCGCCATCAACGACGGCTTCGGAAAAGCCCCCGTCCTCATCCGCTCCGGCGGCACCCTGCCGATTCTGCCGATGTTCAAGCAAATTCTGCGTGCCGACTCCATCATGCTCGGCTACTGCCTCCCGACCTGTCAGGCCCACTCGCCGAACGAGTTCTTCCACATCCGCGATTTCGAAGCTGGTATGCGTTCGACCGCCGCCTTCCTCGGCCGCCTCGGGCAGCCCGCCTGATATCCCCCTTTTTTTCAGACCTCCGCGCGGCATAAACTCGAAAAAGACGCCCCGCGCAGCGAACTCAACGCCCGCCTCGCACCGGTCGATAGATAAGCGGATTCAAGGGACTGAATCGAACACCCGCGCGGCCGCGTCTCGCCAACGACCTCGCACGGAGATGGGAGAATTTACATGAGACGCAACGGACGCCTCACAATCTCGATCATCGTCGTCGCATTTGTCATCGCCGCTGTCGCAGCGCCCGCAAGCGCCGACACCGGCAAGATGCTCCTGCGCGGCATCAGCTACGCCCTGTCGCCCACCCTGGGACAGACCGCCAACGGGCCCCTCGCCGACCAGAACATCTTCCGCCAGCGGCTCATCCGCAACTTTGCCGGCGATGGCTACGGCTACGAGTTCACCCGCACCCTGGGAACCGACTCGTACGGCAACGCCAATCAGATCGAAATCCCCGGCCTGACCGCCGCCTTCCAGGGCGCGATCCACAATCGCATCGAGGTCAACCGCCGCTTCATCCCCGAGATTCGCATTCAGTCCGACACCCAGAACGCCCCGCTCCAGTACAACATTACGAGCTCGCCCGGCGCCGAGTCCTTCACCTTCAACGGCAACATCGCCGCCAACATGACCGGCACCATCAACGCCCTTGGCTTCTATAGCATCCAGGTCGCCGCCAGCAACACCGGCACCAGCCGGATCGACGGCGTCGCCATCACCGATCAGCGCTCCACCGACTTCGACGTCGGCCCCATCAACGTCACCGGCAACATCTTCACCGACATCGGCTCGTCGCTCCTCCAGTTGGCCGCGACCAGCTTCACCGAAGGCGCCAACCCGCTCGCGACCCTCAACAACATCCCCTCGGCCGCGTCGGCAAAGGACAAGAACGCCGCCGCCCTCGAGATCACCCCCGACATGACCGGCGCCCAGGTCCAGGAAGTCCTCGCCAAGTCGCTCGTCCAGGCCTACTTCACCCAGGCCCTCTCCGAGCTGAACCCGCTCGAGCAGAACAACCTCGCTGAACTCCTCGGCCTCTTCACCGAGCAGACCCTCTTCGAGTACGACTCTTCAAAGGTCAATGAGGCCAAAGGCAACGCCGTCCCCGAGCCGACCACGCTTGCCTTCCTCACCTTGCCGATGATCTACATGGTTCTGCGGAAACGCCGCTAAACGCATCCACCACCCACTCAACCCGCGCGTGGCGGTGCGACGCAACCCGTCGCACCGCCTTTTTCTTGCGCCTCGGCGAGACTGGCGCCACGTGCGTCGCCTCCAACTCCGTCGCCGCTTCCGCCATAAATGCCGCGATCTCCGGATCGCGCGGCACGATCCACAGACCCGCCTCGATGGTCTTCAAATCCCGTAGATTCTTGGGCAAGGGTACCGTCTTGGCCTTCTACGACGACACCCGTACGTCCGGATGTCATGGAAAGTCGTCTTTGCCGATGCTCAGTCGCTCGCCGGTTCGTTTGAACACAAACGTGCCCTGTTCGCCGTCATCGAGCGATAACGCGCGGACTTCTCCCTGTTTCGATCGCTGGAACGTCAAGACCGCACCGTCGAGTGTCGGCCCGATCACACGGAATGCGTCGGAGCCCGCCGCCGCGACATCGAGTTTGCACTCCCCCATCATCACCCCCAGGCGATCGCCCTCCGGCGCGATGCTGATCGTCCCGAGCTGGGCGCATTCGTAGCGTCCGCCGTAGGCGCCGACCGGGCCGCTCAGCTTGAACGGCTTCGACATCTCCGCTTTCCGTTTTGCCATCTGGGCCGCAAATCGCTTCTTCTGTTCACCCAACTCCTTCTGATACACCTTCAGCACATCGACCCGTGCGTCGCCTTCGATCAACCGATCCAGGATGTCCACCGCGATCACGTCCTGAAGTCCCTTCGCGGCGCCTCCCGAATTCATCAGGATGGCAAACCCGCAATGCTGCTCCGGAAGAATGGCATAGTACGCCGACGTCCCCGCGTAACCGCCGCCATGCGAACAGAGCGGTGTCCCGTGAAATGTCCCGACCTGCCACCCCAGCCCGAATCCCTCCATGATCCGGATCGATCCCTCCTTTTTCTTGAGCCGTGACTGAAGCTGGCGCATCTCCCGGGCCCGCTTCGCGGAGATCAGGCGCTTTCCGCCGATTTCGCCGTCGTTCAGGTGCAGCAGGAGCCAGCGCGCGGCGTCAGTCGCCGATGTCCCTAGACCGCCGGCCGCATGCATGGTGCGATCCGTCTTCCGAAGTTCGCACACCCGCCACGTTTCGCCCACGCGCTCCATGGGCATGGCGCACTCCGGGTCGCCGTACATCCGGCTCGCGTATCCCGTCGTCCGTTTCAGGCCCGCCGGTTCAAACACCCGCTCTGCAAGATACTCGCGCCACGACTTTCCCGTGACCGCCTCGATGATCCGCCCCAGGAGCGTGAAGTGCACGTTTGAATACTCGACGCTGCCGCTTGGTTTTAGTTTCGCCAGCCACCAGTAATACCGATCCTCCGTGATTTCACCCGTGAACGCGTCCAACGCCACGATCTCCCCACCGTTGCCGATTCCGGCCTGGTGGCTCAGCAGATCCCGGATCGTGATTTCCGCGCCCTTCCTCTTCATCGACAGCCGCGGCAGGTGTTTTTTCACCGGGTCGTCCAGACTCAGCTTGCCCTCGTCCGCCAGAGCGCAGATTGCGGTCGCAAGATAGGTCTTGGTAATCGAAGCGATGTAGTAGATCGTGTCCGGCGTCGATGCTCCGCCGCCGCCGTCCGGGCCGGCCGGCGACCGGACTCCGAACGTCTCGAGGCCCAGAATGTCGCCGTCTTTGACGATCACGATCGCCATTCCCGGAACGTCGAATTCATCCATCAGCCCCGACCACCGCGCGGCCATCCCCTTGAACGCCGGCGCCTCGTCCAGGCCTGGCGCACGTGGATCCGACGGTCCGCTCGCCGCGCACACGGACGCGACCGCGACAACTCCTCGAGTGACGATGGAAGTCAAGATGGACATGCAATTCCTCCTCTGTGGCCCGGCGCTGGTCCGATTCGGAAGATCGAACCAGGCTCCTAGCGCCCGCGTCCACAATCGTGCATCAATCACCTCCCGCTCGGCTTGAACAAACGCAACTCGATTTTGGCTCGGGCGTTCAACCCCGGTTCGGCCGCGATTCGCCGTCCTGGCCCAGCCGACGCAGCGCTCCGGCCGAGACGCCCGCGTAACGCTTCACCTGCCGTGACAGGTGGCACTGGTCGGAAAAACCGGCCTCAAGCGCCGCGTGGGCCGGCGGCTTCCCCATCTGCACGATTTGGTCCAGCGCCGTGCCCAGCCGCATCCCTTGCCGAACTCGCGCTGGCGTTAGACCCAGCCGTGTGCGAAAGAGGCGAGCCAGGTACACCGGGTGCAATCCCAGGCGCTCCGCCAGCATCGCCGTTGAGACCAACCGGTCCGACCGCAGGATCTCAATCGCTCGTCGCACATGGACGCCGACACCCGGACTCATTCTCAGGCCCGGCGACGACGCCATGACCTTCCGCATCCGCGCGAACCAAGATTCGATTCCCCGGTGAGTCCCGTCGCGCACGTCGCGCACAAGCCCGAGCACGCATGGCGCAAGGCCGCACAACGCGTGGAACCATCGGCAGTCGTCAAACAACGCATACCGGCGACGCAGTTCGTCCTCCAGCGGACCCTCCACTTCCACGACCAGCGTGCGCGTTCCCGACTCACCGGTGCGTGTGGCATGCACGCTCCCGGCCGGCTTGTACACGACAGAAAGCGGCCCCCCCACGAACTGATGCCCCTCGATCTCCTCCTCGAACTGACCGGCCAAGACGATCGTGATGTTCGCGGTCCGATGCGAGTGGCGGGGCATTTCGCGCCCGGGTGGATAGTCGACCAATTGCGCGCTCAGTCCGGGCGCCTGATGCCGCCACAGGCGCCGGCCCTGGGTGATGTCGGCGAGTGCCGCCGGGCCGGGCGAAAAAATGGGCGCAGGCATATGCATCCCTCGGGTGAGCGGACTCGCTAGTGGGGGTATTCGCCTTGTACCGGGCATTATTCTTGAACGTATAGCGCTCCGATTCCCCGCCCAAGCCGCCCCCCCGCCATTCACCAATGGATTCCGGCGCACACCGCTCGTAAAATGAACCGATGAGCCGCGACGCCGACGCTGCCGGGAAGGAACCATCGCC
>CAZONT010000164.1:0-7452 GCA_964581285.1 uncultured Planctomycetaceae bacterium | reverse complement strand
TTCATCTTCAATTTCTTCTCGAGCATCTGGGCCGGGAAGAAGGTCAGCGAGAATCCGTGGGAATCGACGACGCTCGAATGGGCGGCGCCGTCTCCGCCGCCGCACGGCAACTTTGCGACGGTTCCGGTCGTCTATCGGGACCCCTATGTGTACAGCCCGTCGGGCCGGAAGGACGACTTCCTCCCGCAATTTGCAACCGTGGAGGCGTAACTCAACATGGAAGTCGCCATTCCCCATCAGGTCCATCCGCACCCGGTGACCGGCATCGCGAACGGCAAGTTTGCGATCTGGCTGTTCCTGGCTTCGGAAGTGATGTTGTTCGGTGCGCTGTTTTCAAGCTATGTGCTGCTGCGGCATGGGGCGGAGCACTGGCCGCATGGTTACACGCTGCTCAACGTGCCACTCGCCACACTTAACACGATGGTGCTGATCACATCGAGCGTGTCGATGGTCATGGCGTGGGCGTCGCTGAAGTTGGGTGATCTATCCAAGGCGCGCAAGTACCTCGCCGTGACGTTTCTGCTGGCGTGCACCTTCCTTGTCGTCAAGTACTTCGAGTACAAGTCCAAGTTTCATCATTACGAGGTGTGGCTCAAGGCGCCGATGATGGTCGCGGGCGTCGAGAAGAAGAGCATCACCGGGCATCTCGAGGAGCAGACGGCTGAGTTCATTAAGTTCGTTCCGGACCCCGAGCCGAAGGCAAAGGACACCCATCACGAAGCGTTGACGATCAAGACCAGCGAATTTGAGCGGCTCAGCAACTACGGCCCGTGGCACAGCAATTTCTTCGCGATCTACTTCACGCTCACGGGGCTGCACGGCCTGCACGTCATCGGCGGAATCATCGTGATCGGCTACCTGATGGGGCCGGGCGCAAAGCTATGGCATAAAGATCGCGAGTTTTATACGAATCGCATCGAGAACACCGGGCTGTACTGGCACTTCGTCGATCTGGTGTGGATCTTCCTGTTTCCGTGTCTCTATCTCATCTAGGAGCGTTGCATGAGCGGCGATTCGGCTGCCGACATTCAGAAGCACGTACGAACGTACATGGTCGTTTTCGCCGCGCTGGCGCTGCTGACGATCGTGACGGTCCTCATTTCCTACATTCACCTGCCGACGCCCCAAGCAATCGTACTCGCGGTGATGGTCGCGACCGTGAAGGCGTCGCTCGTCGCGCTATACTTCATGCATCTGATCTCGGAGAAGAAGGTTATCTATCTCATGCTGCTTCTCGCGGCAGCTTTCTTCGTCCTGGTGCTGTGTCTGCCCGCGATGACCGAGGCCGAAGTGAGAAGCTGGCTGGTTCACCATGTCCCTTAAGGCGTTCCATCTCGTCTTCATTGCCGCGTCCATCCTGCTGGCGATGCTCTTCGGCGGGTGGGCGGTGCGACAGTACTCGCTCAACGGTAGTGTCGGGACGCTGGCGATGGGCATCGCCGCATTTGGCTGCGGGGCGGTCATGCTGGTTTATTCACGCTGGTTTCTGCGAAAGCTGCGAGGGGTGAGCTACCTGTGAGGCGGCGACTGGTTATTCGCGGGACGGCCTTATTGCTGGCGGCGTTTGGCGCTGCGGCGGAGGCGATGGCCTGTGCCGTGTGCACGGCCGGCGACAGCGATTCGCCCTGGGTCGAGGCGTCCAACAAGTCGGTCTTGCTGATGATCGCCGTCGTTGCGTTCGTGTTGACGGGAATTGCTTCGATCGCCGGATTCTGGTTTGTCCGAGCGCGGCGCCTGCGGGCGACCCCCATCGATAACTGAGGCGGCAGCGTCCGCCACTGCGGAAAGATGCGCATCATGCGAGACGCCTCGCAACGCCCAGCCTACCAGCCGTGGTTGCACGGATACGCCTGCCTGCTAGTCGGGGCCACACTGCTCCTCATTGCTGCCGGCGGCAACGTGAAGAGCCACGAGGCAGGGCTTTCAATTCCGGATTGGCCGACGACAAAAGGCCAGAACATGATCACCTATCCCCTCTCGAAGCTCACACCGCTGGAGCTGATTGAGCACAGCCATCGGCTGATCGCCACGAGCGTGGGATGCTTGACGATCGGCCTGACTGTCTGGCTCTGGCGAAGCGAGCGACGACGTTGGCTTTGCTGGCTAGGCACGGCGGCGCTGGTGGCGGTGATTATTCAGGGCGTGCTCGGCGGAATGACCGTGAAGTACAAACTCCCCGCGCCGATTTCGGTTGCGCATGGGATGTTGGCGCAGTTATTTTTCTGCATCGTCATCGGCATTGCGGTGTTCACTTCGCAGTTCTGGGTTTCTGCCGTCGGGACGGCGGCGCCGACTGCCGGTGGTCGGGATGTTCGACGACTTGCAGTGGCGTGCATCGCCGTCGTATTCGTGCAGCTTCTGTTCGGCGCGATGATGCGACACACCGAGGCGGGGCTGGCGGTACCTGACTTTCCGAGGGCGTACGAACAATGGTGGCCGGCGCTGGATGGGCCTTCGATTGAGCAATACAACGCCGTGCGTCTCAGTGAGTACGGATTGCCGCCCGTGACGCGGGAGCAGATCGTGTTTCATCTGCTTCATCGCGTCGGCGCCATCGCGCTGTGTCTGACCATCGTTGCGACCGCGGCGATGACGTTATCGCGATTCGGGCGCGAGCCGAAGCTGGCAACGCCGGCGATTTGGATGCTGACGCTGACGGCAATTCAGGCGATGCTTGGGGCGGCGGTGGTCTGGAGCGTTCGATCGCCGATTCTGGCGACACTGCACGTCGCGTGCGGTGCGGCGGTCCTTGGCGAATGCGTGTTGCTGGCGCTTCGCTCGCGGCGGCTGTTCCCGGCGGGCAAGGCGGAAGAGATTTCGGCGATGTCGCCCGCGGCGGTGGTGGCCTGAGATGAAGACGGCGTGTGATATCCCGGCGATCAGCACGGCGCCGCAGGCCGGCGGGGACGCGATCGTCATGGCGCGGCCGCGGGTGGCGGACTACATCGAACTCACCAAGCCGCGCATCGGCGCGCTGGTGTTGATTACCACGATCGTCGGCTATATGGCGGCGTCGTCGGGTGCGGTCGATTTTGTCCGACTTTTGCACACGGTGCTCGGAACGGCCATGGCCGCCGCCGGGGCCAACATCCTCAACCAATTCATCGAGCGCGATCGCGACGCGCTGATGACTCGCACATCCGGCCGTCCGATTCCTTCCGGCCGTGTTCCGGCGGTCGATGCGCTCTGGATCGGGCTTGCGGCGTCGATCATGAGCGTGGTGTATCTGAGTTTGCTCACGAATCCGCTGGCCGGCCTGGTGGCGCTGATTACGCTGCTTAGCTACGTGTTGATCTACACGCCGCTCAAGCGACTGACGCCGTGGTGCACAGTCGTGGGTGCGATTCCAGGGGCGCTGCCTCCGGTGATCGGCTGGGTTTCGGCCCGCAACGCGATCGATCCTGGGGCAATCGCGCTTTTCGGCATTCTGTTGGTGTGGCAGATCCCGCATTTCTGGGCGATCGCCTGGATCTACCGCGAGGATTACCGACGGGCCGGATTCCCAATGTTGCCGGTCATTGACGTCGAGGGCCGCCGGACCGGACGGCAGGCCGTCTTACTCTGCACGGCCTTGATTCCAATCAGCATTGCGCCGTGGTGGCTCGGGCTGACCGGATTGTGGTACCTGGCGGGCGCAGTGGTGCTGGGCCTGGCGTTCACGGCATTCGCAGTGGGCTTTGCGCGGTCCAGGACACATGCGACCGCACGCCAGCTGATGCTGGTATCGATCGCATATCTACCGCTGCTGCTTGGTCTGTGGATCGTCGACCGCTAGCTCGCGAAACAGGACCCGTCGATTGTGGCCGCCATCTCCATCCGAGAACTCAGTTACGCCTACGGCCAGCGGATCGCTCTGCAGGGCGTGAGCTTCGATGTCGAGCCGGGGCAGTGCTGCGGGCTGCTCGGCCCGAATGGCAGCGGCAAGAGCACACTGTTTCGCATCTTGTCGACGCTGATGCGGCCGCAGTCGGGTATCGCGAAGATACTTGACTGCGACGTCGGGGGGCGGCCGGAGGATGTGCGGCGGCAAATCGGCGTCGTCTTTCAGTCTCCTAGTCTGGATAAGCGGCTGACCGTCGGAGAAAACCTGCGACACCAGGGCCATCTGTACGGACTTCGCGGAGTTGAATTGCGGCGGCGAATCGATGAACTGCTCGCGCGACTGTCGCTTCGCGATCGCATGTCGGATATGGCGGGGACGTTGTCTGGCGGACAGCAGCGGCGCGTGGAACTGGCGAAGGGACTCCTGCATCGACCGCGCGTGCTTTTGCTCGATGAGCCGAGCACCGGGCTCGATCCGGCGGCGCGTATCACGTTGCGCGAGGAGCTGGCCCGGCTTCGGAGCGAAGACGCGATCACGATCCTGCTGACGACGCATATTCTGGACGAAGCCGATCACTGCGACCGGCTTGTCATTCTGGACGGGGGGCGGGTGATTGAAAGCGGCACGCCGGGCGAGCTAAAGGGGCGGATCGCGGGCGATTGTGTCATCGTTCATGGTGCGGATCTTGCGTCGTTGGCTTCGCGGATTCGCGAGCGGTTCGGCGTCGAGCCACAGCAGGTTGACGGGGCGGTGCGAGTTGAGACCGAGCGGGGGCATGAATTGATCGCCCGCATCGTTGAAGCGCTCGGAGCGGAGATCGATTCGATCACGCTTGCGAAGCCGACACTCGAAGACGTCTTCATCGACCGCACGGGGCGGCGGCTGGAGGCGACGAACTGATGTGGCTCGCGGTGTTGACGCTGTGGCAACGGGAGATCGTTCGCTTCTTGCGACAGCGCAGCCGGATCGTCGGCGCGCTGGCGACACCGATTGTGTTCTGGGTTCTGCTCGGGTCGGGGCTTGGCCGGTCGTTTCGGGCGGCGGGCGAGCCGGAGAGCCACGGCTACCTGCAATACTTCTTTCCCGGCACACTGGTGATGATTCTGCTTTTTTCGGCCATCTTCTCGACGATCTCGGTCATTGAGGACCGGGCGGCGGGGTTCCTGCAGGGGGTGCTGGTTGCGCCGATTCCGCGGGCGGCGCTGGTACTCGGGAATGTGCTCGGAGGAACCACGCTCGCCATGTTGCAGGGCGTTCTACTGTTGGCGGCCGCGCCGTGGGTCGGGTTTCGGCTTGGCGCCGCCGGCGCGTTGCAGACGGTCGGCGCGATGGCGGTGCTGGCGTTTTCTCTTACGTGCCTGGGGTTCTTTGTTGCATGGCGAATGAGTTCCACGCAGGGATTTCACGCCATCATGAATCTCGTTCTGCTGCCGATGTGGATGCTCTCGGGGGCGGTATTTCCGCCGAGCGGGGCGCCGGTCTGGATGCGTGCCGTGATGCGGATGAACCCGGTGACATACGGCGTTGCTGCTGTGCGGGAGTGTTTGAGCCCGGGCGGTGCGAGGCCGGTGGATGGCCTGCCGGGCGCGGGTGTTTGTCTCATGATCGTTGCCGGGTTTGGATTCGTGTTGTTCGCATTGTCGGCTCGTTCGGCCGCGCGATATGAGGCCGTGGCATGAGCATCCGAACCTGCTTCTTGGCCTCTTTTGTCGCGGTGTTGGCGACCGTCTGCGGTTGTTCGAAGCATCAGGAGCCGCTGCCAGTCATCGGGGTCGTTCCCGACTTCAAACTCATTGACGAGCAGGGCAAGCCAATCGGCAACGCCGATCTCCGCGGGCGGATCTGGGTGGCCGATTTCATCTTCACGCAGTGTGCCGGGCCGTGTCCGCGGATGTCGAAGCGGATGGCGGAGTTGCAGAACTTCGTGGCTTCGGCGCCCAATGTCGGACTCGTTTCGTTTTCGGTTGATCCCGAGCGGGATACGCCGCGAATCCTGACCGCGTATGGGAAGACCTACGGGGCGAAGCCGGGGCTGTGGCACTTCATCACGGGCGATGAGAAGGCAATTCACGAACTGGCAACGAAGGGGTTCAAGCTCAGCGTCGAGTCCGCGACGGACACGACGCCCATCCTGCATTCCACGTATTTCATGCTGGTCGATTCCCAGGGGCGGATTCGCGGGGCATTCGACGGGGATGACCCGGCCGCGTACCAGCGACTGAAAGACGCGATCCAGCAGCTTCTGACCGAGAAGGACTCGCCCCTGTGACGATCAACGATTTGCCGCACCTGAATGCGACGCTCAATGCCACCAGCGGATTGCTGATTACGGCGGGGTACTTTGCGATCAGAGCCCGGCGGATCACGTTGCACAAGACGCTGATGCTCACCGCCTGCGCGTGCGCGGTGTTGTTTCTCGCCTCGTACATCACGTACCACTACCATCGCACGCGGGTGACCGGGCTGGGACCGACAAAGTTTCAAGGGCAGGGAATCGTCCGGCCGGTCTACTTCACCATTCTGATCACGCACACGATTCTCGCGGCGGTGACGCTGCCGCTGGCGGCGATTACGGTCGTTCGCGGGCTACGCGGGCGGCTGGAAAAGCATAAGCGGATTGCGCGGTGGACGCTGCCGATCTGGCTGTATGTGTCCGTCACCGGAGTGATCGTCTATTTCATGCTCTATCACTGGTTTGCGCCCCGCGCCGTTTGAGAGTCCGGGGCGCGGATGGCGAGGATGGGGATGGTCAGGCCGTGACGGACGCCGTCGATGGTCTGGCCGCGGAGCAGGTCGGCGATTCCGCGGTGGCCGTGGCCGCCGACGACCATGATGTCGACCCTTTCTTTCTGGGCGAGGCGGATGAGTCCGCGGGCAATGTCGCCGAATTCGAGGACGCCGCGAACGCCCGCGTTAAGTCCGGCTGATGGATCGGTGCGGAGGCGCTCGGCGAGCTTGATGAGGTATTCCTCGTCGCCGCGGCGCTCGGCGTCGGCTGCCTGTGCGCCGTACCACTGGCCGCCGACGCCCTCGACGACGTGCATGAGGACGAGTTCGGCATTGTGGGCGCGAGCGAGGGCGACGGCTTCGGCGAGCATGGTGCGGTCGGAATCGGCCGCTTCGAGGGCGACGCCGATTCGATGGTACTTCTTCGGAGCGGACGATGCGGAGGCGGCGATATCGTCGACCGAGACACTCGGCGGGGCCTTGTGCTCGCGGTCGGGACGAAAGACGAGATAGAGCAGCAAGCCGCCGAGACCGAGGGCGAACGGGATCGACGTAAAGAGCACGAGCAGCCGGTAGGGTCCGGCGTCGTCGGCCCAGCCGCCGATCTTCTCGTAAACAAGCTTTGCGTTCAGCGAAATGATGATCGCGGCGACGACCCAGGCGACCAGCTTTGCCCAAAGCGGGCTGACGAACGGGCCCATTTTTCGGCGGCTGCTGGTGAACTTGATCAGCGGAACGACGGCGAAGGGAAGCTGCATGCTCAGGACGACCTGACTGAGGATGAGCAGACTGTAGGTGCCCTTTTCGCCCGTCCAGGCGATGACGATCACGGCGGGGATGATGGCAACAGAGCGGGTGATCATGCGGCGGAGCCAGGGCCGCATGCGGAAGCGGAGGAATCC
>CAZONT010000163.1:0-7795 GCA_964581285.1 uncultured Planctomycetaceae bacterium | reverse complement strand
TCTTCACAGGTACGTGAGCATCTGGGGGCATTGGGATGGACGATTCCTGATGCCACAGTGGCCCGAATAGTCGATACATTATCGGAACGCGATCACCAGTTAGATCGCTGATAACACCCGGGCGTACCGAACGGTGTGAGGGTATCAATGTCAGTAATGCCAGAAACGACGCCATCGCGTCGGCATTCCGTTTCGCTCGTGGCGCTTTATCGCAACGCGCGGCAGCCGGTGCGCACTTTTTGCGGCCCGCTGATCGTCGTCGGCCGATCCCGCCACTGCGACCTGATTCTCGGCTCCGAAAGCGTGGCCCCGGTCCACTCGGCCCTGGTTTTCTCGCGTGGACAGTGCTTCGCGTGCGACCTGGGCGCCCCGCGCGGCACCCTGATCAACGGCCGCCCGGTCCGCTGTCAGCGCTTGAGCGACGGTGATGAGCTGACGGTTGGAAACTTCAGATTCAGGATTGAAAATATCGTATCCGAGCCGCTCATGCGCGCCGGCCCGCCGCGATTCTCGCTGACCGGCTCGCCGCCGGTCGGCCGCATTAACTGCGCCGATCCGCTCCTCGTCATCGGCTCCGATCTCGGCGCCGATCTCGTCATCCGCGACAAGTCCGTCGCCGCCGTCCAGTGCGTCATCGCCTGGACCGACGAGGGCGTCCTCGCCCGCGACGTCGGCGGCGGCGTCGGCCTGACCGTCAACGGCCGTCATTCACCCGTCGAAGTTCTCCGCGCCGGCGATGTGCTCGTCATCGGACCGCACGACGTTCGCTTCGACGCCGATGCCCGCGCGCTGCCGGGCACGGCCGATGCGTCAGACCGCGACGACGGTGGCGGAGTGCCCGCCGCGCATGACATCGTTCGCTCGGGCAACCTCCCGCCCGCCCCGGCCAACGACTCGGCCACCGCGGGTCTCTCGCTCTCCCACGCCCTCGATTCGACCTGGCCTCAGACCCTCACCGAGCCCGACGAAATGAGTCTCGACGTCGAGCTCTCGCGCGACATCCGGGACATCAGCGCCGCGCGCACCCAGGTCGCCGAGGCCAAGCAATCGCTCGAGCGCGAACGCACGGCGAATAATCGTCCCGCGCTGCTCTCCGCCGAAGCCCTGAGCGAGGTCATGACCACGGCCCGCGGCGGCGGCTTCCCTGCCACCGACCACGACTACGAAGCCGAGCGGCGTGCCCTCGAGGCCGAACGCGCCGTCATTGCGGCCGAACGCGCGACGCTCGAAAATCTCCGCGCCGAACTCGATTCGCACAAACGCCAGGCCTCAATGACCCGCAGCCAGGCCGATTCGGTCCGCGTCGAACTCGAACGCCGCGTTCGCGAACTGGAAGACGAAGGCCGCCGCGCCCAGTCCACTCGCACCGAGCTGGACGCCGAGCGCACCGAGCTGCTCCGCCTCCGCGCTGAACTCGAAGCCCAGCACCGTGACATTTCCACCGTCCGCAATCGACAGCGCCAGGAACAGGCCGAGCTCACGGCTCAGCGCTCCGCCCTCGCCAACGAGGTCGCCTTGCTCTCACAGCGCCGCGCCGAGTTGGCCGCCGAAACGGAGTCCGCCGTCCGCGTCGGCTCTCGCCAGGCCGAATTGGAGACCGAAGTCGAGTCGGCCCGCGACGAGCTCGCGAAGGTGGCGGGCGAGATCGAGACCCTCCGCAAGCAGTCCCTGCGCGACCGTACGACGATTAACGAACTGATGGCGACGCTGGAGACCGCCCGTCGCGAGCGCGACGCAATCCGTGCCAAGTCGTCCGAGGAATCGCGGACACGCCACGCCGACCTGGAAGCCCAGGCCAAGGATCTGGCGGCCAAGGCCTCCGCCATCGAGAAGCGCGCCGCCGAACTCGAGTCGCGCGAGCAGACAATCGCCACGCGAACCACAGCCCTCCGCGAGCGCATCCGCGGCGAGCAGCAAAAACTCGACGAATACGCCCAGACCCACCGCCGTGAGCTGGACGAGCAGCGCGAACAGCAGCGCAAACGCCAGGCCGAGCTGGAAGAACTCTCGGCCAAGCTCGACTCGGCTCGCCAGCGCCTCTCCCGCGAAGTGGAGGAAGCCCACGCGGAGCGCACCCGCGACATCGACGATCGCTCGCGCCAACTCGAAGAGCGCGCCGCCGCACTGCAGCGCCGAATGGATGAGTTCGAGGAACGCTCCGGCGGACTCCGTGATCGCGAGGACAAGCTGTCGCAGGCCTCGGCCGAGCTGGTCCAGCGCGAAGCCACGCTGAACACTTTCGAATCCGCTCTGCAGGACCGCGATGCGCGCCTTCGCGAGTGGCAGGTCCGGGTCGACAAGGAAGGCCTGCGGCTCGAGACCCAGCGCCGCGAAGCCGAAACTGCTCAGCGCGACGCGACCTCGCAGCGCGAGCAGATCGAACGCCTGCGGGTCGAGCTCAACCGGCAGCGCGAGAGCATCGGCCCGGCCATGGCGAAGCTCGAAGCCGCAAAGTCCGACGTTCAGGATCGCGAGCGGCACCTCGAACAGTTCAAAGAGGCCCTCGACCAGCGCGATGCCAACGCGACCGCTCGCGCCGCCGAACTGGAATCATGGGCGGCGCGTGTCGCCAAGCAGGAAGAACAGCTCGCTGACGCCAATCAGCGGATTGCCGAGGCGAAGAAGCGCGAAGAGGCCGTCGCCTCGATCGAAGCCGGCATTGCGTCGCGGACGTCCCAGCTCACCGTGCGTGAGAGCGAACTCAGCGCGATCCGCCAGCGTCTCGACCGACGCAACGAAGAACTCGATGCCCGCGAATCGATCATCACCAACCGCGAAGGCGCGGTTGCTCAGGCCCGCGAAGAGTTTGCCGCCGAGCGCGCCGCTGCCGAAAAGGCCCTGCTTGAAGCCCGGATGCTCCGTGAGACGGTCAATAAGCGCTCCTCTGAGTGTGACGCACGGGAATCGGAGACGCGGCGACGCACCGAGTCCCTCGAAAAACGCGAGGCCGCACAGCGTACCGAGCGACAGCAGCTCGACGCCGACCGCGAAGAGCTTCGAAGCAACGTCACCCAGCTTGCCGAAGCGCAGGAGGCCCTGACCGGCGACCTCGCCGAGCTGGCCCGCCAGCGCAACGATTTGGACCTGCGGGCCACGACCCTCGCGAGCGACCAGGAAGCGCTGCAGCGATCGCAAAACGAAGTCAAGCAGACCGGCGCGCAGATCGATCAGACCCGTCGCGAACTCGACGAGATGCGCTCCGCCGTCGAAGCCCGCGTGGCCGACCTCGACGCCCGCGCAGCGGCCCTCGAACGCAAGGACGACTCAACGACACAGCGCGAGACCGAGCTTCAGGCCCGCCACGAGGAACTCGAGCGCCGCCAGAGCGCACTCCAATCGGATAACCAGATCGTCGCCTTCCGCACGGCCGAACTCGACGCCGCCAAGCGTGATCTCGATGAACGCAGCGAAGTTCTCCGACGCGATCAGGCCGAATCCGATCGCGTCAGATTCGAACTGACCGAAAAGCAGCAGGCCCACGACGCGGCCGCGGCCAAGCTCGACGCCGAGCGGCGTGCGGTCGAGCAGACCCGCGTCACCTACGCGGCCGGCCTTGCGCAGCTCGAAACGCGCCAGCGCGAACTGGCCGAGCGCGAACTCGCCGCGGCCGAGCAGTCCCGTCAGTCGGCCGCTCTACAGGCCCGGATGGAGGCCGAACTCGATCGGCTGCAATTTGAACGATCCGAGCTGCTCGCAAATAAGGGCGGCACGGACGCTGAAGCCCACAAACTCAAAATCGTCGCCGGCCAACTCGACGCCGAGCGGCTGGAGCTCCGCCGCCAGGAAGACTCGCTCGTCGCTCACGAGCAAGCCCTGCGTGCGCGAACCGAACAGCTCGCCCAGATCGAGCGGCACCTCCAGGAGCGCAGCCGCGAACTCGACGCTCGGGCGTCGTCCGCGACGATGCAGCGCGAGGAATCCGAACGCCATCGCGCCGAGCTGGTGCGCGAATTGCAAAACGAGCGTGCCGCGACCGCAGCGCTGCGGACGAAGGTTGATGAGGAGTTGCTCACCGCCCGGGCCCGCCAGTCCGAGCTGTCGGCCGGTCTCACCAGCGAAATCAATGCTCGCCGAGCCGAGCTTGAGCGCGGATACGCTCAGCTTCGCGAAAACGTGGAAGCCGAGGTCCGTGCAAAGATCGAATCGCAGGCCCAGCACAGAGCCGCGGCGGAGTCCGAGCGACTCGTTGCCGAACGCGTCCGCGAATTCGATGCCGAGTTGAATCGCCGACGCGAGGAATGGGAGCGCCAGGCCGCCGAGCGGCGCGCCGCCGTCGATCGCGATCTCGAATCTCGCCGCCGCGAAGCGGAGGACTGGGTCGACCAGGCCCGAAAGCTCAAGGCCGACGCTGAACGCGCTGTCGCTGCCGCCCCCGAGTTTTCGACGTTCGGTATGGCTCCGATCGAGCCGGTCGCCTCGGAACCTGTCGTCCTCGCCGTGTCGCCGCCTCCCACGGTCGACGCGGCTCCGGCGATTCCCGTGGTGCAACTACGGCCCGCGCCGGGCGGTGGCTGGACCGACATTTCCGCGCCAGTCCAACCGCCGAATGACGACATGGGCGATGTCATTCCTCTGACCGAGGCGATCCCTGTAATCGCAGATGAAGCGCCGCCCGAGCCGGCCGACGAACCGATTGACAACGTCGCGCTCGCCGAATTGGAGGGCGCCGGAATCGAGCGATTTGCCGCCGCGCCGGAACCCGCCGCAATCGAAGAACCGAGCCCAGCCGAAACCGCCCAACCGGCGCGTGCCGGCCGATGGCGAACCTGGTCTGCCTCGCTCGCCTACGCCGCATTGATCGGCTTGGTCGTCTTCGGCGGCATGCGCAAGTGGGCCACGCCGGCCGACAAGCCGACTCGTGTGTCGGGACGCCTCCAACTCGCTTCGAGTTCTGCCCGTGATGAATTGCTCGGCCGCCTCAATGATGCTGCCTACGTGTCTCGCCTGTCGTCGCTCACTTCGACCGACTGGGCTGCGATGCTGTCTGCAAAGCGGCTCGCGATTCATTCCGAAGCGGGCTCGAATGACGTCCGCATCGACGCCGACGACGCGTCGCTGGTTGACGCCTTCGGCAGCGCGATCGCCGCCGATCTTTCTTCAGCCCCGGCCGCAAGCGTCTTGCCGGTCGAGATCGACGAACAGAAGCTCAATACGCTCCGCGCCGGAAAGGAAAAAGAGCTCAAGCAGGCCCAGCTCGTCCTCGACGGCCTGTCGCACGCCGTGTCAATCGACGATTCGGCCAGGAAGCTGGCTGCGGCCGAGAAGCTCCTCGCCGATCGCCGCGCCGCCCTGGACACGGCCGAATCAGCCGAAGCGAAGGCCGCTGGCGCGCTCTCGGCCGCGCAGTCGGGCAATTCTTCCGACTCGGCGGCGCCGCAAGCCGAGTTAGCTGCGGCCCTCGCAGCCGATCCGCCCTACAGCGAGGCAACTCGCGAACAGCAGAGCAAGGGTCGCGGCCTCTACGGCGAGCTCCTGCGGATCGCAAATGACACGCAGGATGACTTCGCAAGCTTCGACACGGCATTGCGGGAGCTGAAGAAGACGGCGGCGCTCCAGCAGCAGAATCTGGCCGACAGCGGTTTGTTGCGCGCGCTGGTCGGCATCGACGAAGTCGTCACTTCGATCTCTCTCCGCCGCGATGCCGCAGCCCGGCAGTGGGACGAAATTGTCACGAGCGCGAAGAACTGGAAGGAAGGCGACGATCCAGCCGTTCTCGTCGTTGCCACCGAAAAGGCCGGCGTCTGGTTCGGCGCTACGCAGAAAGATCTGGGCGAGCTCGTCCAGCAACTCGATCAGCGCATCGCTGGTCTCGGATCCGTCGGAGTCGACGCCGCAAAGCGCGAATCCGTCCGCGGCGAGATTGAGAAGCGCCGCCGCGCAGCCGTCGAGATGGGCAAGCAGGTCATGGCCTCCGCGGCTCAAATTCTGCCGCGCGAAAACTACAAGATTCACGCCCTATCCGAAGCGGTCACGGACCTCGGTCGCCGCGCCGACCGCCGCCGCTCGGCCATCGAACAGGTTCTCCGTCAGGAGAACCGCCGCTTCCTGGGCAGTGAACAGCAGAAGAAGCTCGCCGCCCTGCAGTCCGAATATGTCAAGGCACAGGCAGCGCGCGACGGCCTGTTACGCGAGTTCAAGTCCTCCGAAGACGAAGTCGCGTTGCTGCATCGGGCTGCTGACCGCGCAGCCAAGCGCCGCGAAGAGCTGACGGCGCAGCACGTCAACGTTGCCAAGTTGAAAGGCGAGATCGAGCAGATCGACGAAAAGCTCGAGCACGGCCAGTCTCCATCGACACCGGTGACGCCCGCCGCCGTTGAGTTTCACGCGGCCGCGTCAACGCTCACGGGCTGGAACGCCGGCTCGCAATCGCGACTGCCGATCTTGGCCGGATTGCTGGCCGCCTGTCTGTTCGCGGCCGCGCATCGGGCCTGGGTCGGCCGCGGCCGGCGGCGCGAATTGTCCGTCGCGACCGCCTGACGGCCCATCACGAACGATCCTCGTGTCACATGCGGCGAGTGCTGCTTCTCGTCACCGACCTGCAGCCGGGCGGAACGCCGTTGCGAGTCGTTCGCATGGCACGCGTGCTCGGACGCTTTGGCTTTGAGCCGGTGGTCGGTTGCCTCGCACCGCCCGGCCCGCTCACCGCTCTTCTAGAGCAGAATCGCGTCGCTACGTTTGCCTGCAACGCTCGGCACAAGTGGGATCTGACCGCGGTCCATCACCTCGCGAAGCAAATAGGACGCATCAATCCGGACCTGGTCCACTCGACACTCTTCCACGCAAATGTAGCGGCACGTCTCGTCGGGCGTCTTGACCGTCCGCGTCCCATCGTGACCGGCAGTGCGACGATTGAGGTCGAGCGGCGCTCGCATCGACTCGGCGAGATGCTGTCCCGCAATCTGTCCGACTGGCACGTTGCGAACTCCCATGCGGTTGCTCACCACCTCTGCGAAGACCTGGGCTTCCATCCCTCGCGCGTCGTGGTGATCCCCAACGCCGTCGACGTCGACAGCATCGAGGCCGCACAGCCGATCGACCGCGGCGCCCAGCAAATTCGCGCTGACTGCCCTCTGCTCATCTGGGCCGGGCGCATGGATCGCGTGAAGCGAATCCAATTGCTCTTTGATGCCCTCGATCGCGTGAGCGCGTCGAGCGAGTTCTCGCTAGTGATCGCAGGCGACGGCGCCGAGCGCAGCCACTGGGAATCGCTCGCCCGGAATCGCTCGTGGTCGTCCGCCGCGCGATTCATCGGTTGGACGTCGAATCTCTCGGGCTGGCTGCGATCGGCCGACGCGCTGGTGCTCACGTCACTGACAGAAGGGATGCCGAATGTCGCCTTAGAAGCGATGGCCGCCCGCTGCTGCGTCGTCGCCAGCGACATCCCCGCCTGCCGCGAACTGATCGATCCCGGGCGCACGGGCCTGCTGGCGCCGGGAGACGATCCGGCCACGCTTGCGGCAACGATCGAACGCGTCTTGCGGGACAAGCCCGCCCGTACCGCGATGGCCGACGCCGCATTCGAGCGAATTCGTCGCGAGTTTACGGTGGGGATGGTGGTTGAGCAGTTATCGGGCTTCTACGAGGCCGTGCTCAGCACTTGGAGCCGTTGAAAAAATGGTTGCGCTGCGATCGGTGTTTCCAAGCTCTTGAAGCCGCGAGCGTTCGGAGCGGGGCCCAGCTGTTAATTTGCGCGCGCATCCAAAAACAGCGCATTTTTTTCTTGCCGCAAAGTGGGGGCTAGTGTATTGTTTGCCCATGAAGTGCCCGATGGTGGTGAAGTTTGCCGCCCACCAAG
>CAZONT010000162.1:0-8031 GCA_964581285.1 uncultured Planctomycetaceae bacterium | reverse complement strand
ACATGCAGCGCGACATCAAGAAGGCGAAGTTCGCGAGCGTGCGGGAGATCACGGAATACCAGGAGCAGAGCGGCTCGGACTGGGAAGGTTTGACAAACGTTGAACTTGGGAAAAAGTTCAAGGCGGACTACGTGATTCGGATCGATCTGGTCGAGTACACCGCGCGGGCGCGGGATGCTCGCGAAGTCCGGAAGGGGCGCGTGCGGGCGACGATTTCGGTCTACGACGTGGAGCATCCGGGCGGGGAGCGACCGGTGTACACGACCGAAGTGGCGGCGACGTATCCGCAGGACGGGCGGACGGACACGTTGAACGCGACAGACCTGGACGTCATCAACGGGGCGCTGCGTTCGTTCGGCGAGAAGGTGTCGCAGAAGTTCTTCGAGCATGAGGAGGCGTATTGATGGCGCGACGGCGGAGCTGTCTGGCGCTGGGGTTGCTCGGCCTGATGCTGACTGGATGCCAGCAGCTGGCGATCACGTGGTATCACATCACTGGCGGCGACATGGTCGACGCGAAGTACAAGCTGGGCGAGGGGAAGCTGGCGGTCGTCCTCGATGATCCACAGGGGATGATCGTCATCCCGAGCGTGTACCGCACGTTTCAGCAGAAATTCGAGGAGGACCTGCGAGCGGCGGGCGTGAAGACGAAGGTCGTGCCGTTCGACCAGTGGGACCGGTTGCGACAAAGCGACCCGGATTACAACGACATGAAGAAGATGTCGCGGCGGGCGATTGGCGAGAAGCTGGGGGCAGACCAGGTGCTGTTTCTCGACGTGACCGATTTCCGGCTGAAGCGCGATCCGAGCGTGCCGATCTTCCAGGGGCGATTCGCGGTCCGGGTGTCGGTGTATTCGACGGAGCGGAAGCGCGACGTGCGGCTGTGGCCCGACCAGGAGGGCGGAGAGGCGGTGGCGGTGGAGACGAAGTCGCGGCCGTCGGACGGGGACGAGACCGCGACGGATGTTGCGAAGGAGCTGGCGGAGAAGATGGGGTCGGACGTCGCCAAGCTGTTCTACGATCACAAGGAACGTGAGTGATCTCGCTGCTGCACGTGGTCGACGCCGGAGCGGATGAGTTCCGGTTGCAGTCGCTGCGGATGCTGCTCGATCGCTTGCCGGCGGAGGAGTATTCGCAGCGCGTGGCGGCAACGGATGGGCGACTGGCGCTGCGCGCGCGGGACCTGCTGGGGCGAGAGATACTGCGAGCCGAACGACGGCTTTGGATCGGATCGTCGAGCGGACCGCGGCTGCGCGCGATCTGTCGCGAGCACCGCGTCGACTTGCTTCACGCGTGGGGATTGGAGGCGCTGGCCGCGTGCTCGTCGGCGGCAGCAGGGCGGCACGTGGTTGCGTCGGGGATATCGCTGCGCGACGCCGAGCGCGCCGCGCGGTGGCTGCGGCAGATGTCGGTGCGGCCGGCGGTGATTGGGTCGGGGCAGGTGGGGCGGGCGCGGCTGTTACAGTTTGGCGTCGATCCCGGGTGCGTGGCGGTTGTGCGCGGGGCGGTCGATTTTGGGCTGATCAATCGGGCGCGCGAGCGCGACGTGCGCGGCGAGCTGGGGCGGCCGGCGGGGCCGGTGGTGCTGCTGGCGGGGCCGGTGAGGCGCGGCGACGGCTCGTACGAGACGGTGTGGGCGTGTGCGATGCTGCAGCGGCTGTTCGCCGGCATACGGGTCGTGATGCCGTACGGCGGCAGCGAGGCGGAACGGCTCGCGCGTCTGGCGCGGGCCTCGTTGACGCCGATGGTGCCGGTGCTACCGGGTGAGCGGTATCGATGGTCGGAGCTGCTGACCGCGGCGGACATGCTGATCGTTGCGCCGGATGACGAAGCGGAGGGGGAGCCGATCGCGTGGGCGATGGCAGCGGGTGTCCCAGTGATCGGAGCCGCCCGGCGGAGCGTTGCCGAGTTGATCGCGGATCGGAGCAATGGGTTGCTTTGCCGGACGAATACACCGCGGGCGCTGGCAAGCGCGATCCTGCGGCTACACGAAGACGAGACGTTGCGGCGGAAGATTGTGGAAGTTGCACGCGGCCAGGCGTATGAAGTTTTCGGGGTGCGAGGGTACGTCGACAATGTCCGGTGTGTGTATACGAACGTTCTAGGTGGACGGGGGTCTGCGGATGGGGTTTCGGACACAGCGATGGCAGCTTCCTAGGTCGGGGCGGTCCGCAAACTGCGAGATTTTCGGAATAATCCGCATCATCCCGTTTGGTTCGGCGTTTAGCGGGCGGTAAAATGGAGGTCGGGAACGAGGCGAGCCGTCAGTAACCCGTCTGCCTCCGAATTTTCCCTACAAGTCGAGGAGCGGTCCGTGGGAATTGTGCGCGTTGTCGGCGTCATCGCCGGGATCTTGGGGTTTTTCGCGGTACAAAGTTTCGGTCAGACGGCGCAGCCGGTGATGGGCGAGCTTGAGCCCGATGCGCTGCATCTGCGCGCCGGAAAGTTCACGCTGGCGGCGGCCACTTCGGAATTGAGCAAGGCGGATGAGCCGCTGGCGTCGACAGGGTACCACGTGATCCAGCTCGATGGCGCGCTTACGCCGGAGCGCCTCGCGGCTCTGCGACGCGCGGGCGTGAGCATCGGTACCTACCTGCCGGCCAATGCTTACATCGTGAAGCTGGACGCGGGATTCCGTGCCAAGGCAGCGCTGGGAGGATTGGGTTTCGTGCGCTGGTCCGGCGCGTTTGAGAAGGCGTGGAAGCTTGATCCGGAAATCGGGCAGCTGCCGCTGCAGACGCCGGAACGTCAGGCGATCGCAGCGAAGGGCGAGTTGAATTTGACGGTGGTGTTGTTTGAGGGGGCCGACTTCAATCGCGCGATGACGCAAGTGGGCAATGTGCCGGGTGCGATCATTCTTGCTGCGCGGCCGGACGGAGTCAGCGGAACATTCGAAATCACCGTTCCCTCGGCGAACTATCCACAACTCGCGGACATCGCGGATGTGCAGTGGGTCGAAGAGACGGTCGAGATCCAGCTGCGGAACGACACAAACAAGTGGATTGTGCAGACAAACGTGACAAACTCGACGACGATCTGGGACCACGGAATTCACGGCGAGGGGCAGGTCGCCGGGCATATCGACGGGCCCATGCGTTCGACGCACTGCGCGTTTTCCGATCCGGGCGGAAACCCGATCGGGCCGCTGCATCGAAAGATCGTGGCCTACTTCGGGACGTCGGGATCGGACGGGCACGGCACGCATACCGCCGGGACGTTTGTCGGCGATCCCGTGCCGGCCGGCGGGGCCGACACCTATCGCGGCATGGCGTACATGGCGAAGATCGCGTTCAGCAACTACAGCCAAATCGGCGCGATCGGCACACTGGCGACATTTACGCAGGACCATAACGCCGGCGCCCGCGTCCACAGCAACAGTTGGGGCACCGACGGGACGACTGCCTATAACTCGCAGGTCCGCGACATCGACGCGTTCAGCTTCACGAACGAGGACGATCTCGTGCTCTTTGCCGTCACCAATCAGAATCATGCCGTGTACACGCCTGAGAACGCAAAGAATTGCGTCGGCGTGGCGATCACGAGCGATGCGCCGAGCCAAAACAGCCAGTGCTTCAGCGCCGGATTCTCGCCGACGGCCGACGGCCGACGGAAGCCCGAACTCCTGGCGCCGGGCTGCTCGACCTGGTCGGCGAACGCGAGCACGACATGCGGATTCACCAACAGCGGCTACACGGGAACGTCGATGGCGTGCCCCGTTGTGGCGGGCTGTGGGCTGCTCGTGCGGCAGTATTACATGGATGGGTTCTATCCGAGCGGCGCGGCCAATGCACCGGACGGGTTTACGCCGACGGGTGCCCTGATCAAGGCGACGCTGATCAATTCGGGCACGGACATGACCGGAATCACCGGATTTCCGAGCGTGCGCGAGGGATGGGGACGGGTGCTGCTGGAAAGCGCGCTCTATTTCTCCGGCGATGCGCGGAAGCTGGTCGTGCTGGATGACAAGCGAAACGCCTCGGGCCTGACAACCGGTCAGAGCGGGAATTACAACTTCAGCGTAACGTCGAGCGGCGAGCCGCTGAAGGTGACGCTGGTCTGGACGGAAAAAGAGGCGGCGGTCAATGCGAATCCGGCATACATCAACAACCTGAACCTGGTCGTGAATGCACCGGGCGGGACGTATCTCGGCAACGTTTTTTCCAGTGGGCAGTCCGCGACGGGCGGATCGGCTGACACCGTTAACAACACCGAGCAGGTGCTGCTCAACACACCAACGGTGGGGGATTACACGGTCGCGGTGAACGCGACGGTGGTTAACACGCCCGGGCCGCAGGGCTATGCACTGATCGTCTCCGGCGCGGTAAGTACGGCAGTGCCGGGGCCGGCCGTGAATGCGATCACGCCGAACTCGGGCGAGACGGATGCGGTTGTTGCCGTGACCGACCTGCTTGGCGCGAACTTCCAGTCTGGAGCGACGGTGAAACTGGCGCGGATCGGCTATCCGGATATCGCGGGCACGAATGTCGTGTTTGTGAATTCGGGCAAACTGACGTGCGACCTCGACCTGGCCAATGCCGAGGGCGGGGCCTGGGACGTCGTCGTGACAAACCCGGATTCTCAGGCGGGCACGCTGGCGGGTGGGTTTACAGTCAGCGTGACATGCATGAAGGCTGACATGAACAATGACGGGTTTGTAAACGGCGATGACATCAGCGTGTTCGTGCGGGCGCTGGTCAACGCGGACGGGACCGTTCGCGAGCGCTGCGCGGGTGATCTCGGCGGAGTGCGGGATTCGCAGATTCACTCGGATGACGTCTCGCCGTTCGTGGATTGTTTGATCAACGGGCCGTGCTCGTAGTCGGCCGCGCGGCCTGAGCCAACGGAATCGTTGCTTCGATTTCGCACGGGTGTCGGATTCGGCGCGATTCGTCGTCGACGCACATCTCAGCCGGTCTTTGCGCTCGGTAAAAAAGGTGAAGGGGCGCTGGCACACTCAACAGCGCCCCCTCGTGCCCATCGTGGGGTCAGCCTTGGGGGGATGGCCGAACCCCGGGGATGATGGACGCGCCTAACGTACACGAATTTCGGCGGGTTAATCAAGGTGTTGAGTTATCGGCGGGGGGGCACGTCTCGATCGAATGACGTCGGTCAGTAGGGCGGGGCCGCGAGCCGGCAATTGTCGAGCGTTTCGTCGAAGTCCTTCTCGAGCACTGCGAAAGCTGTCGGGGCGGCGGTACAGGTGATTGTCCAGAGGCGGCCGTCGTGCATGAAGGCGACGAGGCGGATGCGCACGTTCTGGTCGTTCTGTACTCCGGTGAAGTCGAGTTGGCGGGCACTGTGGCCGTCGAGCTTTCGCGCGGCGCATGAGAGTTCGCGGTAATTGCCGAACTGCAGGCGGAGACTGTCCTGCACGTCGGGCCAGAGCTGGTCGAGCGTCAGGCCGTGAATTTCCTGCACCTGGAACTCGATGGAGGCAGCGGTGTCATCGCGATTCTGAAGGATAAGGACGATCTGGGGGAGCCGGGTTTTGGTGACGAAGTTCCACGCGGCGCCCGGGCGGGTGACGGTCAGTCCGGCGGCGGGGTGAATGAATGCGTGGCCATCGATTCGCGGTTCGGCGGCTGGGGATCGGTCGTATGCGACGAGCGTGAGGCGGCGGGCGGCGTAGTCGATCGTAACCGTGAACTTCGAGAGGAAGTCGTAGCCGAGGACGCCGTCGATCTTACCGCCCAGCTTTTCGGCGATTCCCGAGACGTCCGAGACGATGCAGGTGAGATTCTCGACGCGGGCCTCGCCAACCGTGACGGATTTGAGGGGCGCGAGCGACACCTCGATGTCGCCACCGGCGCCTCGAGCGGTGCGACGCTCGGCGGATTCGATGCGGAGGTCGTTCGCGGCGGCCGCATCAAGCATGGTCTGCGACGCGCCGGTGTCCAGCACGAGGCGGCGCGGCGTGCCGTTGATTCGGACGTCAAGAACGATGAGGTTGGCCTTCAGATCGAAGGGAACCGTGACGGCAGACATCTGATTACTCCCGGCTCGCGATTCTGTCGTGTGATGCTATGGAAGGAGTGGGTGCGCACCGCGGCGGCGACACGGCCGCTTGCTACTCCTTTTTCTTTTCGCCGAAGACTTCGCGGGCCCGGTCGCGGAGGCGCTTCTTTGCGTCGTCCACAGCACGTAGCGCATCCCGAAGCTGGGCAAGTTCGGACTGGCGGACATTGAGGCCTTCGCGGATGAAGACGGCCGCGGCTTCGGAGCGGCTCTTAACGGCGCCGCTTTCGACCCAGGCATCCAGGGCGCGACAGGTCTCTTCGTCGACGCGGACCATGACGACCTGATCGCGGGTGGAGTTGCCGACCTCTGTGACGCTGGCCTGCAAGCCAGGTGAGACGCAAACGACTTTGATCTTGCCGTTTTCGCCCTGCGTGCAGCCGACGGCTTCGACGTCGAGGCCCTGCTCGCGGAGATGATCCTTGATGATCTGCCAGATGTTGACGCCCTGCTGTCGAAGCTGTTCCTGAATGGCTTCCCAGGCGCCGCCTGGCTCGCGGTTGGGCTTGTCGGATGGAGGCATGTCTTTGCTCCTTGTATATTAATTACATATTACATATTACGTATTTCATTCGCGAAGTGAACGCGCCATCAGCGATTTTTCATTAGGGGTTGTGGTTTCAGCAGTTAGGATGGGCAATGCAAGGAGGCGCGGGATTTCCATGGATTGGGAGTCGCTTCGATTTGCATACCTTCGTCGGGTGGTCGGGACGGGCTTTACGGTCATCGGGCTGGAGCGTAGCCGGGCGATCGCCAGGGCCATGGCGCGCGGCGTGTACGACCTGAATACTCCGGGGCGAAAGCTCGCGGAAGAGCGCGTACGCGCGGCGCTGGGGCCGACGGTTTCGGATGCGCAGCGCGACGCGATCGTGCGGACGTCGTACGAACACATCGCGCAGTTCTGGATCGAGACTCTGTTTGTTCCGCGGAAATTGAAGCCACACGCGTGGGAGCAGGCGGTGACGTTTCGCGGCGAGACGAGGCTGCGCGAGTTCGCGGCGGCGAATCCGCGCTGCGTGCTGGCGACGTGTTACTTCGGCAATCCGGCCGTCGCGGCGTTTGCACTCGGGCAAATCGTCCGGCCGGTGCATGTGCTGATCGATTACATCGCGCAGCCGGCGGCACGGGCGTGGCAGGAGCAATTGTGCCGGATGCCGAACGTGATGCCGCTGGCGGCCTCGGATGGCGCGCGGCAGATTCGCGATCTCATGCGGCAGCGCGGGGCTGTGATGATGGTAGTCGAGCATCGGCGGCGGCAGGGTGCTGGCGCGCCGGCGTGGTTTCTCGGGCAGCATGGCAACTATCACGCAACGCCGGGGCGATTGGCGGCGCGGTACGGAGCGCCGGTATTGCCGGTTTTGTGTCGACGGCGGCCGGGCTCGTTTCAGTTTGAATTATGGGTGGGGCGGGCGGTGGCGGGCGACGATGCGGTGGCGACGACGACGGATGTTCTGCGGCAGCTCGATGCGCAGATTCGCCACTGGCCGGAGCAGTATCTGTGGATGATCCCGCCGGACCTCGAGGGGATGTCGGTGGCCGACGCGCGCGGCGTTTACTGATACGGGAAGCGGAATACCGGAAGCCCGAAGAGCACGTTGAAGAGCGTGGGACGAGCGAAGGCCGTGAGCGGGTAGCAGGCGGCCGGCAGGGTCGGCTCGGGGAGCTGGGCTGTAGCCCAGGGGGTGACGCCGAGGACGACGAGTCCGGCAAGGGTGAGAATGCGCTTCATTGATGATTTCATGGGATCGCCTCCGCTCAGTTGACATGAGTCTAGCGGCTGGCTGCGCGGGAAGATTTAGGGAAGTTCTGCGGTTGCGTGTTATCGGTCCGTACGGAAGCTGCGCGGACGTTGCGTGCACGGTGTTCGGGGCGTACAAAAGTGCGATCCCGTCGCACGGCGGGCGAGGTCAAACCGGAGGGTCTCATGGATACGCTGCTCGATCGGTTTTGCCGGTACGTCAAGGTGGAGTCGACGGCGGTTGAGGACGCAAAGCGGTATCCGAGTTCCGACGGTCAG
>CAZONT010000161.1:0-8155 GCA_964581285.1 uncultured Planctomycetaceae bacterium | reverse complement strand
CTGTCCCGCTCAACACCAACGCGGCGAGCGATTCCGGATCGGATTTCAATCCGAGCATTGCCACGGACCGCCAGGGCCACTGGCTAGTCGCCTGGCAGACGGAGGGACTGTTCGGAGCGGACAATGACATCGCGACGGCGCGGAGCATCGACAATGGCGCGTCGTGGAGTGCGCCAATACCGGCCAAGACGACCGCCGCGACCGACGGCACCAGCGTTGACTATGAACCGAGTGTTGCGACCGACGGCCAAGGCCATTGGCTTGCTGCCTGGTGGTCGGGTGACTCGCTTGGCGGGACGATCGGCGATGATTTCGACATTCTCGTTTCGCGCAGCGCCGACAACGGCGCAACGTGGTCCGATGTCATTCCGCTGAACGCGACTGCCGCGACCGACACGCTGACGGATTCGAAGCCGAAGCTGGCGTCCGACGGGCACGGCCAGTGGGTGGCTGTCTGGGTGACGGCTGATGTCCTGTGCGCGCGAAGTATCGACAACGGTGCGAATTGGTCGATACCGGCTCCGGTGTACACCAGTCCCGCGAACGTTCGCGCGTACAACCCTTCGATTGTGACGGATGGCGTCGGCAACTGGGCTGCGATCTGGCCGACGGTCAAAACGATTCCGCCGGGCTACTTCGAGGATACACAAATCCTGCTCGCCCGGAGCATCGACGGCACAAACTGGTCGAGCGCCGCGCCTCCGCCGGGCGATGTGGGCGATGACGCCGAGTTTGACGCGGACACGTCCGTTGCAACCGACGGTCACGGCAACTGGGTCGCCCTCTGGTCTTCTTACGGCGCTCTCGGCGGTTCGATCGGCGGAGATCTCGAAGTTCTGACGACTCGCTTCGGGCTACCCGACTGCAACGGCAACCTCATCGGCGATCCGACCGAGACCGCCTACTTGCTCGCGCCGGATCTCAACTTCAACTCGATTCCCGACACGTGCGAGCTCCCGTTCCTGCCGCCGCCGACCGGCACGCCGACGGCCTGCGGGGTGGGGCTCTGCGGGAGCGGTGCGCCGTTTGCGGAGGCGTTTGCGCTGCTGGGCCTCGCATGCGTCAGCCGCGCGCGTCGCCGTCGGCGGTGAGCGGCGCGGGGCCGTTCGCGTTGCGGCCGCTGTCTTCGTGGGCAATGCCGAGGATCAGGGCCGCGCCGACCGCCAGGATCGTGTAGATGACTTCCTCGCGGATGGCGAAGCCGTAGTCGGTCAGGAATGCGGCGACGACCGTTGCGAGCGCCACGCGCAGCTTTCTCGAACGTAACGGTCGAGCGGCGCGGCGGACAGATTCAATCAAAGACATGGCACCCCTCCCATGGATTCAAACTAACGATCGGACTGATTGTGCGGCGCGGCAACGGACCGGAACGGATCGTGCCGTTCGGCGGCGTTGTTGTTCTGCGTGCGATGCGGGAATTCACCTTCGCGATCCCAGAGGTAGTAGACGGGAGGTTCGCCGACGAGCTGGCGATAACGGAGGGCCAGCTCGCGCGGTCCGCCGTAGCCGCGCGTGCGGGCCGAGCCGCCGGTCGTCGCGCGGCGCCAGTCGAAGATTGTCTGCTCGACGAGGCGTCGCACGCGCGGGTAGCGGCGAATGGAGGCGGCGAAGTCTTCGGCGAAGGGATCGACGCGGAGGCGGTGCATCCGCTCGACGAGCGCCATTCGGCCGTGCGGCAAGGCGATGCGACCGACGCGGTGCATGCCTGCCCGCTCCAGGACGGGATTGAAGCTGCCCATGGCCGCCAGACTCTCGACGAAACGCGTGCCGACCTGCGGCAGCGTCCGCCTCACGAACCAGTGGCCGAGGCCGCAGCCGCGGACGTCGGGATGCATGACGAGTCGGCGGAGGATACGAACTTCGCGATTGAGCCGCCGCGGATTGCCGGTAAAGCGATCGCGCGTGGCGCGGTTGCGCAGGGTGAGCTCGATCGGCGACATGGCGTAAACCGCGACGCCGAGTGTCTCTCCGGCCTCGCGCAGGACGAACACGCGGTCGACGAAGCCGAGACGGTCACCCGCTCGATAGTGCATGAGTGCGAATTGCTCGTAGTCGCGGAGTGCGCCGGGCTCGACTCGGGCGGTGGCGAGGAAGCTGGTTGCAGCCGGTCGGGGCGCTTCGTCGCGGAGGTCGGGTTCGTGGCTGCTGAGTCGGATGACAACATCGGGACGAAGGTCCCCGACGAAGTCGGCGTCGGCGGCGGCGAGGACGAGCGTGAGGCGGAGGCGCGTGACCAGCTTGCGCAGATTGCAGGCGATGGCGCGTGCAGCGCGGCGATGCAGGGTCGCGGCGAACTCGTCGCAAATGATCGGGGGAGCGTCCTTCGCGGCGAGGGCTGTGCCGACGGACTTCGCGAGCCGTGCCCGGAATCGCTCCCCTTCGCACAATTCGTTGAATCTCCGCAGCCAAAGGCGCGGCTCGGACAGGCCGCACGCCGTCAGCAAGAGCAGGGCTCGACCGAGCGGCTCGTGCGGCGCGACTGCGTCCAGGACGGCCCTGTTGCGCATGAAACGTCCGGCCAGGGCGATTGCGCCCGCACACTGGCTGGCGATCGCTTCAAGGAGCGACGTCTTTCCCGATCCCGATGGCCCGGTCACCAGGGCAATGCGTCCGGGACCCAGGCGGACGCGCAGGTTTCTGGCGATCACGCGCGGCGGCTCGCGGCGCGAAATTCCGAAGTCGCGGCAAACGTGCTCGACTCTCACGGATCGTGCCGCGGCGGTCGATTCGCGAGATAACGTGATGCTCATCGTGCGCTCGATCATGTGCCCTCCCCGTTTCGACGGCGCTGTCTGACAAAACAAAAACCGAACACGCGGATCGTATCGTAAATATTGCTACGAGTCAATCGTTAGCAATATTAATCTGCATATTCTTGTAAATAATTGGGGTATTTCGGTTTATGTCTGGTTAATATTGCGGATGTCTGCGAGCATGCGATACCCGTCGCGGGCTTCTTCCGATAACGACTCGCAATCTCCGCAATTTGGAGTTAGTGTCACCCGAAGATGGAACTTCCCAAGCGACCCCTCGGCGACGAATTCGCTCGGCCGGGCGACTATCGCCGCACCTCGGAACGCCTGGCCGCCAATCCGAAAATGCGCGATCTGACCGCGCTCATCATCTACGCGTTCGACGTTCGCACGCGACTGCTTCCGTACGTTTTCGTCGATTGGCGGATGATCCCGGCGGGCGTTCGGGCCGTTGCCGACTCGCTCGATGCGGCCGGCCTCACGCAGTCGCGGGTCGTGTTTCAGCTCTGGTCGCCGAACGTCCTGCCGTCCCGCGCGCTGATCAATGGCCGTGTGCCGGACATCCTCTTGATCGGCGGGCTCAACCTGCACGCCAAGAACATGGACGAGCTGATCGCCGACGCGCACCAGATTCCGGAGGCGCAGCGGCCGCTCATCCTTTGCGGCGGGGCGAAGGCGATCTACGAGCCGTGGGACTTCTTTGCGCTGGGCAAGGACGGCGAGATCAATGCCGACGTCAGCGTCACGGGCGAGACGTTTGTATTACTCGAATTGCTCGAGCGGCTGCTCGAACTCAAGGGACCCGGCGAGACGATGCGCCAGGCGTTCCATCGCGCGCGGAACACCGCGGCGCTGCACGACATTCCGGGGCTGATGTATCGCTCCGATCCGCCCGGCGATCGCAAGCCGCACCTGATCGACACGGGCGTGCAGCGGCTGGTGCAGGACCTCGATGAATTGCCGCTGCCGCTCGCGGCGTACGGCAAGATCGAACCGCCGCATCGGCGGGAGACCCTGGCCGAGAAGCCGATCCCGCTTGCCGAGATCCACCGGCATTGCTGGGTGTCGTCGCTCATCATGACGCACGGATGCAAGTTCCGCTGCAGCTTTTGCCCGATCCCGGCGTACAACCAGAATTCGTTTCGGCACAAGAGCCCGCAGCGGATCGGCGACGAGATGGAGTTGATCCGCACGAAGCTCGGCATCCGCACGTTTTTCGGCACGGACGACAACTTCCTCAACAGCCGCTCCGCGTTTGAGCCCATCCTTGATCACCTCGCTGCGCGACGGGTCGACGGCCGAAAGCTCAGTCGACTCGTTCGGTGGGGTACCGAGGCGACCATTTTCGACGCCCACAAGAATCTCGACTTGATGCAACTCGCGCGCAGTGCCGGCCTCCGGGCTTTGTGGTTCGGAGTCGAAGACTTGACCGGTACCGTCGTCAAGAAAGGGCAGGCCGCGGAAAAGACACGCGAGGTCTTCGAACACCTCGTGCGGCTGCACATTCTGCCCATGCCGATGATGATCCACCATGACGGCCAGCCGCTCGTCAGCCGCAAGAGTCTTTACGGCCTGCTCAACCAGGTTGACTACTTGCGCAAGTCGGGGGCGATGAGCATGCAGATCAGCGTGCTTACGCCCAGTCCCGGATCGAAGTTTCACGAGAAACCGTACGAGGATGGACTGGTCATCGAGTCTGTCGGCGGGCGACTTGTCGAGGAGGCGCAGCAGGACGGGACGCATATTGTTGCGACGCTGAACCCGCGGCCGTGGCTGCGGCAGCTCAACGTGCTGGCCGGATACGCACTTTTTTACAATCCACTGAACCTCGTTCGCGGTTTCTTCCGCCGCGATATCCGCGTCGCCGGATACAACGCGGCCATGCAGGCGTTTGGGATGGCGGCGCTGTTGAAGACATCGCTCGAATGCCTGCGCTGGACATGGAAGCTGTGGCGCGGGCCGATCAAGCGCTTCGAGGCCGTTCCCCATTTCGCGCCGCTGCCGATCGTCAAAGTGCGGCCAGACGAGATCGACGTTAAGCGTCCGACCGCGATTCCGCCCGACGCCCGCGATGCATATCGGGTCGATCGTCCCGCGCGCCGCGTTTCGCTCCCGCTGCTTGCCGAGGTCGGCAGTCAATAACTCACTATCCTGACCGTGATCGACATGCCCGGGACCTGAGGTCGCACCGTTGTCTGGCACGGCAAGCGACCCGGTCGGCCGGTTGCGTTGTACTGCGAGCCAGGCAGGCGTAGTCTGAAGTGGCGACGGGTGTCGGATAGCCGCAATAACCGCGGCAGCGGGCCGTTAGGCAGCAAGGAAATGCATGGACCGCGAGTCGCTGGCAGAGCTGATTCGACGGGCGCAACTCCAGGAGCCGGCGGCCTTTGAGTCGCTGGTCGAGCTATTCAGCGGGCGCGTGTTCGGCTTTGTTTATCGGATGGTCGGCTCGCGCGACGAGTCGGAAGATCTTGTGCAGGAGGTGTTCCTGCGGATCGTGCGGACGATCGGCCGGTACCAGGATGACGGGCGGTTCGAGAGCTGGCTGTTTCGGATCGCGGCGAATCTGGTCCGGGACCGGGCACGGAGCCTGGGGCGACGGCCCGGCCGGATGGAGCTGCGGGAGGATGACGGCGGCGGCGACGCGCTGGAGGGGCTGGCGCGGTTCGAGAGTGGGCCGAGCCGGCCGATGGAGCTGAAGGAAGACCTGAACCAGATGACCGCGGCGCTGGCGGAGCTGCCGGCGGCGGAACGTGAAGTGATCATGTTGCGGCACTTTTCGGATATGTCGTTCAAGGAGATCGCGGAGTCGATGGGGACGCCGCTGGGGACGGCGCTGGCGCGTGCGCACCGCGGGTTGCAGCGGTTGCGGGCGATCATGGATGGCGGGCCGGCGGCGAGTGATGCGACGATGCGAGGTGAGGCACATGTCTGATCTTGAGCGAGTGCAGCGCGAGGTCGAGGCCGGGGAGCAGTGGCTGCGCGGGCGGCTCGCGACGGACGTTCCGGCCGGATTGGCGGAGCGGACGAAGGCGGCGATCCGGGCGGAGCTGGGGGCGGACCGGACGCGGCGGTGGGCATGGCGGCTGAACCGCTGGCAGGGAGGCGTGGCGGCGGCGGCGATGATTGCGTTGTCGGTGGTGCTGGTGAGGAGCTGGAATGTCCACGAGCGCGTGCGGACGGAGCGGCGCGCGGCGGTCGATCAGTTTGTGGCGACGTTGAGCGTGGTCGAGTCGCCGGATGCGAGTTTGGCGGTGCTGGGAGAGGAGATCGACGCGGTCAGCCAGGCGGGGAGATCGAGTTTCGACACGGCGATCGACACGCTGTCGGAATCGATCGAGACGGCGACGGTCGATGAGAGCTCGACGTTGTAGGCATGAGTGGAAGTACATCGAGGGTGATGTCATGTTGAAGTTTCGTTTTTCGATGATGGCCGTGTTAGCCGCGATGGCTTTGACGGCGTTTGCCGTTCGGGCTTCGGCGCAGCAGCCGCCGCCGGATCGGCCGCACGATCGGCAGGCGGAGGCGCCCGATGGACCTGACGGGCCGGATGCGGGGCCGATGGATGGGGAAGGTCCGGATGATGGACCGCCGCCACCGCCGACGGGACCGGATGGCGGACCGGGGCGACCCGGACGCATGCGCGGACCGGGCGGGCCAGGTGGACCGATGGGCGGGCCGGGTTTTGGTCGCGGCGGGCCGGAGGGCAAGCCGCCGCTGCCGCCGATGACGGACGAAGAGATCGGCAAGATGCTGGCGTTTGCGCAGGAACACTTCCCGGAGATGGCGAAGCGGTTCGAGGATTTGAAGAAGGATGATCCGCAGGAATTTCGGCGGGCGATGCGGCGGGTATTTCCCCGGCTAATGATGCTGCGCGAGACGTATGCCCGCGATCCGGAGCTTGGGAAGCTATTGATCGAGGAGCGGAAACTCGAGGAGCAGATTCATACCAAGGTGCGGTCGTACCGGCAGGAGCGTAACGCGGGGAACAAGGACAAGATCGGCGGCGAGCTGAAGCAGTTGCTGGGGCAGCAGTTTGATATTCGACTGCAGCGGCGGCGGCTGGAGTTCGCCGACATTCAGAAGCGACTGCAGGAACAGTCGCAGCGCCTCGATGCGTGGGCGGCGAAGAAGCAGGAGAACGTGCAGCGGCAGTTTGATCGGATCACCGGGGAGGGAGACTTGGACTGGTGAGCCGTCCGAGCGATTGATATTCGCTGTAAGCAAACACACTCTGCGGAGACGCCCGCGGCCCAACGGTCGCGGGCGTTTCGTTATGGGGGATGTGACGATCCGCTATCATATGGATTGTATGAACGCAATCGACTTCAGCACACCGCAATCCGTCGAGGTCCAGCTTACGGTGGACGATCTAACCGAGTTTCAACACTACCATCTCCATCACTCGCCGCTGATTCGAAAGCACAGCAAGCGCATAAACATTCTTCTCGCGATCCTGGCAGCATTTGTTGTCATCTACCTGCAGCTGGCTTGGTGGCGGGGCGGCCACAACGATGACGTGATCTTGACGGTCGGGCTGCTAAACTTGGTGATTCTGGCAGCACTCCTGATCCGACGGACTTATTACCGTCGTGCGGCGTGGTCGCTCAAAAGGCTATTGGGAGAAGGCCAGAACCGTCTGACGTACCAAAAACATCGCTTCACCATCGATTCGAAGGATATGCGGATTGAACACGACGCCGGACATTCCGCGACGCAGTGGTTTGCCGTCGAGAAGGTGGTGACGACGCCGACCGCGATTTACATCTACGTGTCGGCCGTTTCGGCACATATTCTGCCGCGGCGGGCGTTTGCTAATGACATAGCGTTTGACGAGTTTGCGGCGGCTGCGGCGGCGTTTCATCGGGCGGCGCATCCGGGGCGGTGTTTGAAGTGCGGATACGACTTGTCGAAGAACACGAGCGGGGTTTGCCCGGAGTGCGGGGCGGCGATCCGGTCGAATGTGCCTGCCGTGGCGTGACGAAACTGCCACACCTCAATCAAGCGTCGACCGCGTACAATTCGGCTCTTTGCCGATTGGAGGTACGCGGTCTTGCCGTTTCCTGATTTGCAGACATTCATTGCTGAGCTTGAGCGGCGCGGGGAAGTCAAGCGGGTTCGGGCTGAGGTTGATCCGGAGCTGGAGATCAGCGCGATCGCGGATCGCGTGAGCAAGTCGCCTTGTCCGCAGGGGGCGCGCGGGGCGGTGAGGACCGACCCGGTGCATGGCGGGATGGGTGGGCATGGGCTCGTTTTCGAGCGTGTGAAGGGGTCGAAGTTTCCGGCGGCGATCAACCTGTTTGGCAGTTACGAGCGTGTGAAGATTGCACTGGGGTGCGAGTCGTTTGAGGAGCTGGCCGATCGGGTGCAGAAGCTGATCAAGCCGGAGCCGCCGCCGACGC
>CAZONT010000160.1:0-8211 GCA_964581285.1 uncultured Planctomycetaceae bacterium | reverse complement strand
TGGCGATACATCCGGGCAGGATAACTGCGTCGGAGTCGGCGATATAGCCGAGAGGCCTTTCGGACGAGCGTTCGGCGTATGGAAGGCATTGTATCGGATTGCGGTAGAATCACAAGTGAAACGTTTTACTACAGGCTGAATTGCAGAGATTGGGGTTGGCCGCGTGCGATCGCTGCCCGTCTAATTTCCGAAACCTTCGGCCCCTCGATTGTTATGATTCTGCGGGCCGGAGGGCGTCGCGCGGCGAACCGCGAGAACTTCCGGCGTGTGGAGTCGTCCAACACAGATGGAAGCCGCGGCGATACCCGCTGTCGCGATGGGCTCGTCGAATGACGAGGCGGCGGTCGTGGCGCGCTGTCGCCGCGGCGACCGGGCAGCGCTGGGCGAGCTGGTATCGCTCTACCAGGACCGCGTGTACGGTTTGTGCGTGCGGCTCTGCGGTGATCGCGACGCGGCCGCCGACCTGGCGCAGGAGACGTTTGTGCGGGCGGTCGGTTCGATTGATCGATTCGACGAGCGGGCGAAGTTCTTCACCTGGCTCTATCGCATCGCGGTGAACCTCTCGATCGACCGGCGGCGGCAGCGCGTGCGGCATCCGAAGCTTTCGCTGGATGCGCGCGATGGAGACGGGGCCCGTGGCGGGAGTATTGGCGAACGGCTGACTGGCGGCGATGTGCGGCCGGACGAGCGGGCTTCGCGAGCGGAGCAGCACCGGCTGGTAGCCGCGGCCGTGGAGGAATTGGAAGACGAGTTTCGCGCCGTCGTGGTGCTGCGCGATATCGACGGCCTCGACTATGCGGAGATCGCCGAAGTGTTGTCGGTGCCGGTGGGGACGGTGAAGTCGCGGTTGTTTCGTGCACGCATGATGCTGAAAGAGAAATTGAAATTCCTGATCGAGGCGGACGGATGAACCCGTCGCCGGAACAGCTCGAGCAGCTCAGCGCCTACCTCGACGGCGAGTTGCCGCCGCCGGAGCGGGCAATGGTGGAGCGCTTGCTCGCGGGCGATGCGGAACTGCGCCGCGAGCTGGATGCGATGCGGCGGGCGGTCGAAGCGGTGCGGTCTTTACCGCGCGAGCGCGCGCCGGCCGGGTTGGCTGCTGGCGTTGCCTCGCGGATCGGGCAGCCGCTTTATCGTGAGCGCGTCGCCGCGGCAGCAGCGGCCGCACCGATGCCGGGGTCGCACTGGGGGCAACGCGTTGTTGAGTTGAGACGATACGCGGTTGCCGCGGTGATTTTGCTGGCGGCAGGAGTCGGCTCGTGGGCCTTTCTCGGGCGCGGGACAGCCGTGCATGCGCCGGCGAGGAACGAAATAACAGCCGCACTTCGCAAGCAGGCGCCGGGATCACCTGGCGAGAGCATCGGTAGCGGCGGGCAAGTTGGAGCGGAACTCAAGTTTGGCGCGTCGCCGATGCAGCCGGCGCCCGTGCCGCCATTGGATGCGGTTGAGCTTGCGCGGAAGGATGAGAAGACGGATCTTCGAGTGGCCCAAGTGGCGGGTGCGAGAAGGGAATTGGACGGGCGTGCCCATGAGTTGGCCGACGCGCCGGCGCGTGCTCGCGACGATCTTCGGGCACGTGCTCAGACCCAAAAGACTGAAAATAAGCTCCGAGCCGTAAGCGACGGCGAGCCTGGCACGCAAGAGATCACTGTCACTCGATCAACCACGCGCGAAGTTGCGAATTCCTCGCCGGCGAGCAGTAACCCGAGTGACTCAGTGCGCAGGCCAGTTTCGGCACCACTTGGCTGGGATCCGGGCGAGCGCATCGTATGGCTGTTTGCAAACATCGAATCGGCAGATCGTATCGAATCCGATCTTCAAACCGCGCGGATGGGCGCGGCAACGGCGACCGGTGATCGCTCAACGATTCGCGGCTTCGTGACCGAAGTGAGGAGCAGCGGCCCGCCGAAGAAGCCCGGTGAGAAGCGGGCAATTCCGAAAGACACTGACGAGCCGTGGGCGGTTCAGTATTTCGATGAAGTTCGGATTCGTTCGACGTCGGCGTTTGCTGGTCGCCGCGACGATCTACAATACGAACAAGTCTTCGAATTACACGGTGAGTCGAAGTGGGTTGAACAGCTGATCCAGCAGATTTCAACGAAGGCGAACGAAATTCAGATAGGGGAATTCGATCTCACGGAATGGAATTGGCGCGCGAGGCCAGCCGATCCCATGTCACTCGGTGAAGGCTTGCGGCAATCGGGGATAGATTGTTTCCCATTAGTACGTCAGAGCATCGCGGGCACCGGCGCGGAATCGACCTACGCGACAGCTACGCAGCGGTCATCACCCTGGATTACTGTTATCGTGAGAGTACTCGCGTTCAAAGACTCAGTCCCGCCCGCCACGCGGAGTTCGTCTGATGCCCCCTAACGGCGAAACGCCGCGCGATCGCAAGAAGAAGATTCGCGTCGATATGCGGCGGAATCGGGGAAAGATCGCGCGGGATAAGGGGGCCTGGACACGCGGGTTTCGCGGCGAGCATGTCAGTTCCGACGACGCCGCCACGGGTGAGTCGGCGACCGGCAAGGGTCACCTCTCGCGGAAGCGGACGATCCTTGTTGGCGAGAATGAACCGACGCCCGGCGATCCGGCGGCGCTGCAGGCCGGCGTGGTCGTGGCCGTGCGCGGGCTGATCTGCGAGGTCGAGTACGGCGAGCTGCGCTGCAATTGCACCGTGCGGCGGGTGCTGTGGTCACGGCTGATGAGCGAGCGGCAGCCGCTGGCCGTTGGCGATCGCGTACGGTTTCTGCCGGGCACGGGCGGGACCGGCTCGAACGAGGGTTGCATCGAGCAGGTCGAGCCGCGGACGACGACGCTGACGCGGCAGTACGAAGATCGCATCCAGGTCCTGGCGGCGAATGTCGATCTGGCGCTGATCGTCGTGGCGGCCGACGAGCCCACGCTGCGGCCGCACCTGATTGACCGGTTCCTGGTCGCGGCCCACAAGGGCGGGCTGAAGCCGATCATCATCATCAACAAGATCGATCTGCGGGCGGACGAGTTCATTGAGGATGTCGTCGCGCGGTACGACGAGATCGGGTACACGGTGCTGCCAATCAGCGTTGTTCGTAACGCGGGCATCAAGGAAGTCCGCGAAGTGATGAAGGACCAGACGTCGGTGCTGGTCGGCATCAGCGGCGTCGGCAAGAGTTCGATCCTTAACGCGGTCGATCCGGGGCTCAAGCTTCGCGTCGGGGCGGTCGGCGAGACTTCGCGACGCGGCAAGCACACGACGACGGTGGCCGAGCTGGTGCGGCTCTCCTTCGGCGGCTACGTGGTCGACACGCCCGGGATGCGGCAGTTTGAACTGGCCCACGTGCCGGCCGAAGAGATCGAGGCCTACTTCATCGAGTTCCGCGAGCGGATGGGGAAGTGCAAGTATCACGGCTGCCGGCACCTGACGGAGGACGGCTGTGCGATCCGGGCGGCGGCCGAGGCGGATGAGATTCACATCGAGCGATATCAGAGCTACGCAAAGATGATGACGGAGCGGCTGGCTGAGGAACGCTCCGCCCGAAGCTGAGTCGCTACAATCGCGGCCGCATGAGCGCGGCGGCCATTCTCTCCTTACTGAGCACAATCATTCTCGACGGCAGCGTCGCCCTGGCAATCATGCTGGCGGCGACGGGGCTGGGGGCAATCGTTGTCGGCCTCTTGAGACTGGGACCGCTCCCTGGCCGCTGGCGAATCCTGCTCGCGGCAGGTTTGGGAGTCGGTGCGTTATCGCTGCTCGTCCTGGCGCTGGGCTCATGCGGGCTTCTGTCGCGTCCGCCTTGGATCATCTTCGTGGCCGTATTCGCACTGCTCGGCATTGGCCAGTTCATGGCGGCGTCTGAGAAATCGCAAAATTCTCGTTCGACGTGTGGGCCGCGGGCGTTGTCAGAGCAATTCACGGAACGGAGCGCCGCGCGTTGGGGTCAATTCTGGGCGGCATATGCAGTGGCCGTCGTGGCGGACGATATTGCGCGCTGGTTCCGTCGCGTCGGCTTTCGGCAAGATCCGTCAGGCCCGGCCGGTGCGCCGGGGTGCGCGCTCGCGGCCGCGGTGGATGTTGAGGATGAGCCAGGGGATTCGCGGCTTTATCGACTGCTCTGGCTCATCGCGGCGCCGTTTTTTGTGCTGGCCATTTGTGCGGCTACGTGTCCGCCGGGTTACTTGTGGCCGAGTGAAGGCAATGGATACGACGTGCTGGAGTATCACTTTGGTGCGCCGAAGGAGTGGTTTGTCGCCGGGCGAATCGAATACTTGCCGCACAATATCTACAGCAACTTTCCGCTCATTGCGGAGTTGCTTTACCTGCTTTCGTTTGTCATAGCCGGATCGCCGATTGCAGGCGTCTATGTCACACAATTCGCCAACGTTTTCTTTGCGATTCTGGCCGTCGCCGGCGCATGGCTGGCGGGGCGCGAGTTCGGTCGGCTGCCGGGCATTATGGCGGGATTGGCGCTGGCGACCTGCCCGATTCTGACGTGGCTGTGCGGCGTGGCGTACGTCGAGAACGGCATGCTGGCGATGGCGATGCTGTCGCTGGCGTGCGTGGTGCGGGCCGCACGCCGTCCGGGAGAGTCGGCGGTGCGATGGGCGGTGGTCAGCGGGCTGCTGGCGGGTTTCGCGTGCGGGTTCAAATACACGGCCATTCCGATGGTGGCGCTGCCAATGCTCGTTGCGTGGTTGATCGCAGGGCGGTCGCGCGTACGGGCGGGGCTGGCGTTCGCGATGGGTGCGGCGGCGGCGTTTTCGCCGTGGGCGATTCGGAATGCGGTCAATACGGGCAATCCGGTGTTTCCGCTGGCGCGGTCGGTGTTTCATGAGCGGTCAGCGGTTTGGAGCGACGAGGCGGCGGCGCGGTGGAGCGAGGGACACCGGCCCGATCCGGCCGCGCGCGCGCCGCTGGCGCGCGTTCGTGAAGTCGGCAGGACGATCTTCGCCAATCCGATGTTTGGCGTGCCGTTGTTTGCCTTCTGCGTGTGGGGCGCGGTCGCGGGCCTGCGGCGATGGCGGCGCGAAACAGCAGCGGCCATCATATTTGTCCTGATCGTCGTGGCGGTCTGGGCGGGCACGACACATCTGATCGATCGATTTGCCGTGGCGATCATCGCGCCGCTCGCGCTGCTGGCGGCGATCGCGGCGGCGAGCGGGCGTTCTGCGAGAATTGCAGTTGTCGCGCTGGCGGTTGTCGGGGCGGCGTGGAATCTTCGTTCGACGATCGGCGTTTTTCGCGACGCGCGGATTTTCGACGTTGCCGCGTTCGGGCAGACGGAGTGGATGACGTCGGGCCAGTGGCCGGGGTATGCGCATGTGCCCGCGCTCAACAAAATTCAGGAAAGTGGCGGCAAGGTGCTGATGCTCGGCGATGCGCGGGCGTTCTACGTCTCGGGGCGGCCGGGCTATCACGTCGTATTCAATCGCAATCCGTTTGCGGAGGGGGTTGAAGCGTGGCTTTCGAGCCCGACGTCGGCTGAGCGGCCGGATGCGTGGCTTCGCAAGCATGGGTACACACACCTGTATGTTGATTGGAGCGAGATTCGGCGATTGTCGCGATCGCGTTATGGATTCTGGCCGGGGTTGGCCGAGCTGCACAAATCCGAGTACGAGCGGACGGGCTTCATACCGGAAGCGTCGTTCGAGTCGAACGGACGGACTTATTCGACGCTGTTTCGCGTCGGCCCGGCGCAGACCGACGAGAATTCGGCCCTACCAAGTCGGTAAGATGATGGGGAAGTGACAGCATGCGTTTGACGGCTGAAATTCCGGTTCGCCGCCGCACGTGTCCGATTGCATTCGCCACGTGGGCAATCGCGTCATCGATCGCAACCGCGCAGGCGGTGCGAACGGAGTCGATCTCGCCGACGGCTACGGACGCCGCGATAACGCAGTGGACATCTCCGCATTACGTTGCCTTCGACACGGCGGCGACGCCGCGCGGGCTTCTGTTCGTCTATATGCACGGCCAGGGTGGGGCGGGCGGCGGGGCCAGCGAGCTGCTGAAGACGGCCGCGTCGGAGCGATTTCATGCCGTGGGCATCACGTATCCGAACGACTGGGCGCCGTTCAGCTTCTGCAGCAGCGGGACCGACGCGGATTGCTATGAGAATCTGCGACGCGAGATTCTCGACGGGACTGATCGCAGCCCGCACATCGCCGTGAATCGCACCAACTCGTTCGAGAATCGGCTGATCAAGCTGCTGGTGCATCTCGACGGGCTTCATGCGGGAGAGGGGTGGGGCAGTTTTCTCAGCGGCGATCAGCCGGCGTGGAATCGCATCGTGGTCTGGGGCCATTCGCAGGGCGGGTCGAATGCAGCGATGCTCGCGAAGCACCACGCGGTCGTGCGGCTGATCATGTCGGGGCAGCCGTCGGACGCGGTGCCGGGTGGCTTTGCGGCATGGTGGAACACGCACGCGACGCCGTCCGCCGCGTACTTCGGTTTCTGTCACACGCAGGACCAGCTTTCGGCAAAGGTCGCGGTGTGGAATATCCTCGGCATGGGCCCATTCGGCGGCGTGCAGGATGTCGCGACGGTTCCGTCCCCGTACGCAAACACACACGAACTCTCGACGTCTGTCGCGCCGGCGGTCGCGGGCCAGTACCACAACAGCGTTACGCAGGACTCGGTCACGCCGCGCGACGGCCAAGGCGAGCCCGTCTATCGGCCGGTGTGGCGCTATCTCATCGCGGTCCCGTCTGCGATCGGGGACATGAATTGCGATGGTTCCGTCGATGCACTCGATGTCGGGCCGATGGTGCTGGCGCTGGTCGATTCAGACGCCTACCACACGGCATTCCCCGTATGCGACTTGCTCCACGCCGACGCCAATTCCGACAGCCAGCCGAATGGCGCAGACATTCACGCTTTCGTCGCGTTGCTGCTCGGCCCCTGATCAAATCGTCTCGGCTTGCATCACCGTCACAAACGGTCATAATCCCGTTGCATATCTTCGTGTCCCCGAGGCCTCGCGACATGCATCCCAAAATCATCGGCGACGGTATCACTTTCGACGACGTGCTGATCGTTCCGGCGCGCTCGTCGGTCGTGCCGAAGGACACCGACGTTCGAACGCGGCTGACGCGCCGCATCAGCATGAATATCCCGATCGTGTCGGCGCCGATGGACACCGTGACCGAGGCCGGGCTGGCGATCGCGCTGGCCCAGGAGGGCGGGATCGGGATCATCCATCGCAATCTTTCGATCGAGGCCCAGTGCCGCGAGGTCGAGAAGGTCAAGCGCAGCGAGAACGGTGTCATTCTCGATCCGGTGACGGTGCGGCCGGAGGAGCCGGTCGGCCACGTCGCCGAGCTGATGAAGCTGCACAATATTTCGGGCGTACCGGTGACGATGGCGGACGGGAAACTCGTCGGCATCATCACCCGGCGCGATCTGAAGTTCCTGGAATCGCAGTCGCGGCCGGTCAGCGAGGTCATGACCCGCGACAAGCTCGTGACGGGCTCGCCGCAGACGACGCTGGACGAGGCGGACAAGATTCTCCAGAAGCACAAGGTCGAAAAGCTGCTGCTGGTCGACGGGGCGTTCAAGCTGTGCGGGCTGATCACGATGCGCGACATCGACAAGAGCCGGCAGTTTCCGCTGTCGTGCAAGGATACGCGCGGGCGGCTGCGGGTCGGTGCGGCGGCCGGGGTGAACGATTTGGAGCGCGTCGAGGCGCTGATCAAGCATGACGTCGATGCGATCGTGATCGACTCGGCCCACGGACACTCGGAGAACGTGATCGAGACAGTGAAGCAGGTTCGGCGGCGGTGGCCGATCGACATCATCGCGGGCAACGTGGCGACAAAAGAAGGGGCGAAAGACCTCATCGAGGCCGGGGCCGACGCGATCAAGGTGGGAATGGGGCCGGGCTCGATCTGCACGACGCGGGTCGTATCCGGCGTGGGCGTGCCGCAGATTTCGGCGATCTTCGAGGCGGTGGCGGCGGCAGGCGCGGCCGGAGTGCCGGTGATTGCGGACGGTGGTATTCGCCTGTCGGGCGATATTGTCAAGGCGATTTCTGCCGGTGCGGATTGTGTGATGATCGGGTCGCTTTTCGCCGGTCTGGATGAATCGCCGGGCCACGTGGTCTTGTGGCGCGGCCGGCGTTTCAAAGAGTACCGCGGCATGGGTTCACTTGGGGCGATGGTGTCGGGCAGTGCCGACCGATATGGACAGAAGGGCGAGAAGGATCGCGACAAGCTCGTGCCCGAGGGCGTCGA
>CAZONT010000159.1:0-8235 GCA_964581285.1 uncultured Planctomycetaceae bacterium | reverse complement strand
TGACCAGTTGTACCGTTGCCGACATGGCCTGGTCTCCTTCAGACGCGCGGCTCAATCGCCGCCGTCGCCGTGCTCGGTGCCCCCGACTTCACTGCCAGCCGCGCCGCCTCCCGAACCGGAACGGATGGGTCCGACTGCAGCCGCACGATGCACTCACGCAACTCCGGGTCGTCCAGCTTCCCGGCCGCGTCGATCGAGACGATTAGATAGTTCTCAATCTCCCGCGGCGTGAACGGCCGATCGACGCGGTCGTTCGCTTCCTGATACTGCACGCGGTTCTTCTCCCAGAACCCGCGATCGAGCATGTTCATTAGTACCATCTTGGCCGACTTGCTACCCAGGCGGGACAGCGCCAGCGCCGCGTTCCACTGCGCCTCGCGGTCCCCGACCAGCTTGTTCCGCAACGCCCGAATGGCCGTCGCGTCCTGCCGATCGGCCAGCGAGCCAACCGCCGCGCACGCCACGATCTGCACCGCCGGCGATTCGTCATCCAACCGCGCGATGACTTCGGAAAGCTGCGCCCGCGCCTCCGGCGTTTCGCGCATCTCCATCAGGCCGGCCAGCGCCGCTTGCCGCAGCAATGGATCAGCATTCGTCAGATAGCCGGCGACGAGTTTCACGGATGTCGGCGACCCCAGGCGCGCCGCCGCAAGTATCAAGAACCGCTGCTTTGCAGGAACCGAATCATCCTCCGGCGCCGTCGGTTTGATCGAGCCAAGTATCTTTGCGATGCGCTGCGCCGTTGGTTCAATCTGATCGGCCGGCAGCTCCGCGTCTCGGCGCGCCAGCCGCGTCGCAAGCTCCTGCGCCGCTTGCCACACCTCACGATCAGCCGGGAACAACATCATCCCCGCCGTGTGCCTCCCGCTGCCCGACTCGATCGTCGACAGCAGATCGCTGATGCTCGGTCGCTGTCCGACGCTCGTTCCGCCGAAGAGCACAACCACGATGGCAAGACAAATCAGCAGGGTGACGAGAATGGCGGGTACAACGAACAGCCGGCCCATGAGTGTCGCCGACGGCGGTGCGACCGGTTCCGTCGCTGGGACCGGAGCATGCACAGACTGATCGGCCTTCGGGCTCATGGCGTTGCCACTCGGCTGCGCGGACGGAACATTGTGAAAACATTCACAAACGTTCCGATTTAAATACGGCGGGCAATTGCGCGCCGCCGTACGTCATTCCAACCTGCCGCCGATCCGTGGCGCCGACTGCGGACTCAACCGCGCCAGCTTGCAGGTAATCAATAATCTACTGGCGGTATTGTTTGGGTCCAAACGCACCCTGTCAAGACACCGAACCGAGGCCCCGCGCAAACGTATCGTCTTGGTTATCAATGCTTCGCGTTCCGTGTCGATTCCGCTAGATTAAGCGTCCGCCCGGTGCTGTCGATGCATTGCGTATTGAACTCGCACGCGGCGACGTGAGGCCTTGGTATAATAGTTCTAACATATTGCAATAGAGTCACTTAGATGAAAATCGACCTCTCCTCACCCGATATATCGGACGCTGAAAAAAACGCGGTCATCGAAGTCCTCTCGAGCAATCGCCTGTCGCTTGGCCCGAAGGTCGACGAGTTTGAGCGCGCCGTAGCCGACTACGTCGGCACCCGACATGCCATCGCCATCAACAGCGGCACTTCCGGCCTCCACCTGCTGATCCGGGCAATCGATGTCACCAGCGGCGACGAGGTGATTACCACCCCCTTTAGCTTCGTGGCATCCTCAAATTGCGTGCTCTACGAGCGCGGCCGTCCGGTCTTCGTCGACATCGAGCCCGACACCTGGAACATCGATCCCGGGGCGATGTCCGCTGCGATCACGCCGCGAACGAAAGCCCTGCTTCCGGTCGACGCGTTCGGCCAGGTTGCAAAATTGGACGAGATCCTCGCCCTCGCGCGAAAACACAAGCTCCGCGTGATCGAAGATTCGTGCGAAGCCCTCGGCAGCACCTACAAGGGTCGCCGCGCCGGCTCGCTCGCCGACGCCGGCGTATTCGGCTTCTACCCCAACAAGCAGATCACGACCGGCGAAGGCGGCATGATCACGACCAATGACGAGCAGATCGCCGCCCGCTGCCGATCCATGCGCAACCAGGGCCGCGACACCATGTCCTGGCTCTCGCACGATCGCCTCGGCTACAACTATCGCCTCCCCGACATCAACAGTGCCATTGGCATCGTACAGATGAAGCGCATCGAGGAGATCCTTTCGCGCCGCGATCGCGTCGCCGGTTGGTATCGCCAGCGACTCGAAGGCGAATCACGCATCTCCATGCAGCGCGTCATCCCCGAGTGCAAACTCAGTTGGTTCGTCTTCGTCGTCAAACTCGCCGACGATTACACCGAGGACCAGCGCAACGCCATGCTCCAGCGCCTCCGCGACACCGGCATCGGCTGCAGCAACTACTTCGCCCCGATTCACCTGCAGAAGTTTTATCGCGAAGAACTGGGCTATCGCGCCGGACAGTTCCCCGTCTGCGAACGCGTTGCGGCTCGCACGATCGCCCTCCCCTTCCACGGCCACCTGACCGAATCGAATGTCGATGCCGTGTGCACCACGTTCCGAAAACTGCTGTGACCCCGGCCATAGGGCCGTCCCGCATCTAAGTGCCCTCCCGCCCCCGGCTTCCAACTCATTGAACGGCCCGCCGCAAGTGGTTATAATCAGTGCCGGAAGCAGGTTACGTCGCGCTTCTTAAGCCGCGTCGCGCAACCTGAGGTGGAGAGGGAAATCAATGAAGCCCCATCGCACGATTGGTCTAGGTATTTTTCTCGCGATAGCCGCCAGCACGACAATCGCCCTTGGCGACCTCGCATCACTGGGCGCAGAAAAAGATAACACGCTCTATTTCGACGCAGATGGTCTGCTCAGCAACGGCGCCGGCGACTATTTGTTCGCCGGTTCGACTAGTGGCTTTGGCCCTCGACGCGGCTTGCTCGCTTTCGACGTTGCCGCCGGCATTCCCGCCGGTGCGACGATCAACAGCGTCTCGCTGACGCTCCACGTCTCGCGCGCCCAATTCAATACATCGACGGTCACTCTTCATCCGGTACTTGCTGATTGGGGAGAGGGCGCATCCGACGCCGGCGAGCCCGGCGGTGCAGGAACAACCGCCGAGCCCGGCGATGCCACCTGGCGCCACACGTTCTACAACACGTCGTTCTGGACGAATCCCGGGGGCGACTTCAGCGCCGCCGCCAGCGGCAGCACGTCGATAACCGACGTCGGCTTTTACACCTGGAGCTCAACCCCCGCCATGGTCGCCGACGTTCAGGCCTGGCTGGACAATCCCGCAAACAACTTCGGCTGGCTCCTACTCGGCGACGAGATCGGCTTCCAGACCGCCAAGCGATTCGATTCTCGCGGAAACATTGATACGGGTCTCCGCCCCGTGCTCTCGATCAGCTACACGATTCCGGAGCCGGCCACGCTCGCCCTGCTGACGTTCGGGCTGGCGGCGTGGACGCGCCGTCGCGGCTGATCATACTGGAATAAGCACAATCCCAACGTAGTTCCAGAGAATCGATGCCCCCGCGATCAGTGCGGCTGTGCGACGGGAGTCGGCGTTGCGCCCGAATGGGGCGCCGCGGCTTCCGGATGCGGACTGTACTTCTCCGCCACCCACTGCAGCACGTTGTAAAACACGGGCGTCAGGAACAGCCCGAAGAATGTCACACCCAGCATTCCCCAGAAGACCGCTGTTCCAAGGGTGCGCCGCATCTCGGCCCCCGCCCCGTGCGAGATCATCAGCGGCAGCACGCCGAGAATGAATGCAAACGACGTCATCATGATTGGCCGAAGCCGCAGTCGGCACGCCTCAACCGCCGCATCGACGCGCGGCTTGCCGTGCTCGCGCTCCTGCTTCGCGAACTCGACAATCAGCACCGCGTTCTTGCACGCCAGGCCGGCCAGCACGACGAACCCAATCTGCGTCAGGACGTTGTTGTCCATCCCGTACGCGGCAACTCCCGCCAAAGCGCAGATCAAACTCATCGGCACGATCAAGATGATCGCCAGCGGCAGCAGCCAGCTCTCATATTCCGCGGCATGCGTCAGAAAGACCAGGAAACAGCACAGCGGAAAGATCAGGATCGCCGCATTGCCCGCGAGAATCTGCAGCAGCGTGATCTCGGTCCACTCGTACTTCATCGTCTTCGGCAATTCCTGATCGGCCAGCGACTGGATGGTGGCGATCGCCTGTCCGCTGCTGAAGCCGGGAGCGGTGTTGCCGTTGATCGCCGCGGCCGGGTAAGTGTTGTACCGCGTGATCATGATCGGCCCGCTGACTTCCTTGATGGCCGCCACGGTCCCCATCGGCACCATCTCACCGGCTCCATTGCGGACCTTGAGCTGCTTGATCGCGTCCGCATCGACACGAAATGTCGAGTCACCCTGCAGGTTCACCTGCCACGTCCGGCCAAAGCGGTTGAAATCGTTCACGTAATACCCGCCGAGAAACGCCTGCAACGTCGTGAACACGTCGCTTAACACCACCCCCATCGTCTTGCACTTGGTTCGGTCAATGTCGGCGTAAAGCTGCGGCGTATTCGCACGAAACTGCGTAAATAACCCGACAAGTCCGGGCTGCTGATTCCCCTTCTCAATCAGATTGTCGACCTGGCCCTGCAGCGCTGCCAGGCCGGTATTCCCGGTGTCTTCGATCATGACCTTGAAGCCGCCGGCGCTTCCAAGTCCGTCCACCGGCGGCGCGGGGAACACGCCGACAACGGCATCCTGGACCTCCGCGTAGAACTTGCGGCGCAGGCTCGCCGCGATCGCATCGGCCGAGAGTTCGTGACTGTGCCGCTCGTCAAACTCCTTCAACACGACGTAGATCGACCCGAAGTTTGAGCCGTTTGCGTTCAGCAAGAACGACTGGCCGGAGATTGCAACGGTGTGACCGACGCCGGGAGTTTCCATCGCGATCTTTTCAACGCGATGCATCACCTCTTCGGTGCGCTCCAGCGACGCGGAATCGGGCAATTGCACGCTCGCAACCAGATAACCCTTGTCCTGCAACGGAATGAACCCGGTCGGAACCCGCCGGAACCCTTCGTACGTCAGGTAAAGCATGCCGACGTAGACGAGCAGCGCAACAACACTTGCTCGAATCACGTGTCGCACCATCCCGGCGTACGCCCCCGTCGATCGGTCGAAAACAGCGTTGAATCCCTTGAAAAACCATCCGAGCGTCGCGTTAAGAATCCGCGTTGCCACGTCGCCATGTTCGCCGTGCGGCTTGAGCAGGATCGCACAGAGCGCCGGGCTCAACGTCAGAGAATTGAACGCCGAAATCAGCGTCGCTGTCGCGATAGTCAGGGCGAACTGCCGGAAGAACTGGCCGACAATGCCCGTCAAGAAAGCGGTCGGAATGAAGATCGCCGACAACCCGAACGCGATGGCAAGCACCGCGACGGTGACCTCTTCCATCGCCTTGTAGGTTGCCTCGCGCGGCGAAAGCCCCTGGCCGATCCATCGTTCGACGTTCTCCACAACGACGATCGCGTCATCGACCACGATGCCGACCGCCAGCACCAGCCCGAACAACGACAAGTTGTTGAGACTGAACCCCAATATCGCCATGACGGCGAACGTCCCCACCAGCGAAACCGGCACCGCGATCAGCGGGATGATTGCGGACCGCCAGTTCTGCAGGAAGACGATCACCACAATCGCCACGAGGATGATCGCGTCCCGCAACGACTTGAACACCTCGTGGATCGACTCGTTGATAAACGGCGTTGTGTCGTAAACGATCTTGTAATCCAGGCCCTGCGGGAACCGCTCCTTCAGTTCCTCCATCTTGGCCTGCACCCTTTCGGCCGTCGCGAGTGCGTTGGATCCCGGCAATTGCCAGATGCCCAATCCAACCGATGGCTTGCCGTCCAGCCGGCAAGTCTGGTCCTGGCTCTTCGGCCCCAGTTCGATCCGCGCGACGTCCTTGAGCCGCGTCACCTGCCCCGTCGTGCCGGTCTTCACGATGATGTCTGCAAACTGCTCTTCGCCGAGCAATCGCCCCATCGTGCTCATCACATACTGAAAGTCCTGTCCCCGCGGAACCGGCGGCTGGCCGATCTGCCCGGCGGCAACCTGAACGTTCTGCTCCTTCACCGCGTTGATAATGTCAGTCGCCGTCAGATCGCGCGACGACATCTTCTGCGGATCGAGCCACACCCGCATCGAATAGTCCTGCTGCCCCAGCAGCGTGACGTCGCCGACGCCGTCGAGTCGCGCCAACTCATCCTTCACCTGGATCGTCGCATAATTGCTCAGGTAGAGTTGGTTGTATCGCTCGTCGGGCGACACGAGATTTACGACCAGCAGGATCGCCGGCGACTTCTTCTTCGTCGTCACGCCCGTCGCCTTGACCACATCCGGCAACTGCGGCTGCGCGATCGCCACGCGGTTCTGCACCAGCACCTGGGCCATGTCGAGGTTCGTGCCGACCTGGAACGTCACGGTCAGGTTGTACGTGCCGTCGTTCGTGCACTGCGACGACATATAGAGCATCTTCTCGACGCCCACGACCTGCTGTTCGATCGGAGCGGCGATCGTGTCCGACACGACCTGCGCACTCGCCCCCGGAAACTGGCACGTCACCTGCACCGTCGGCGGTGTAATGTCGGGATACTGCGCAACCGGAAGTATGAAGGCCGAGATCAGGCCCGCGAGCGTGATGACGATCGTCACAACCGTCGCAAAGACCGGCCGGTCGATGAAAAAACGGGAGAACATGGTCGCGTCTTCCTAATGCCCTGCCGGCGCGCTGGCGGTCGCGGGAGTCGAACCTGCCTGCGCTGCCGACGCGGCCGATGCTGCGACCTGAGACGCCATCTCCACCCGCTGCGGTTCCACGGTCGCGCCCGGTCGGACGCGCTGCAATCCGTTCACGATGACCCATTCGGCCGGCTTCAACCCCGACTCGATCACGCGCAGGCCGTTATGGAGCGTGCCGACCTTCAACGGCCGATAGTCGACTTTGTTCTCTGCAGTCACGACAAGCGCGAAATACTGTCCCTGATCCTGCCCCAGCGCACGTTCGCTCACCAGGAGTGCCTGGTGCGGCGGTCCCATCGGGAATCGGCAGCGGACAAACAGCCCGTCCGACAGGATGTAAGGATCGTTGGGAAACGTCGCCCGCACGCGGAGCGTGCCGGTATTCGGATCGACCTTGTTATCGATGAAATCAACCACACCTTTGTAAGGAAATCCCTCATCGGTCGCCGTCCCCAGCTCGACCGGCACGGCTCCGCTCCGCGCCGACGGAATTTTTCCCTCACGGACCAGCTTCTGCATCGTCAGCACGGTTCGTTCGTCCACGTCGAAGTAAACGTAGATCGGCTGCAGCTGCAGGATCGTCGCCAGCGATGTCGCCATCGCTGTCCCGCCAGTGATCAGATTGCCAACGTCCACGAGCCGCCGGCCGATTCGCCCGCCGATCGGCGCCGTCACTTTCGTCCAGTCGAGGTTGAGTTGCTCCGTTTGCAGACTCGCCTCTGCGGCGGCGACCATCGCCTCGCCGGCATGCTTCGCCGCCTTGGCCGTTGACCACTCAATGACGGATGCCGTCTTCTTTTGGTAGAGCTTGTCAAGCCGCTCCCATTCGACGTCGGCTTTCTCGAGCACGGCTTTGGCCTTCTCAAGTTCGGCCTTTGCCTGGTCGACCGCCGCCTTGAACGGCCGCGGATCGATTTCGACCAGCACGTCCTCGGCCTTCACTTCCGAACCGTCTTTGAAGTTGATCTTCTCGATGAATCCGCTGACTCGAGCGCGGACATCGACGGATTCAAGGGCCGACGTGCGCCCCGTGTGTTCCGAGTAGTCGATGACTTCCTTCTCGATCGGCCGCGCCACCGTAACGACGGCCGGCTTACTGACGATCACCGGCTGCTCCTTCTTGCAGCCGGCCCACGCAATGCAAAGGCAGGCCACCACCGACACTTGAAGGAGCCGCTGGATATTCTCGGTACGAAGCGATGCGGGGTGGGCGAGGAAGCGCATTGTCGAATCCTGCTCGGCGCTCTGATGGGCGTTCAAAATCGCCAATCGCAAGCGCGTCGCGAAGTCTATCGCCGTCCGAGGGGAGTGTCACGACGGCCACCCGGCTGCAACGATTTGCTTGCAAATACCCCGGCCACCGCTACGATTGCGTGAATGAACGGGGCGTAGCTCAGCCCGGTAGAGCGCTTGGTTCGGGACCAAGAGGTCGCAGGTTCAAATCCTGTCGCCCCGA
>CAZONT010000158.1:0-8306 GCA_964581285.1 uncultured Planctomycetaceae bacterium | reverse complement strand
AGCGTTCGAGGAACTCGAACTCTTCGCAGGAGCCGGGCGGGCGGATCATGTTGCCGGCGGAAAAGTCCTTGGTCGTCTTTCCGGCGGCGCGGGCGAAGGGATAGAAGAGGAAGCCGGTGACGGCGGCGAGTACGCCGGTACGGAGACTGAGGTCGGGCGAGGCGACTTCGTGGTGCTTGGGCGGGACGAACTTGAAGCTGAGGGCGTCGTGGGGGCAGTCTTCGATGCAGTTGAAGCAGACGAAACACTCGCTCTTGCGAAGCTGGGTTTGCGGGTCGCTGGCGCCTTCACATGAAGTGAGGCAGAGGTCGCAGTCGGTGCACTTGTGGGGGTCGCGCTCAATCCGCCAGAGGGCGAAGCGCGAGAGCGTGCCGAGCAACGCGCCGAGCGGGCAGAGCACGCGGCAGAAAAAGCGAGGGATGAAGAGGTTGGCGGCGACGAGGGCCATCAGCATGAAGCCGATCAGCCAGGCGCCGATGTGCTGCTTGTTGTCGCCGAGGCCGGAGACGACGCCGGGGACACCGGCCTGGACGACGGTGGGCATATTGAGGGATGGCAGCACGGCGGCCGTGAAGCTGCGATGCAGGAGGCAGATCGGGTCGAGCAGGCCGATCTGAAGCGTGCCGTTCCAGTCGCCGCGGGTCATCCAGCGTGCGCCGCCGATGGTGGCGGCGATGAAGACGAGGCCCGTGACGATGAGCAGGTTGCGGACACGCTGCTTGTTCCTGTTGGTGAAGACGATGGCGAGGGCGACTGCGCCGCAGGCGACGCCGGCGACCGCCCCGGAGATGAGCATGGCGAGACTCATCTGGCCGAGGAGCGAGACGAGCATGGCAACGAGGATGAAGTATTTCAGGGCGAACAGGTGGCGATAGCGATTGGAGTCCATCCGATCTTTCGCCGTGCGGGTGTTGAAGACCCAGCCGACGAACTGGTGAAGGATGCCGTAGGGGCAGATCCAATTGCAGAAGATGCGGCCGAGCAGGAGCGTCGGGATGAGGATGACCAGGCCCCAGGCGAGGCCTTTGTAGACCGTGCCGGTGGCAATGGCGGTGGAGATACCGACGAGGGGGTCGATCTCGAGGAACTTGCTGACCCAGAATTGACCATGGCGATCATCGACGAAGTGAAAGGTCGTCATCGCGCAGAAGGTGAGGAAGAGCGCGAAAATGACGATCTGCACGAGGATTCGGACGGTGGTGATTCGCATGAGCTACCGTGGTACCCGCCCTGTCAGATGGTCGCTTCCTTGATCAGCCCCTGCCGTTCGTAGGCCTGCCAATCGCGCGTTGCGAAGCGCTTGCCGTCTTCTTCGACGCGTCCCGTTGCGGCGTCGCCGGCTTTTGTTCTGGCCTGGATGCGCTCGTTGATCTTCTTCTCCGCGAGGTCGAGGTAGCGCAGCTGGGCCGGGTCGCGGCCGAGCAGATGCTGCAGACACCAGGCATCGCTGGCGAGCGGGTCAACGCTGGCGATGATGGCCGGCTTGCCGGTGATGCCGCCGATGGCGACATCTTCGAGCTTGCCGCCGGTCGGGCCGTTCTTCATGAGGACGCGCGTCGCGTCGACGAGGACGAGCGTCGGGCTCATCATCATGCCGAGGTCGCTGACGATCGAGTGAATGTCCTGATGGAACTGATTGCGGCGGCCACAGAGCAGGCCGTACCAGTTCTTGATGGACATGCTGGCGAAGCAGAGGTTGTGGTCTTTGATCGGGGGCAGGCCGATGACCTTGTCGGCCAAGCGCAGGGGTTTGTAGAAGACTTCCCAGGTTCCGAGGGCTTCGCTGGCGGCCGGGTTGGGATCGCGGTCGCGGATGGCGACCTGGGCGAAGCTGGTGTTGGCGGGCAGCATGACCTCGGCGCCCGCAAGCTGGGCGGATTCTCGAATCCTGGACTTGGCGAAGCAGGGTTCGGCCTTTTCGATCGGGTTGTCGGCGACGAGGACGCGCTTGGCGCCGGCTTCCATGCAGAGCTTCGTCACTTCGGCGACGACGTCGGGGTTGGTGGTCGCGCCCATGCGCGGTCCGCGATCGAAGGCGACATTGGGCTTGAGCAGGACGGTGTCGCCGCGCTGGATGAAGCGCTGCATGCCGCCCATGGGACCGAGGGCCGCGATGACCATCTTGCGGATCGTCTCGCGGGAGACTTCGTCGCCCTCGGACGAGCCGCGGGCGATGCTGATGCGGGTGTCGGATGGACCGAACGTGTCGAAGATCGGGGAGAAATAGTTTTTGAGCGTTTCCTTGCCGTACTTGGCGAGGCCGGCATCGCCGCGCGGGTCGTAGAGGTGCTTGGCGGCCCAGACGGAGCCACCGACGGCGGCAAGGGTTCCGCCGACACGCAGGATCATCTCGCGGCGACTCACGCCGGGGGGAGGCGACTGCGGGGGATGATGGTCGCTCATGGTGGACTCCGGTGCACTGGCTGCACGAGGACCGATCGGAACGACGGCCGTCCGTTAGTCTTTCAACGCGTCGCGAAGCTCGCCGATTCGCTTTTTGGCGGCGGGCAGACTGGAAGCGGCGTTTGCGCCCGCGAAGTAGCTGCCCTTATAGAAGATAATATCATACTCGCCGCCGAAATCCGCGATCAGAGTTTCGCCGCCCGCCGATTCCGCCTTTTCGACGACCTTACCCTGCTTGGGGACGTATTCGGCGTATTCCTCGAAGAGCTTCTTGGCGGCGGCGGCATTTTCGGCGCGGTGGACGAAGAGGACCATGTGGACATCGCCGGCTTCGTATTCGGCGGCGAAGACGTCGTTCAGGAAGTCGAGGTTGAAGGCGTTCTTCGGCTGATACGAGAATGAGCCGGCCACGAGGTCCTGCTTGGGGAGGACGTCTTCGGCCCAATTGCCGCCGCCCTCGTCCTTGATTGAGCCGGCGATTGCTTCGGCGAGTTGCAGCGTTTGTTCGTCGGCCACCTTTGCATCCTCGGCCGCGATGAGTTGCACGTATGCTTTGCCCTTGATGAAGAAGATGGTGCCCTTGCCGCGGTAGCCCTCCTTGCCGACCTTCAGTTCCTGCGGATGGCCGGAGCGCTCGGCCTGGTAGATACCGTAGGCCTTGAGCGGGTCGCGCATTTCGTAGATGTAGCAGTCGACGGCGGAGCCGGGATCTGCGGCGAGACGGTAGGTGCCGAAGATCAGGCGCTCGAACTCGAAGGCGAGGTATTGTTCGGCGCGGCCGTCGATTTTTTCCCAGAGATTGCCCGGGTTGTAGGTCGAGATCTGCTGCGGTGCTGACCATGCGCCGCCGGGCACGCTTGGCAGGAGTGCTGTTGCTGCGGCGGGAGCGACAGCGGGCTTTTGTGATGCCTGATCGGCCGTCGTCGCGGCGACAGGTACGTCGAACGCGACTTGTCGATCCGCGACTTCGCGGGCCAGCAATCGAGGCGTCAGCGACGCGTCGGCCGGCAGATTTGTCGCGGTGATGCTGGTGAAGTAACGGCCGGATTGGAAGCCGACCTCGGTTTCGCCATTCCGCCAGCCGCGAACGCCGACGGGTTCGCCGACGGCGGTGGCGGGGCGGGTCGAGTCGAAGACGGCCCGCGCGGCCTGGGGTGTTCCCATGTCAAAGACACGGACGGCGAGCTGCTGACGGTCGTCGAGCATGTTGCGGTAGCGGGTTTCGTACATTCGTCGCGCGCCGGCCTTCGCAAATACCGGGGCCTTATCCGGGATCGAGCGAACCATGTCGGCCGGGGCGACGGCACGCGGGTCATCTGCGCCGCGAACCCATCCGGGGGCGGGACTGTCAGGCAACAAACTAAGGGCATGTTTTGTTTCGGGACTGATAGCCCTGGGTTGATCCTTGGGATCGACGGAGAAAAACGGTTGTCGGCTGGTTCGTGCGTAGGCGATGAAGGAGACCGCGATGACGGCCGTAATGGCGAGGCAAACGACGCCAATGAGCCGTTCGGTCGGCGGCGGGCCATCGCGCATGTAGCGGCGGGCGAAGAGGGTGGGCATTGGCGGTACGTCCCGTTCAAGGGGCCTCCGGGGTCTTGTTCGGCAGTCTAGGCGTTTCGGGTCGAGCGGGCACGCTTGCCGGGGGGGAGCGGGGCAATACTTGCAAAACGCCAACAAATCGCGGAATCTTGACGGCCTCGCACATGGGCTTATAGTCGTCCGATAACACCTGTAAAGTGGTCTTGGCGGGACACACACCGGTGTTTGCGGCGGGTGTTATCCGAATCTCCCCGCGGAAAGGAACCACCAGTCATGCGAAGCTCGCCCGTTCGGCGAATTCAGCTCGCGCTCGCTATTGGGTCATTGGCGGCGATCAGCTCGACCTCGTGCGACACGTTTTTTCAATCGATCGTCGATGAGGCGGCGGCGCGGATTCAGCACATGGGCCCCGATCCCGGGACGCCGACGTACGCAGCCAAGTCGTTCGTGAATTGGGAGACGCCGCACGTGTCACCGATTGACCGCACGTCGACGGGGGCGTTGGTGCTGGTGGTCAACACGGCGAACAACACGCTCGACGTTTTTCAGCCGACCGACGGCGGGCTGGCGCAGCTCAAGGCGATTCCGGTCGGGCTCGATCCGGTGACGGTGCGGGTGCGGACGGACCAGGAGGCGTGGGTGGTGAACCATGTCTCCGACAGCGTCAGCATCGTGGATCTCGAAACGCTGCGCGTCGTCAAGACGCTGCATCCGGGCGACGAGCCGACCGACGTTGGATTTGCATCGGGGAAGGCATTTGTTGTCTGCTCACAGGAGAACCGGGTCAAGGTGTATGACCTGAGCAATCTCGATTCGGCGCCGGCGGTGATTGAGATCGCGGGCGAAGATCCGCGCGCGCTGGCGGTGAGCGCGGACGGCTCGAAGGTGTTTGTCGCGATCTTCGAATCGGGCAATGCGACGACGATCGTTCCCGATACGGCCGTATCGGCGACGGACGGTCCATACGGCGGACAGAATCCGATTCCGAGTCCGAAGTACGGGGCGACGCTTTACAACGGAGCGGGGCCGTCGAAGCCGCGCCCGTCTTCGCTGATCGTGCAGAAGGACGCGGCGACGGGCCGCTGGCTCGACGAGAACGGGAGCGACTGGAGCGCGAAGATCACCTGGGATCTGCACGACCACGATCTTGCGATCATCGACGCGGCGAGTCTCGGCGTGACGTACGTCAGCGGGCTGATGAACCTCGACATGGCGATTGCGGTGCGGCCGGGCGGGCTGGTCACGATCGTCGGCACGGAAGCGACGAATCGGACGCGGTTTGAGCCGGTCGTGAAGGGACGATTCATTCACCACGTAATGGCGGCGGTGAACCCGGTGGATTCGGGCAAGTACGTCGTCGATCTGAATCCGCAACTGGCGGAGGCGTATGCCGCCGAGGATTTTGCTCCGCTGCCGCAGGCGGAACGGGCGCAATCGATCTCGGAGCCGCGGGCGATCGTCTGGGCGTCGAACGGGATCGGCTATGTGTGCGGGATGCACTCGAACAATCTCGCAAAGATCGATGCGGCGGGCGGCCGGATCGGCCAGATCGATGTCGGCAGCGGGCCAACCGGGCTGCGGCTCGACGAGTCGCGGAACCGGCTGTACGTGGTCAACAAGTTCGACGCGACGATTTCGATCATCAATCTCATCTCGTTCACCGAGTTCGCGCGGGTCGGGATGTTTGATCCGACGCCGTTTGAAGTGCGGGCGGGACGGCCGTTTCTTTACGACGCGCGGCTGACATCGGGCATGGGCGTGACGGCTTGCGCGTCGTGCCACATCGACGGCCGGATGGACCAGCTTGCGTGGGACCTCGGCAATCCGACCGGCGACATCAAGAAGTTCAACCAGATTTGCGACAACCTGTTTTCGGGGACCGATTTGTTCGACACGCTGATGGATATCTCGACACCGTGCGAAGATTTTCATCCGGTGAAGGGGCCGATGACGACGCAGACGTTGCAGGGGATCATCGGCGAGGAGCCGCTGCACTGGCGCGGCGATCGCGACAACCTGGCAGAGTTCAATCCGGCATTTGAAGGACTGAACGGAAACGACCGGCCGCTGACGGACGACGAGATGATGAAGCTGCAAGACTTCGTCGCGTCGCTGACGTATCCGCCGAATCCGTTCCGCAACATCGACAATTCGCTTCAGGCAAACAGCCCGTTTGGCGACGCGGTGCGCGGCCGATTCGTATACATGAACGACTTCATCGACGGGCGGATCGCGGAGAACCTGCCGCTGGTGCCGCATTCGGTGCGGGAATCCGGGCCGTTTGTGGCGTGCGGGCGGTGCCACCAGTTGCCGCTGGGGACGAGCCGGGCCCTGACGCCGGCGAGCCAGCTGATGCTGGCGCACAGCATCAAGGTTCCGCAGCTTCGCAACCTGTATGAGAAGACCGGGTTCCTCAAGACGTCGAATTCGAACAATCGCGGGTTTGGCTACACGCATGACGGGGCGTTCGCGACGCTCGACGAGTTTCTGCGGTTTACCGTGTTTGACTTCGAAAAGGGCGGGGACGGCGAAGCGCGGCGGCGGGACGTGATCGCATTTCTCATGGCGATGGGCACGGACACGCATGCGGGCGTCGGGCAGCAGGTGACGCTGGACGACGGGAACAAGAATGACTCGGCGACGCTGGCGAAGCTCGAACAGATGCAGTTGATGGCGGACCAGAAACAGGTCGGGCTGGTCGTTCACGGAAACGTGGGCGGCGCGGATCGCGGATATGCGTACCTGAGCGGGGGGCAGTTCCAGTCGGATCAGGCCGGCCAGCAGGTGAGCGCGGCGACGCTGATCGCGGCGGTGGGGGCCGGCAGCGAGCAGACGTGGACGCTGGTGCCGAACGGTTCGGAGACGCGGATCGGGATCGATCGGGACCTCGACGGGGTGTTGAACGGGGACGAGTAGGCGTCGGTTCTGACGCGGATGTTACGCTCGGTTGTCGCTTCGCCAAGACAGTACGCGTGGCGTGCCGCAAGCGGATTCACGGCCGTCCAAGCAGTTAAACGAAATCTCCATTCGATCGGGACTGACGCGCGCCAGGAGCCATCCGAGCGATTTGTCTGCTCGAAAACTGTAGCCGACTGCGGGCAGATTGATGAAATGCAGGCCGTCATCGGTCGAAATGTGGAATTCGTGCGTGTGACCAAAGATGACCGCTTTTGCCTGGCGACGCGGGCGGAGAATCTCCAAGAACTCCGGTGTGTCGGTCAATCCCGCCAGGGAGACTTCCGGGTTGTGATGCAGGCAGATGACGGCAGGAGTATTGGGGTGGTTGTCCAGCCGGCGGGCGAGCCATGAGCGCTGAGTTGGGCCGAGCGTTCCAGGGATTCCGTTAACCTTTTCGAGCGAGTCGAGAAGGATCCAGTGTGTGCCGCGCTCGACCCGGCTGCAAACGGCCTTGTCGGCGATCAAAGTTTCGTGCGGCGGCGCCAGGGCCGCTAGCAAACGACCACGATGATCGTGGTTGCCGAGGGTGAGATGAATGGGGACGCCACGGCTGACGATAGGCTGAATCAGATCGCGAAACTGGACGTAGTCGGCGGCTTCTCCGCTGCGGAAGGCAACGTCACCGTTTACCAGGACATGGTCGGGGTTTGAGTCGAGAACGTCGCGCACGACGGCGCGAAGCGACGCCGCCATCGGCGAAGCGTTGACCGCTTTTTCCGGGTCGTCGCAAATATGCGTGTCCGAGAGAAGCGCCCAACTGACCTCCGACGTGGGCCTCGGTTTCGAGGTTCGTGTGCAGCCGGCGGCGCAAACCGCTAGAAAGAAACGACGCGTGATGCGCGCGATGGACGCGCGCGATTTCGCAGGCGGTTGTCGATTCGCATTCAGGTGTAGCGGCATGCCGGTTGGCCTCGCTGCCGGGCGGACAGACGGATTACAGGCGCGCTGAGAATGCGTGTCCAGCGCGGTGCTTCTTCGAATCAGCGTGCGGGATGGTCAGGGGTCAAGGATGACCTTGCCGACGGCGGAGACGGTGATGGGACCGCCCTGGCCGTTGTCGTGGATGCCGTCGACGAGGATGGCGTTGAGGGTGTAGGTGCCGGGCGGGACGGGGTTGCCGTTGACGTCATTGCGATTGAAGTTGAACGAACCGGTGTTGTCGGGGGCGGCGGAGATGTCCTGAGCGATGGTGCGTTCGTCACCCGGCGTGCCGGCGGTGGGGTCGAGCTGGAGGGTGATCTTGGTGTCGGGATTCGCGCTGCCGTTGTCGGTCCAGGTGATGTTCAGGTTGCCGGGATTCGGAATGGTGACGTTGGTCGCGCCGGGATTGGTGAAGGTCAGTGTCGGCGCGGGGATCGCGCTGGTGACGTTGAAGTCGCCGGGGGCGCTGGTGGTCTGCGAGC
>CAZONT010000157.1:0-8308 GCA_964581285.1 uncultured Planctomycetaceae bacterium | reverse complement strand
CCTCGCCAACGCCGAAGCCGCCTATCCCGCCATCTGCAAGCGCGTCAATCTCGGCCAGTCCGTGCAGGGCCGAACCATGTGGGCCCTTTGCATTTCTGACAACGTCAACGTCCAGGAAGACGAGCCCGAAGTCTGTTTCATCTCCACCATGCACGGCGACGAGCCGGTCGGCACAGAGAATCTTCTCAATCTCATCACGTTGCTGACCACCAGCTACGGCACCGACCCGCGCCTCACCAATATCGTTAACAACGTCGAGCTCTGGATCGTCCCCGTCATGAACCCCGACGGCTACATGGCCGCCACGCGCGAAAACGCGGGCGGCGTCGACCTCAACCGCAATTTCCCCGACCCCTACACCAGCCCGACCAACACCACCGCCGGCCGCGCCATCGAAGTCGCCAACATCATGAACTGGCGCTTCGGCCGCTCGTTCGTCCTGTCGGCGAATTTCCACACGGGCGAACTCGTCGTGAACTACCCCTTCGACAACAACCCGACGGGTTCGAGCGTCTTCACCCCCTCGCCGGACGAAGACTACTTCGTCTTCCTCAGCGAAAAGTATTCCCAAACCAACATCCCGATGTGGAACACCCCGGATTTCTTCCACGGCATCACCAACGGCGCAGATTGGTACGCCATTAGCGGCGGAATGCAGGACTGGGCCTACCGCTACATGGGCTGTAACGAAGTCACGATCGAACTGAGTAAGATCAAGACCCCCGCCGCCAGCGCCCTGCCGCAACTCTGGCTCGACAGCCGCGAGTCCCTGCTGGCCTACATTGAGCAATCACTCAACGGCGTCCGCGGTCTCGTCACCAGCTTCGAGTCCGGCCTGCCCCTTGCCGCCACCATCTCCGTCGTCGGCCGCGACCACAATGTCTTCACCGACCCCGACGTTGGCGACTACCACCGCTTCGTTCTGCCCGGGAATTACACCCTGCGCTTCGATGCCACGGGCAAGGAGTCCCGCCAGATACCGAACGTCGCCGCCAATTCGGGCCCCGCGACCGTGCTCAACGTCGTCCTCTCCGGCCCTCCGGTTGTCGCGTCACCCAACGGCGGCGAGTCTCTCGCCATCAACGCTCCGACCACCATCAACTGGACCGGCAATCCCGCCGCCCAGTTCCATGTCCAATACACGCTCGACGCCAACTCGCAGACAACGACCAACGACGGCTTCGAGGTCGGCACCTTCGACCCGGCCTACTCCACCGGCGGCGCCGGCAACTGGTTCATGGTCAACGTCCCCGTCCATTCCGGCAGTAAGGCCGCCCGTGCAGGGATCATTCCCGACGGCCAGCAATCCTGGCTCAAGCGCAATGTCAGCGGCCCCGCCACAGTCAGCTTCTGGTATCGGGTCAGTTCGCAGTCCGCCCACGACTACTTCCGCTTCTACATCGACGGCGTCCAGCAGATCGAGGCGTCGGGGACCGTCGCCTACTCGCAGTACAACTCCTCGCTCATTCCATCCGGTTCGCACGAGATCAAGTGGGAGTACAGTAAAGACGCCACCAACTCGGCGGGCTCGGATACCGTCTGGATCGACGACCTCGCCATCTCGGTCGACAACGCCACCTGGATTGACGTCGTCGCCCTTACTTCGGTTGGTGCGACGTCCACCGGCTGGACGCCCGCCTCGGCAAGCACCCAGGCCCGCGTCCGCGTCCGCGCCTTCTACGACGGCACGCTCTACGGCAATTGGGACTACTCCAACGCCAACTTCGCCATCGTCCCTGGTGCGACAATCGGCGACATGAACTGCGACGGCGTCGTCAACTCCGCCGATGTCGACCCGTTCATCCTGGCGCTGGCTAATCCGGCTGCCTATCTCGCGCAGTTCCCGGCGTGTCCCCCGAACCGCGGCGATGCGAACACCGACCTGCTCGTCAACGGCGACGACGTCGAGCCGTTCCTCGAAATACTCATCGGTAATTGATCGGCCGCGGCCGCGCGACGACAATCCGACGTGAAGTGGTTGAACGCCCATCCAGTCCGGCCGCGTCCGCGTCCCGGCTGGAGTTCCGCGCCGCACTCGCATCCGTTGCTGTCAGCTTCCTGCTGATGGCTCTGAAATTTCTCGCCTACTGGTGGACCGGCTCCACCGCCGTCTTCTCCGACGCACTCGAATCTATCGTCAATGTCTTCGCATCCGGTGTCGCCCTCTACGCCCTCTATTTGGCCCACCTCCCCGCCGACAAGGAGCATCCCTACGGCCACGGAAAGGTCGAGTTCCTCTCGGCCGGCTTCGAGGGCGGCCTGATTTTCGCCGCCGCCGTCGTCATCATCATCAAGGCCGCCGCCCAGCTCATCACCCGCCGAGCCGAAGTCCAGCAGATAAATCTCGGCCTCGTCCTCATCGCCTTCGCTCTCGCAGTCAACGCCGGACTCGGCGCATATCTCATCCGACTCGGCCGACGCACCGGCTCGCTGACCCTCGAAGCCGACGGCAGGCATCTCTTTTCCGACGCACTCACATCCGTCGCCGTACTCGTCGCCCTCGCCATCGTACGCCTCACCGGCTGGGACGACGCCGACCCGATCGCCGCCCTGATCATGGGCGTCTACATTGCCGTCACCGGCGCCGGCCTGCTCCGTCGCTCCGCGGCCGGACTCATGGACGAGCAGGACGCTGCGGACTCAAAGCTGATCGAGCGCATCCTCACCGCCCACGTCGGACCCGCCGGCCAGGACCCGAGGATTTGCTCATTCCATAAGCTCCGCCACCGCCACGTCGGCCGGTATCACTGGATCGACTTCCACCTCATGTTCCCCGGCCAAATGTCGATCAAGCAGGGCCACGACGCCGCCAGCGCCATCGAAGGCGAAGTCGAACGCGCCCTCGGCGACGGCGATGCCACCGCCCACATCGAAGCCTGCGACAACCCTCGCTGTCCGACCTGTGATCGAACAGCGCCGTCTACACCAGCCGAATCTGCACGATCTCGGCCGGCGCGTTAATCCGAATCGGAAACCAGTTGCCGACGCCGCTGTTGACGAACAATGAGTTCGGCCCGCGCCGGTAGAACCCCCGCAGATACTTGTAGAGAAACTCGCCCGCACCCACGTCGCGGCTCGCGTCGCCCTCGCCGTCCGCACGCGGCGGACGCAGCATGAGCTGCCCGCCATGCGTGTGCCCCGACAGCGTCAGCGGAACGCCCGCGTCCGCCAGAGCGTCGAATGCATGCGGGTGGTGCGCGAGTGCGATGCACGGACCCTCGGCACCCGGCTCGTAGCCGTCCAGCAAGCGCTTCGAGTAGCCGACGTGAAATTCGGGCGAACGCGTAAAGTCCAGGCCGGCGATGCAGACCCGTTCGCCGCCGATGTCGATGGTTCGCCGTTCGTTGAGCAGCAGCTTAAGCCCGGCGCCCTGTACGGTGTCGATGAACTCGCGGCGGTTGTCGATCATGTCGTGGTTGCCGATCGAGAGAAACACGCCGTGTCGCGACTCAAGTTCGCGCATCGCCGCGATCGACGGCGGCAGCATGTCGTTCGATACATCCACCAGGTCACCCGTAAACAGCACGATGTCGCTGTTCAGATGATTGACCGCGTCCACCAGTCGCGGCAGATAGTGCGGCCGATAGAGTCGCCCGACATGCAGGTCGCTGACGTGCGAAATCGTCATTCCCCGCAGCCGCGCCGGGAGCCAAGGTGCGGGCAGGTCATACTTGTTGATTCGAAATCGCCCCATCCCCCGCGCTCCCGCCGCCGTCATCCCGCCGAACAGCACCAGCGGCGCGACAACGCCCGCCTTCGTCATCCATTCCCGCCGCGAGAGACCGTCGCTAACGGCCGTGGGCGCGACAACCGGGCCTGCTCGAAGCCGTCGCACGAGCCCGGCGACTGACCGCGCGATCATCGTCAACGCGATGACGATGGGCACGCCCAATCCAAGTCCCATCTGCCAGATCTGAAAGCCGGCCCCAACCCACACCGGAACCCTCAGCAGATTCACCATCCGCCCCGACCACAGCATCTGTGCCGTCGGAACGGTCACCAGCAGCGCAAACGTCGCAAGCAACAATCGAAATAAGAGCCGACCTCTCGCTGCTCGGCGCGACCGCGACAGCAGCTCATCCCCGAGCGTCCACCAGATAAACGTACAGAGCACCAGCCACAGCATCAGCAGCCGAAAGCCGAACCACCGCGGAATGTCCACGCCGCTCCAGCGCGAAAGCATCGGCGTCGCCGCGATGACGACGAGACCGATCATGCCGGCTACTCGCGGTCCGCGGTGCAGACTGCGGCCGTCTTTCTCAATATCCTTCTTGACGGGGCTCGAGTCGCTCATGTGTTGATGAATATGGTAGGCTGAATACGTGATGTCCGCCGAATCGTCAAAAACCGAGCTCCTCCGCGTTGATCTCCTGCGACCCGAGTCTGCGCTGATTCGCCGCGCAGTCGATGTCCTGCGTAACGGCGGCCTCGTCGCATTCCCGACTGAAACAGTCTACGGCCTGGGCGCCGTTGCGTTCGATCCAGCCGCCGTCGCCCGCATTTTTGAGGCCAAGGGCCGGCCCGCCGTCAATCCGATTATCGTCCATGTCAGCGACGCCCGCGCCGCGACCGAGTTGGTTACCCGCTGGCCCCCGGCCGCCGACACGCTCGCCGAACGATTCTGGCCCGGACCGCTCACGCTCGTCCTTCCCAAGTCGCCTCGCATCCCCGACATCGTTACCGCCGGCCGCAACACCGTGGCACTGCGCGTCCCGGCTCACCGCGTCGCCGCCGAACTGCTCGCCGCCGCCGACGTACCAATCGCCGCCCCCAGCGCGAACCGCTCGTCGCAACTTTCGCCCACGCGCGCCGAGCACGTCCTCCGCGATTTGGACGGCCGCATCGAAATGCTCCTCGAGGCCGGCCCCGCCAGCGGCGGCCTCGAATCCACCGTCATCGACCTCTCCGCCGACAAGCCGCGCCTGCTTCGCCCCGGCCTGATTACCCCGAGCCAGATCGAGTCCGTCATCGGCCCGATCGATCGCAGCGTCCCGACTGGCACAGACGCCGCCGGGCTTGCGTCCCCCGGCCTGCTGCCACGTCATTACGCCCCGCGCGCCACGCTGGTCTCTGCATCGGATGATGGAGAGGCGGCCGTCGACGAGCTCCTGGCAGAGGGTCACCGCGTCGGCTGGCTCGTCTTCGACTACCCGCACGTCCTGCCGCGCGACGACCTTGAAATCGTCGTCATGCCGGCCAAGGCCGTTGCCTACGCGTCCCAGTTGTACGCCGTGCTCCACGCGCTCGACGATGCTGGAATCAATCAGATTGTCGTAGCAAATCCACCCGAGGGAGAGGACTGGTTGGCAATTCGTGATCGTCTGACGAGAGCGTCGCGCTGACCGCCGTGCGGCGTCTACTTCGGACCGCCATCGAGATCGTCGGGACTTGCGAATTCCTGGAGGAGCGCCGCAAACGAGTCATCGCTGCCGGCCGCGTCCGCCCCTGCACCTGCGTCCGCCGCAAACATGTCTCCGTCCGAGATTTCTTCCAGCGGCGATTCTTCAAGGACCAGCGGCTGCGGCGGCGTGTCGGCATCGGCCTTCACGGGCTTCGGAGCCGGCGTGATTTCGTCCGGCGATATCGTGCGCGTGGTGTCGTGCGCCGACGACGGCTCGCTCGGCGGAGAGAGAGCCGGCTCAATCGTCGCCGGCTTGCCGTCAATCTGTACCGTGAACATCACCGGGCCGATCTGCACCCGATCGCCCGCCTTGATTTTCGATTCGAGCACGCGCTTGCCGTTAACGTACGTGCCGTTGCTGCTGCCGAGATCTTTGAGCTTGATTGATCCGTTGGTCTGCGACAGCTCGCAGTGCTGCCGCGAGACTTGCGACACCGGTATCCGCATCGAACACTCGGCCCCCCGGCCGAGAACCGTGGTCGATCGCGTAATCGGAAGATCCCGACGTTGCCCGTCAGGCTTGAAGAACACCAGCACGACGTTCATTCGAGGGTTTCTCCCGCAGCCCGTTCATCACGTCTGCGGTGGAGCGCGGTTTCGGTCGTCGAGGAAAACCGATCCCGTCCACACCTGTAAGTTAACATCCCCCAAAACCCACTTCAAGAATATCTTAGCAGTACGGGCGTTCGGCCGCCGTCGACGCCGGGCGGTTACAATACACCGATGCAACCGTGCGAAGTGGCACATCCGCCCATCCGGGCGATCGGTTTGATCGGCTGGTACGTTCATTTACCGTTCTGCACAACCAAGTGCGGATACTGTGATTTCTACTCCCTGCCGACCCGTCCCGACTTGATACCGGACCTCGCAGCGGCGATTCGTCGCGAAATCGAACTCCGCGACCCCCACCGCCCTATCCGCACCGTCTTCGTCGGCGGCGGCACACCGACCGTCCTCCCGGCCGACGCCCTGCGGTCAATTCTCTCGCCAATCACCGAACGGGTTCGCGCACAGGGCACCCCCGTCGAGTTCACTTGCGAAGCCAATCCATCCTCCGCGGACGAACTAAAGCTCGACCTCCTCCGCGAATGCGGCGTCAACCGCATCTCCTTCGGCGCTCAATCATTCGATCGCGCCGAACTCGCTGTTCTCCAGCGCAGCCACGATCCGTCGCACATCGCCGATGCCGTCCGCTGGGCCCGCGCCGCCGGCTTCGATAGCATCAACCTCGATCTGATCTTCGGCGTCCCCGGCCAGAACACCGCGTCGTGGCTCAACTCGCTTCGCTGCGCTATCGAACTCGATCCCGACCACATCTCTTGCTACGGACTCATGTACGAAGATGGCACCGCCCTCACCCGCCAGCGCCGCCTCGGTCTTGTGCAGCCCTGCGACGAAGAAATTGAAGCCGAGATGTTCGAGCGAACCACCGCCGAGCTGACCCGCGCCGGCTACGAGCAATACGAGATCAGCAACTATGCCAAGCCGGGAAAGCGCTGCGAGCACAACCTGATCTACTGGCGAAATGAAGAGTACCTCGGCATCGGCCCCTCGGCCGTCTCGTATCTCGACGGCGTCCGCCAGAAAAACGCCCCCGACGTGGCCGCCTACGTCCGAGGATACGCACGCGCCGAGCAGCCCGTCGCATCGCTCGTCATCGAGCGCGAACAACTCGCCCCCGACGCCCGCGCCCGCGAAACTGCCGTCCAGATGCTCCGGCTCGTCGACGGCATCGACCTGCAGCGTTTTCGGGTCCAAACCGGCTTCGACCCGGCCGCATTTTTCAAGCCCGCAATCGACAAGAACCAAGCCGCCGGCCTCCTCGAATCTCGCACCTCCACCCTCCGCCTGACCCGAGCCGGCATGCTGCTGGCTAACCAGGTCATGATGGACTTCGTCTGATATGAGGTCGCATGCCCAATTCCGACCGCTTCCGGCATTCCGATTCGCCAAATTCAAACGAACCGATACCGAGTAGTTTTGAGACCTCCCCACCCTCGACCCTGCATCACCCACCCCAGTCCCCAATCATCCCCCGACTCGACTTTCACCCCGGAAAATGGTAATGTCTTTCGTGGCGAAATCGCATGGCGTTTCGTCGTTCAACAGCACCAAGTGCAGGCGAATCTTCGGTCATAGCCCTTCCATGACGACATACATCACATCGGCCGGCCTCGCGCCGACTCAATCTTCGCACCACCGGGAGAACCGACGCAATGGACGGTGAAGTGAATCCCTCGACCAATGGCGCCATTGGACACACCGAGGCCGACCTCGATCGCGAAGTCGCCGCCGCCATGTCCGGCCTCAGCAACGCCGACCTCTACGGCGACGCCGCCAACAAGCCCGGCCAGGACGATCCCCACGCGCCCGGCTCATTGGTCAAGGGTCGTGTCGCAAACGTCGCCAGCAACGACATCCTCATCGATCTCGGCGGCAAGATGCTCGGCGTCATCTCCCGCGGCGAGTTTGACCCCGCCAAGCCGCCACCCAAAGTCGGCGATGAAATCGAAGCCCTCGTCGATGGCCTCGACGCCCGCGGCGGCCTGCTCAATCTTTCCTACAAGAAAGCCGCCGCCGCCGCCCTCTGGCGCGACATCCAAATTGGCAAGGTCTTCGAGTGCAAAGTCTCTGGCATGAACAAGGGCGGCCTCGAAGTCGACGTCCACGGCATCCGCGGCTTCATCCCCGCCTCACAGGTCGACACGCACTTCCTCAAGGACATCAGCGAGCTGATCGGCAAGGCGATCCGCGTCGAAGTCACCAAGTTCAGCCGCGACGATGAAAACCTCATCGTCAGCCGCCGCAAGGTCCTCGAACGCGAAGCCGTCGAAAACCGTGCCCGTTACCTCGCCGACCTCAAGGAAGGCCAGTCCGTCCGCGGAAAGGTCCGCAACGTCACCGACT
>CAZONT010000156.1:0-8432 GCA_964581285.1 uncultured Planctomycetaceae bacterium | reverse complement strand
TGGCCCGCATCGACGCGGATTCGGTCCAACCGACCGGCAACGGCCATGTGCCGCAACCCGAAGCCGTCTAGAACCGGCTTCGGGTCGAGATCACAACGCACTCAGGACGCGGAAAGTGCGTTGTAATCAAGGTCGCATCCGGCAACCAACGAGCTATTGACCGTGTTGGTGGCTTCGGTCGTCACGGACGACGACCGGGGCCACGTTTTTTTCACAGGGCTGCGAGCCGCTGCTACCACGGATGGTAGCTGTGCCGCTAATCCCATACAACCATACGATTCCGCGGGTGCCCGGGGTCGCCGAACCAGCCCGAACTCGCGGAGAAGGGACATTCTCGGCGATGTCCGCAGACTCACGCGAGGAAATATCAGCCGCACGGGGCGATGCCAGCGCTGCCGCTCACATCCCCGTTCTTCGCGACGAGATTCTAGCGGCCGTTACCCCCGTCGCGCACGGCCGGGTTGTCGATTGCACGCTCGGCCTCGGCGGCCACGCGGAAGCAATCCTCCTCGCCACTCCAGAGTCCGTCCAGCTCATAGGATTCGACGCCGACGAAGGTAATATCAGTCTCGCGCGGGCTCGTCTGGAGCGTTTCGGTTCCCGTCTTCGCACCGTCCACGCGAATTTCGCAACCCTCGCCGACTCACTTCACACCATCGGAATTGGCTCGGTTGACGCGATCATTGCCGACCTGGGTCTGAGCAGTAACCAGATTGCCGATGCCGCCCGAGGTTTCAGCTTCGAGGCCGACGGTCCTTTGGACATGCGCCTCGATCCCTCATCTGGCGAGACCGTGGCCGAATTGCTCGGTCGCATCAATGAAGCCGAGTTAGCAACGCTAATTTACGTGCAGAGTCAGGAACGCGCCAGCCGAAGAATTGCTAAGCGGATATGCGAAGCCCGTCGGGGCGGCCGTCTCAACAGCACGTTGCTCCTTGCGCGGCTGGCGGCTGACGCGGCAGGCATGCGCTCGGGCGGCCGGCGCGGATCGATCCACCCCGCGACGCGAACGTTTATGGCACTGCGAATGGCGGTTAACCGTGAAGGCGAGACGCTGGCAGCCCTGCTGCGGCAGGTGCCCTCGCTACTGCGACCCGGAGGCCGCGCAGCCGTCATCAGTTTCCACAGCGGTGAAGATCGTCTCGTCAAGGAGAGCTTTCGCGCCGGCGCGCGAAGCGGAATCTATCAATTAATCACGAAGAAACCCGTCACGCCGAGTCAGGCCGAGCAGCGCCGCAATCCGCGCAGCCGCTCGGCAAAGCTGCGCGTGGCGGAACGAACGGCAACCGGGTTCGGCCAGTCCGACGACATCGCGGCGCGGGCCGACGAGGGAGGTCTCAAGTCATGACAAAGGAAACGAAGATCGGCCTGCTCGTGGGTCTGGCGTTCATTATCCTGTTCGCCATCATCCTCTCCGAGAAGGGCGCGGGTCCGCGGCCTCAGGGCACGCCGCAGTTCACTCAGGTCGATCGCGTGCAGCGCGGTGCCGATCGCACCGGCTCTTCGTTGACCGACGCCGGAAAACTCTTGCTTCCCGTCGAGCCCGTTCGCATCGAACCGTCGCGCCGCACCCACACCAAGCCGGCCCCGCCTTCACCGGTTGCGACGGTGGCGCCCGCGGATCGTCGCGACGAAGTCCTGCTGCCCACGTTGGATCCGTCTCTGATCGGCGACAAGACTGCCGCGGCGGGTGGAAGCAACACGCAGAGCCCGGTCATCGCTCTCGGAGACTTCGTCGGCCCCGTGCGCACCAATGAGAAGTCGTGGTCCGCGCCCATTGCGAGCGCCGACGGCTCAAAGTCCAAGCGGTCCAACGAACTCGCCGCAAGCGTGAAGTCGCTGCAGACGAAGCTCGACTCGCTCGCCGCGCGCACCAACACCGCGACCGAAAACGTCGAGCCCGTCGAGCCGGTCGCCGTAACCGAGGATTCACCGGCGACCGCTGCCGCGTCCGTCGACGGTGACGGCACTTATGTCGTCCAGCCCGGCGACACACTGACGACGATTGCGAAGCGTACCTGCGGTCATTGCGGGCCGTCGGCGATCGATTCCATCTGCACTGCGAACGCCAAGACACTCAAGAACCGCAACTCGCTCGTGGTCGGGCAGAAACTCGTCATTCCAAAGCCCGCCGGCCGCATCATCACCGCCTCGGGCGAAGCAGAGACCGCGCCGAATGCCGGCCTCGCCAGCGCCGCGCCGACCAAGGCAGATGCAAAGAAGTCCGCGGCCTCGAAGAGCAAAGGTACGAAGACCGTCGCCGCAGGAGCCACGCGTACCTATCGCGTCAAGGCCAAGGACACTCTGAGCCGCATCGCCAAGGAGCAGCTCGGCGATGCAAAACGCTACCGTGAAATCGTCGAACTGAATCGCGGCGTTCTCGGAGATCACAATCGCATTCGGCCGGGCATGAAGCTGAAGCTCCCGGCCGGCGGCGCCGCCGCGACATCGAACGGTGGAGAAGTTGAAACGTCGGCGCGTGAGGGCGGAGAGAAGACGATCGCGCTCTAAGCGCGACCACGCCAGCTTTCCGCGGCGGGTAGAGCAGGATGCACGACACCGGCCGCACCATGACAGTTCCGCGGGCCATGCTGGTCCTGGGAATGCTGACCATCGTCGGCATCTCCACCGTTCTGCTTCGGGCCGATACGGCCAAGGCCGCTCACCGCGTACAGCGCCTGCATCAGCAGCAAACTCGGCTCCGCCATCAACTCTGGGGCTACGAATTGGAACTCGCACGGCTGCGTGCTCCGCAACGGATTGCGGAACGGGCCGTCAAGCTCGGACTGGATGTCCAACCGCCGCCGGTCGATCAATCGCCTTCCCAACGGCATGGCGGCAGTGCGAAACTGAGGGTCGGGGGCGACTGACGCAAGGATGCGTGTCGTGCGCTTGAAATCTTCCTACGTTGCTGGGCAGTTGCTCATGAGTCTCCTCCTCACGGCGCTCGTCGCGCTCGTCGGGCGGCTCGTCTACATCAACACCAACCAGGGCGCTCGTCTCCTCTCGCGCGCCTACGAGCAGCAGCGGGCCCGCGTGCCGATTCCCGCTCGCCGCGGCCTCATCGTCGACTGCAACGGCCGCATCCTCGCCGGCTCCGCGCTGCAGAAGAGCGTATTTGCCGATCCGCTTATCATCCCCGACAAGCAGGCCGCCGCCGTTGAAGTCGGACGAATACTCGACCTGCCTGCCGTCGAACTCGGCCAGGACCTTGTCGCCGCCGGAAAGCATCGCTTCTTCGTCATCCGCAATCGCATCAGCGAGGACCAGGCCGAAACGCTCCGTCGCAGCCGTGTGACCGGCGTCGGTGTGTTTGAAGAGCCATACCGCACCTATCCGCTCGGCTCGCTCGCCAGCCAGGTTCTCGGCTTCGCATCGAGCGATGGCCACGGCCTCGCTGGCATCGAGCACCAGTGCGACGAATGGCTTCGCGGAGAGACGGGCGTTAAGACCATCGTCTGCGACGCCGCCCGCCGCGCCTTCTGGCTCGCCGATGAGGGCTACCAGCCACCGCGCGACGGCTACCATGTCGTCCTGACGATCGACGCAGTCATCCAGGCCACGGCCGAGCGCGAGTTGCGGTCCGCGGTCGCGAAGTATCGCGCCGAGTCCGGCGTGGCGATCGTCATGGATCCCCGGAACGGCGCGATCCTCGCCCTCGCAAACGTCCCCGACTTCGACCCCAATCACTTTCAAGACTATTCCGGCGACTCGAAGTGGCGCCTCCGCAACCGCGCCGTCACCGATCCCGTCGAGCCCGGCAGCACCTTCAAGTCTTTCATCGCGGCTTGGGCCCTTCTCGAAAAGGTCACCCATCTCGGCGACATCATCGACTGCGAAGGCGGCGCTTGGGTCGACGGCAAGCGCGTCCTTCACGATCACAAGGCGTACTCCAGTTTGTCGTTCGAAGATGTGCTGGCGAGATCCAGCAACATCGGCATGGGTAAGCTCGGCAAACGGCTGGGCAACAAGCGCCTCCGCGCCGCCCTCAAGGCCTTCGGCTTCGGCGAAAAAACCGGCGTCGACATCGCCGGCGAGTCGCCGGGCATCATCCCTGCCCCGCACGAATGGACCAGCTTCTCGACCACCAGCGTTCCGATGGGCCACGAAATCTCCGTCACCCCGCTCCAGATCATTCGCGCCTTTTGCGCCTTCGCCAACGGCGGCATGCTTGTTCAGCCGCACGTCATCCGCGCGGTCGTTGCCTCCGACGGCGGCATCGTCCAGGAGTTCAAGGAACCGTCCAAGCGGCGGGCCATCCCCAAGGCCCTCGCCGAAACGATGAAAAACCAGATCCTCAGCGGCGTCGTGAACCATGGCACCGGGTCGGGGGCCGCCCTCACGAAGTACCAGGTCTTCGGAAAGACCGGCACCGCCCAGATTCCGAAGTCGGGCAGCCCGGGCTACATCCCCGACGCCTACATGGGCTCCTTCATCGGTGCCGCCCCGTGCGGCGAGCCCCGCATTGTCGTCCTTGTCTGCATCACGAGGCCGCTCAAGTCGCTGGGTTATTACGGTGGAACGGTGGCCGCGCCGGCCGCCCGGGAAATCCTCGCCGCCAGTCTGGCCTACTTGCAGGTTCCGCCCGAACGAGAGGCGCCCGTCGAGTTGGCCGGAGTTCCGGCCGACTGATCGCTCTGCGGCGCGTGAATTTCTGCGAACCACGGGCTGGGCGCGGAGCGTCTCTGTGTTAGACTCCCGCCGTCGCGACTCTGCGACAGGAAGTGCGAATCGCACGCGGCCACGGCGGGCCAACAACTCGCGGCCGCAGTTGAAATAGCCATGGTGGGCGATCATTTGACGACGACGGAGCGTTCGATACCGCTGGCCGAGCTCTGCCAGCGAGCACTTCGAGTCGGGGGCTTCTCTTCGAAGCCTATCCTCGGAATCACCGACGATTCACGACACGTAAAGCCCGGTTGGCTGTACGTCGCGGTCAAGGGTACGCGCGTCGACGGCCACGACTTCGTTCCCCAAGTCGCGGCAGCCGGCGCCGCGGCAGTCGTCGTGGAGCGGTATGTCGGCGCGCCGAGCGGCGTCACCGAACTCATCGTGCCCGACTCTCGGCACGCCCTCGCCCGTCTCATGGCGTGTTGGACCGGGCTCGATCTCCTCCAGGATCAGCGCCGCCTCCGCGTCATGGGAATCACCGGCACAAACGGCAAGTCCACCTTCGTCTTCATGAGCCGCGCACTACTCGCCGCCGCCGGCTGCAAGTCCGCCATGATCGGAACAGTGGTCTACGACCTCGTCGGCCGCCAGATTCCGTCGCCCCTCACCACGCCGGCCGCGGTCATGCTGAGTGAATATCTCGTCGAAGCCGCCAACGCCGGCGCACGCTTCGCCACGATGGAAGTCTCCAGCATCAGTCTCGATCAGCGCCGCGTCGACGGCATCGACTTCGAAGTCGCTGTGTTCTCAAACCTGACCGGCGACCACCTCGACTATCACGGGACGATGGCGAATTATCTCACCGCCAAGAAGCGCCTCTTCGACGGCCTGCGCCCCAGCGCGAGCGCCGTTGTCAACGCCGACGACGCCAGCAGCGATCTCATCGTTGCAAATTGCCGCGCGCGGATCCTTCGCTACGGTTTCAACGATCGTGCCGACCTCCGCGCCGAACCGCTCGAAACCACCGCCGCCGGCACGCGCTTCCTGCTTCACTACGGGTCCGGCACGCTGGAGATGACGACGCCGCTCGCAGGCCGCCACAATATCTATAACTCGATGGCCGCCGCCGGCGCGATGCTCGCCGTTGGCCTCGATCTCGAGACGATCCGCACCGGGCTCGCGACCGTTCGCCGCGTCCCTGGCCGCCTCGAACGCGTCGGCGAGCAGGGCTCAGGCGTCAACGTCTTCGTCGATTACGCCCACACCGACGACGCTCTCGACAACGTGCTCCGCGCTGTCCGCCCATTGACGCCCGGCCGGCTCTGGTGCGTCTTCGGCTGCGGCGGCGATCGCGATCGCACGAAGCGCCCGCGCATGGCTGCCGTAGCGGCTCGACTCGCCGATGCCGTCGTCGTCACAAGCGATAACCCCCGAACGGAAGACCCGAAACTGATTATCGACGAAATTCTGCGCGGCCTTCCGCATGACAAATCCGGCTCGGCTCTTGTCGAGCCCGACCGCGCCGCAGCGATTCACGCTGCCGTCACTCGCGCCGAGCGCGGCGACACGATCCTCATCGCCGGCAAGGGCCACGAGGACTACCAGATCATCGGAACCGAGAAAATCCACTTCGACGACGTCGAAGTCGCGCAGGCCGCACTGCGACATAGAGCGGGAGCCGCATGAAACGCCTGACCATTGACGAAGTTGTCGAGGCAATGGGTGCCCGACCGCTTGAGAAGCCGCCCGTCACTGGCGTCGCCCGCGTCTCGACCGACAGCCGCGATGTCCGCCCCGAAGACCTCTTCTTCGCAATCCCTGGCGAGCAATTCAACGGACACGATTTCGTCGATGCCGCCCTGTCCGGCGGCGCGGCGTTCGCCGTGGTCTCGGACCCAAGCCGCGTGTCGGAGCGTTGGCGTCAATCCGGCCGCCTCATCACGGTCGCCGACACCATCGACGCCCTCGGCCGATTGGCGTCTTACCATCGCTCCCAGGCCGCCGCGGCCGTCATCGGCGTCGTTGGAAGCAACGGCAAGACAACGACAAAAGAACTGACCTGCGCCGTCCTTCGCGCCAAGAAACGCGGCCGCGCGGCGGTCAAGAGTTTCAACAACCACATCGGCGTCCCGCTGACCCTGCTCTCCGTCGAGCCCGCCGACGAGTTTGTTGTCGTCGAAATCGGCACGAATCACCCCGGTGAAGTGGCCGCTCTCGCCCAGATCGCCCGCCCGGATGTGGGAGTCGTCACCAGCATCGGCGAGGAACACCTCGAGTTCTTCGGAGACGTTTCAAGAGTCGCGGACGAAGAGCTCTCGCTCCTCCCGCACATCCGCCGCCGTGGCCTCGCCGTGTTGATTGTGACCTGCCGCGATCACCCCCAGGCCCGCGCCCGGCAAGACCTCACCGTTCTATCCTTTGGCCTCGAACCTGGCTGCGACCTGTGGGCCGGAGACATTCAAATCGACGGCGGAATGCAGCGCTTCAAAGTCAACGGCCGCTTCCCCTACACGCTGCCGACGATCGGCACGCACAATGTCTCAAATGCACTGGCTGCCATCACCGTCGGCCTCCGCTTCGGCATGAAGCACGATGAGATTGCCGCTGCTCTCGCGACCGCCGAGTTGCCTTCGATGCGACTGGAGATCCGCCGCCTTGGGTCCGTCACGCTCATCAACGACGCCTACAACGCCAACCCGTCCAGCATGAAGGCCGCCCTCGCAAGTCTTGAACAGATGCCGACGTCCGGCCGCCGCGTCCTGATCCTCGGTGACATGCGCGAACTCGGCGATCAGGCCGGACGCTGCCACGAAGAACTCGGTCACGCCGCCGGACGATCCAGCGCCGCAGTGATCGTCGCGATCGGCTCATTCGCCCGTACCGTCACTGACGGCGCAACCAAGACTGCCGGCGCGTCAAAGCGGACGCACGCCTTTCCGTCCATCGAAATCGCCATGACCGGTGTGGAGAGAATGATCGAGCCGGGCGACGTCGTGTTGCTCAAGGGCTCGCGAGCCATGCGGCTCGAGCGTCTGATCGCCGCGATCGAAAAGGGAGCGGCAGGGGGGGCGGACGAATCCGAACCATCGCCCGATCTCGGGACGGCCTCTCATAAGGCACAGGGACCGCGACGATCCCGTTCCGCGGCCGCGCGGATCTGATGCTCTACCTGCTCCTGAGCTATCTCCTGAACGATCAGCCCTACGCGTACCAGGCTGCGATTTTCCGTGGCTTGCTCGCCATCCCGTTCTCGTTCGCCATCGTCCTCTGGCTCGGGCCGCGGGTCATCCGCTGGCTCATCCGCATGAAGCTCGGCGACCGCCCCGAGTTCGACCATACCGCCCTCAACCAGCTCACCCAGCACAAGGCCAACGTCCCTACGATGGGCGGAATCCTCATTCTCGCTGCCATCCTCGTCAGCGTGTTTCTGCTGGCCGACCTGCGAAACTTCTACATTCACCTCGCCATCTTCTGCATGCTCTGGCTCGGCGCACTGGGGGCCATCGACGACTGGCTCAAGCTCACCGCCTCGCGCCGCTCGGGCACCCGAGACGGCCTCAAGAGCTACGAAAAGCTCCTCTTCCAGATCGGACTCGGCGTCCTCCTGGCCTTTTTCATACACCAATACGGCAAGCGCAACCTCGAACCCGGCCAGATCGCCTTCTTCAACCAGATCATGATTCCCTTCTACAAAGGCGATCCCATCACTCACGGCGTGACCGTCTCGGTCCCCATTTTCATGCTCGTAACCGTGATTGTCGTCACCGGCACGTCCAATGCGGTCAATCTGACCGATGGAATGGATGGTCTCGCCGCCGGCT
>CAZONT010000155.1:0-8488 GCA_964581285.1 uncultured Planctomycetaceae bacterium | reverse complement strand
GCAACTTCCCCGAAGTCGAGGACATGATTAAGTTCTGCATCGACATCGGCGCCGGCGTCTTCGCCCACTTCAACTTCATCCCGGTCGGCCGTGGACTCCAGATGGTCGACGGCGATCTGAACCCGCAGCAACGCGAATGGCTGCTGCGAACCCTCAATTCGTGGATGCAGTCCGGCAAGATCGGCTGCATTAGCACCGCGCCGCAGTTCGGCCGCGTCTGTGTCGCACACGCCCCGACTGACGGCAAGCAGGCCTGCAGCCACGCCGGAAGCGGCGGCGGCGAAAAGGCCCGGGTCATTGCCAAGTATCTCGGCGGCTGCGGCGCCGGCCGCGACTACGTCGCCATCGAGCCCAACGGCGTCATCACGCCCTGCGTCTATCTGCCGCACCGCAAACAGGGCAACATTCGCGAGCGGAGCTTCATCGACATCTTCCGCAACAATGAGTTCTGGGAGCTGCTCTGCGACCGCGATCGCCGCCTCCACCACTGCGAGGTGTGCGAGTTCAAGCACTACTGCGGCGGCTGCCGGGCCCGGGCCGACGCCTACTTCGGCGAGCTCAACGCCGGCGACCCCGGCTGTGTCTTCAACGAGAAGCACTGGGACGGCCTCGTCGCCAAGGGCATCGCCACCGACCCCGAGTCGGCCACGAAAACGGCCGCGGGTCGGCAGCGCGAGATCGACGATGCGTACGCCCTCGCGGCGTCCGGAAAAGCGACAGACATTTGAGTTTGGACCGTTTCCGACACCGATAATCCCTAGTGGACGAAGTTCGCACCGTCACCACTCCGGTTGGAGCATGCTCTGATTGCAGGAAAGTCGCGAGAAGTTTTCACTTTGCGCTTGATTACTCGACGCGCTCACGCCTACTAATGGGGGGGCGGGTGAAGGCGCATCTTCCACCCGCACGAACCGGGGGGTTCGACCAGATTACACATGACGTTGGCCGGCGACTCCGTGGCGGGGCCTGACCTGCATTGAGTCCCGGGGCCCTCGGCCTGAGCTGATCCTGGATACAAGGGGTCGGGGCGCGTGTCCTCGATCCAGATGTTCGACGCGTCGGCGTCGGCCGGAGTCGCGAGCACCGGTCCGACGCCGTCGCGCGACATCACCCGCACGCACTCCTCTCGAGTCAGGCGAGAGGTTGCACGCACCGTCCGACCGACAATTCCGCAACCCTTCATGGCCAAATCGCATCGGAGGCGCTAAGACGCCCGCCCGGACTTCTGCCCCCAAAAACCTCGTCAGTCAGAGCAGTCACAGATGATGCGCAGCATTGGGGCGCCAAAAAACACTCCCACGCCGCTTTCATGAGAATCAAGCGTTGCAACGCTCACGACGGATTATCGGCTGATGCGGTGTGAATCTCCGACGCTCCGTTGTGATTCGTCGCCGCGTCACTCGCCAAGGCCCAAACGAATTGTACGGTTATCGTAACGACGTCCCGCGCTCCTCGTTTGGAAGGTCCGCGAACCGTTTCGGCTGCCTGCGGATTGAACAGGCCACTGACGACTGCACTGCCGCGCTCGGACGGAATTCTGCCAGTGCTGAAAATCGAACCAAATGTCGGGCGCGAAGCTGACCGAACAGAACGCCTGGGGAAATCCAGGCTCGCCGAATTCGCCCTGACACTCCGAACGGGCGGACGATTCTGACGGCGCGACGAAGCCATCTACACACGGCGCACCAGGACGCAGTGTGTCAGCAAGAACGATTCGAGATTCTCAGTATGGGGGCAAAGTCATGAGTAATTCCACGTCGACGAATTCAACCCGTCCGATTCGACCCACTGCACGGCTGCGGCCGGTATTTGCGTGCGCTGTCGTTGCATTCATTACCCTGGCGGCGAGCGGTGCGGCATTGGGCGCGGACGCACCGACCGTCACACCGCTCAGCGTCACGTCGATCAGCTTGACCAGCGCGGTCTTCGGGGGAATTGTGACGAGCGATGGCGGCGCGGAAATCACCGCACGAGGCATTTGCTGGAATACGGATGGCCAGCCGACCGTCGAGGGGCTCCGGTTGCAGGAAGGCGCGGGCGTCGGTGGATTCGCAACGACATTCCACGGACTCACGCCCGGCACCAAGTACTTCGTCCGGGCGTACGCGATCAACTCTGCGGGCACCGGGTATAGCTCCGAGGTGAGCTTTGTTACCAAAGGCGACCTCAAGCCGGTCTTTCAGATGTCCGTCACGCCGCTGACCGAATCGCTTCAGGTCGGCGAACCGGCGGCGTTTGCTGTCGAGCTTCGCAACGTCGGAACGGGCGGGGCAAGCGATGTGCTCGTTTCCATCCCGCTGCCCAACGCGACTGAGTTCGTGTCGGCCGACATGGGTCCTTCGCAGCCGGCCGGCTCGGCCCTGGCCCAGACCGGGCAGATGAATGGCGGCGCGGTGACCTTCAACATCGGGTCGCTCGTGGCGGGTGAGACGGTGACAATGCAGCTCATTCTCGAACCCCAGAGCCCGGGCGCGTTCGGCGTCAGCGCGTTCTCGGTGAACGGCGATCAGACGGCCCAGGCAGTCGGGAACACGGGTTACTACGTGCAAACCGAGGGCGGCTCACCGCTCGGATTGACGCCGGTTTGCGGAGCGGGCGCGGTTCCGGGCCTGCTCGGACTGGCGACAATGCTTCCGCTGGTTGTCGGAGTCCGGCGGTTCCGCGGCCGCCGCTGATTTGGGGCGCAGTTTTCCATCCTCGTACGTACTCAAGCCGGCGACACCTTGTCGCCGGCTCTGTATTTGATGACCTGCACGGGCTCCAGCGTGACGAGTCCCTCGGTGACCATCCGATCGACGTGCGGCAGCAGCTCGTCGATCTTTTCCTTGCTGTCGACGATTTCGATGACTATCGGGAGGTCTTCCGAGAGCCGCAGCACCTTGACGGTGTGGAGGCGGCTCGTCGCGCCGAAGCCCATCGGGCCGCGGAGGACGGTCGCGCCGGCCAGGTGGAGTTCGCGGGCCTTGAGGACAATCGCTTCATAAAGCGGCTGGCCGTGCCAGCGGTCGCTCTCACCGATGAAGATTCGCAGCAGGCAGCCGTCCTCTGGGATTTTCATGGTCAAACTCCGAAGACGCGCTCAGCAAGACGGTAGCCGAACCAGACGGCGGCGAGACCGAGCGCAACGCTGAGCAGGATGTTTGCGAACGCGGCAATGGTCTGACGGTCGTTCGCCAGCGAGAAGGTTTCCCAGCCGAATGCGGAAAACGTGGTGAAGCCGCCGAGGACGCCGACGATCAGGCCGGTGCGGTGTTCGGGGCGAGCGAAGGGGGCGGTAGCGAGGAGACCGATAGCGAAGCAACCGACGACGTTGACGATGAGCGTTCCGACGGGAAATGCGCCGACGGTGATTCGCTGGCTCCAACCCTGGACGAGGTAGCGGAGGAGCGAGCCGAGGCCGCCGCCGAGGAGAATCAGAACGTACTTGTTGTGAAGCAGCGTGTTAAGCATCGGACTCCTGCCTTTGAGTCGGGACCCGTTTCCCGGCAGGAGACACGGCTCCTACCAGATTGGTAGGAGCCATCAGGCCGCCGCAGCGTCCGTTTTGGGCGGGCTCCATCGCAGTTTGTCCTGGAAGTCTAGGGATGGGGACGTCCTGTCGCAAGGCGCCAGGTCGGCCGAACGATTGGTTACAAATCGCGCGGGATTTCGAATTATAATGGAGGCGGCAGGATCGTCCGCTTCGCGGCGGGCGCTTGTTCCCTTCTTTCGGTGAAAGGCACATATGTCCGCGCAGCCCGCACCTTCGTGTCAGAAGTGTCACGCTCCGATCACGATGGAGCAGATCCAGAAGAAACAGGCCGGGACGGTTAAGGGGGTCTGGCTCTGCCCGCCGTGTGTTGAGAATTTGAAGAAGCAGGTGGCGATGAGCCAATCGGGCCTGCTGAATCTCCCGATGACGGCCACCGCACCGGCCGTGGATGCGGCGCTGGCCGGTACGGCGACGATGGAACCGCCGGCGCGCGTGGCGGTCGCCGAGCCGGTGATGAGCGCGGCGAACGGCAACGACTCGACGATGGGTGAACCGCACGATGAGCCGAAAGGTCCGCGCGTCGAGGGAGGTTCGGCAATCAAGACGCTCGGGGCGCGCGGGGGCGGCGCCGGCGAGTACCGATTCAAGCGACCGCTGGCACCGCCGGAGAAGGGGCCGACCCGCGTGCATACCTTTCATGCGCGGATGAGCGGGGGCGCGCTTCAGAATCTCGACTACGCGATCAACGAATGGCTCGACCAGCACCCGGACATTTACGTCAAAGACGTGGTGGCGTCGGTCGGGGTGTTCGAGGCGAAGATGTCGAGCGAGCAGCACCTCGTATTGTCGATTTTCTACTAGGGTCGTCGGACGGGGGCCGGATGTCCTGGGCCGCGGGCATTGAGCCCTGGGTCTTGAGACTTGAGGCAGCGGGCGATTCGAAGCGCTGAGACGCTGAAACTTGGGGAAGTGCGTGCTCATGGGCAGTTCGGTCGGCGAAGGGGCCGACTCCTTTTTTACGGCATTGAACGACATCGAACGACAATCGCCAGCGGGTGGCAGTTGGCGACGCCAAGTAGCTTGGCAGACGAGTGCGGGGGCCGAGGAACGCGCGGCGGGCAGACGTCTGGGCGAGGCCTGGAGTCGCGGCGAATTGGGGAGCGAATGGGAATGAACGGGAGAGGTCGGCCGGGCGGGACGCGCGCGGGCATTGCGCGGACCGAGGGGAAACCCGGAGCATGCGGCGTTGGAATGAGAGGGGTATTGAAAAGTTAGAACGGTGAGAATTTCGAATTGGCGGGGGATTCTGTGCCCTGAGTCTGGCGGCTTGAGTCTTGAGCGAATGCAGAAGTGAGAAGGATCAGAATTCTCGCTGCTGTCCGGATGACTGGCGGCGGATTCCGATTTGAGGGCGATGCTTGGCAGCAATTGGCAATCCTGCTCGATCGCTCCAGACGTCATAGATGGACCTTCACTGCGCAAGGCGCGGATTCTCCGGGGCCACTGGGCGATGCGTGCGCGCAGCGCCGGTCGTGCGGCCTTGTTAGACATTCGGTGCGGCGGCGGTGAGCCTCCGCGATGTCACCCCGTATACGCGCCCGCTGTTCCGCAACTCGATTGCGGATTGAGTACCGATTGGGGCCGTGCTGGGCGGGAAGGCTGGAGTTCAGGGCGCGGTAGGGAGTCAGTGCGGGGCGGGTGTCACGCCGCGGGAGGTGTTGGTGCGCCGGGACGTGCAGCAGCCAAACTTGGCATGTCCAGGGCTTCCGACGAAGGACGACCTGGCGATCGACCGTCTCAACTTGCGCGCCGTCAGACGACGGCCGAAGAGTTGTCGGCGATTAGCGCAACCCCGCGCCCCCGCTGCCGAGAAGCCCCGCGGGAATCCGAAAGATGCTGAACAACGGTTCCCTTCCTGCCGATCGAGAACGTCCCATTTGCTTCCGGGCAGATGAGTCTTCCCGAGAGTTTCGAAAGCAACCGAGTCTATTCTGCAAGAAGGGAAGAGACGTAGCTTTGAATGTCCAAGCCGTTGACTTCGCCTGAGTTATCCAAGTCACAGGCGGCTACGTGCTCCGGAGAGGAATCGACTCCGAGCGCGACGGCGATAAAAACGGCGGGAGCGACCGTCGAAGGCGACCACAACCAAGTTTCGCCATTGTAAGTGGTTGTGTATCCTCCGAATAATACCGTCTGCCCCCGCGCGGTGTCGTATGCCATTGCATGCGAAGTCCGTTTCGTTGGACCGCGCGATGCACGCATGTGCCAGCTCGTTCCGCTCCACTCCCACGTCTCATTTCCAACCGGGTTTGGTGAGAGGCCGAGTCCGCCGAACAGCACGACCACTCCGCGCCGGCTGTCGAACGCAACGGCATGTTGTTGGCGCGGCGCTGGTCCCGAAGTTGACCGAAGTGTCCACACGAGTCCGTCCCACTCCCACGTGTCTCCATAGAGCACAGGCAGCGCACCGGCGTCGCGACCTCCAAAAAGCACCGTGACGCCTCGGGCTTCGTCGTAGGCCATTGCAGACAAGTATCGCGCCTGTGGACCGACGGTGGACACCAAGGTCCAGGAGTTTCCGTCCCATTCCCACGTTTTTGGCGGCGCCTGGTGTGAACCAAAAAGTACGGTTCGATTACGCGCGCGATCAAACGCCATGGAAAGCGAGATCGACTCGGTCGGCCCTGTCGTTTCTCGCAAGGTCCAGACTGAACCATCCCACTCCCATGTTTCCTTGTTTGGGGTTGTTGACGTCGAGCCGCCATACAAGACGACGACACCGCGGTTCGAATCGAAGGCCATTGCATGCCCGGCCCGCTGCGAGGGCCCTATGTTCGATCGCAAGCTCCATACGGAGCCGTTCCAACCCCATGTGTCACGGTAGTATGTTCCGTTCATCCCACCAAACATCACGACTTCGCCTCGATTCTCGTCAAAAGCCAAGGCGGAAGACGAGCGAAAAATAGGCCCAGTCGGCGGAGGGTGGGCTGTCCAGGTGCTGCCGTTCCAGTCGAGCCCATCCGTCTTGTAGACTTGGGTGATGCTGGTGTATCCCCCGAACATCGTACAGACTCCGCGAACAGAGTCGAAAGCCATGGCGTGGCCGAATCTTGGAGAATAACCGTTATCGGCGGTTTGAGACCACGTCGCGCCATCCCATAGCCAGGCATGACCCAATTGTCCGCTCGAATCTACTCCGGGTGCGAGCACGGTTCTCGCCCGAAGCGTGTCGTAGGCCATTGCATTTCGCAGGGTAAAGAATGGTCCTGCAGATGAACGGAGGCTCCAAGCCGTGCCATTCCACTCCCAAGTTTGCTCGGGAGCGTTTGTACCACCGAAGAGGACAATTACAGATCGCTGCTCATCGTACGCCATGCAATGGTTGTAACGGACCGATGGCGTGTCGATCGTGCGCTGCAACCACGTGCTTCCGTTCCATTCCCAAGTGTCGCCCAGGATCGTGCCCGGACTGCCTCCGCTGGTAAGTCCACCCATGAGCAGGACGACACTGCGACTGACGTCAAATGCCATCGCATGCCATGCGCGCGGAGCCGGACCGGGCTGGACCCGCGACATCCAAGCGGTACCGTTCCACTCCCACGTCTCCTCGGAGTACGCGACGCCATCGAAGCCTCCGAACAGCACGACAACACCGCGGGCGCGATCATACGCCATGTCATGTCCGTATCGCGGCGTCGGTCCAAACGTCGAACGGCAACTCCAAGACGTTCCGTTCCATTCCCAAGTGTCCCCCAGAAGTCCTTGAGCGTTCCGTCCGCCAAAAAGCACGAAAACGCCACGCGTAGTATCGAAAGCCATCGCATGATCTGCACGCCCGACGGGAACTCCGTACCCCGTCCACCAACCGTCAGCCGCCGCAGTACTGCCGTGGCCGATGCACGAGACAACCAGCAGCGCGCATGCAAGCGTTCGTGTCACCAATCTGGCGAATTCGGCGGATCGTATACGAGTCGATGGAGTGAGCATGCTCGTCGCCATTCCCGGTACAGCTCGATCTTCAGCCTTGCGTGTGTTCCACTCATCATAGCGAATTCGGATGAAGGATGGGGGCAGAAGATCCTTGCGGCACCGGCTTCCTAGGGCGATTCGCGCCGCTCGTGCGGGGCCTGCATCAAGCTCGGTCGCAGATGCCAGAGGTGTTCGTGGTTGCCGGAGTGGCCGGGGAGCGGGCTTTCGGTTTCGGCGGAGACCTTGAGACCAAAGCAAGAAAGTTCGGCGCGGATGGTCGCGAGAATGGATTCGATTTTCTCAGGCGGGAGGACTCCGCGGACGAGTTGCTCGGGTTCGGCTTCGTAGTGGGGTTTTACCAGCGAGATGATGTGACCCTCCGGCGCGAGCAGGCGGGCGGCGGCTGGGAGGATGAGGCGCTGGCGGGTCCAGCCGGCGTCGATGGTGACTAGTTGCACGCGCTGGGGGAGTGTGAGAGTGAGGGCGTTGGTGCGCTCCATGACGACGACGCGCGGGTCGCGGCGGAGTTTGAAGTCGAGGACGCCGTAGCCGCGCTCGACGGCGAAGACCTTCGCCGCGCCGTGTTGCAGGAGGCAGTCGACGAAGCCGCCGGTGTTGGAGCCGAGGTCGGCGCAGGTCAGGCCGGTGACGTCGACGTGAAATGCCGCGAGGGCGGCGGCGAGCTTGTGGCCGGCACGGGAGACAAAATCGGACGCGGGGTCAGGCATTCGACATGCGGCACCCGCCGATTCAGCCGCTACTTCTTGGTTGCCTTAAGGGCGTTGAGGCGCTTGGCGAGGCGGCTCTTCTTTCGGGCGGCGGTGTTCTTGTGGATGACGCCGTGAGACGCGGCGCGGTCGAGGAGGACGCCGGTGTTGCCGAACTCCTTGACGGCGGTGTCGCGGCCGCCGGTGGCGAGGGCGTCGACGAACTTGCGAATCTGGCTCTTGAGGGCGCTCTTGCGACTCTTGTTGCGTTCGGCGCGGCGGACGTTCTGGCGGACGCGCTTGAGGGATGACAATGATCGTTTGGCCACGGTGACTACCT
>CAZONT010000154.1:0-8515 GCA_964581285.1 uncultured Planctomycetaceae bacterium | reverse complement strand
AGCAGGGCATGCGCGAGCATGGCGAGCGTCCTTTGCATCCTTGCCCATTCGCGGCGCTGCCAGTCCGAAAGGCAACCGTATCGGACTCGCCCGGCGCCGCGATCCGTCCGCCACGACGCGGCAAGGGTATCCGGCGGGGGGCAGCCGATCAAGGCGGGAAACATTGCCAACCAGGCCGGATCGAATGTTAAGTCATCGAGACGGTGGACCGATATTCGCGATGTATCGTGCTGGGCGCTTGCTCGTCGTCGCAGCGTTCGTCGATTGGGAGGCCGATGCCGTGCGGAAGCTCTTGAACCAGGTTGCACGCGAGGTCCGCGGGCTGCAGTTTCGTTCGACGGTATTGCTGACGGCGGTCGTGGCGATGGCGTCGGCGCTCACGGGGATGCTCTATCTGAAGGTGTCCTCTCGCAACATGATCGAGCGCGGCAAGGCGCGGACGCGGTTGCTCGCGAAGGCGATCGCGATCAGCAGCGCGGCTCCGATGCGGAAGCACGACCAGGAAAAACTGCTTGAGGTAGCCCAGAAGCTTCTGGAAGACCAGCATATCGCGTGCGTCGCGTTCGCGGACGTGACCGGGACCATCGTCGCGGGGGCGCAGCTCGGCGCGGGGCACATCCGAAACTGGCTGTATGGCGACGGCAATCGAATCGCCGTTCATCCCGTCGACCAGCCGTCGCTCGTCTCGGATGAGGTATTGGGGACGCGGATCGACATCGTGTATCCGGTTGAGGATATCTCAGCGGGCGGAGACCCACTTTCGCCCACGCCGATCCTCGGATTCGTGCGATTCGGGCTGAACCTGACGCCGGACGAAAAGAGCCTGGCCGGGGTCGCCCGGCAGGTAACGGGGATTGCGATCGGCGTCGTATTGCTCATGGTACCGCTGGGGTTTGAGATCGTGCGGCGAATTGTCGCGCCGATCAATGAAATTTCGCGGGCGTCGCTGGAACTGGCGGGCGGGCGGCTGGAGACGCGCGTGCACGTGCAACGAAGCGACGAAATCGGGCAGCTGGGGCGAGCGTTCAATCGAATGGGTGACGACCTCCAGCGTTCGCACAATGCGCTGATGAAGCTGAATTCGGAACTCGAGGAACGCGTCCAAAAGCGTACGGAGCAGCTGCAGGAGGCGAACCGGGTTCTGAAGATCGACATGGCGGAGCGGGAAGAGTTCCTGCGCGCGGTGTCTCACGATATGCACGCGCCGTTGCGCAACATCACGGGGCAGATCATGCTCGTTCGCCGAAAGGCGGGACAGGCGCTTCCGGCTGCGGCGGGGCACCATCTGGAGCGGATCGAACACAACGTGCAGTACGCAATCAACATGATTGACGAGTTGCTGGAGCTGTCGCGGGTCCGAACGACTCGCGACCCGTCGCAGGAGATCGACCTTGACAGCGACGTGCGATCAATCGTGCAGCAGGTCGAGTGCGAGCTTGATCGAAAACGCGCGCGCGTGGTTCTGGACGAGCGGCTGCCGACGGTCGTGGCCGAGCGGCGCCGGCTGCGGCAACTGTTTCAGAACCTCATCGACAACGCAATCAAATACACGCCAGAGCCGGAGCCCGGAAAGAGCAGCGTCCGTTCAGACGTGCATATCACGCTGGAGGAGCGGCCGAACGAGTATGAGTTTCGCGTGTCGGACCGCGGCGTCGGCGTGAGGGAAGAGGATCGCGAGAGCATCTTCGGCGTCTTCAGCCGGGCGCGGACGGATTTCGTGAGCCGGACGCCTGGGAAGGGCGTTGGGCTGGCCCACTGCAAGAGCATTGTTCAGCTCTACGGCGGGCGAATCTGGGTGGAGGAGAATCCAGGCGGCGGGAGCGTGTTCTGCTTTACGCTCAGCAAGTCGGCCCTTTGCCGGCGAGATGAGCGGACGGCAACGGCGGGCGCGGCGACGCGCGAGCCGGTACTCGTGGGGGCTACGTCATGAGCGAAACGCCGATCGAAGAGCGGCCGAGTTGCGCGTTGCCGTTGGCGACGAAGGTGGCGGAACGTCCCCTGCGGCTGCTGCTAGTCGAGGACGATCCGGACCAGGCCGAGCTGATGACGACGATCCTCAGCGACCATTTTCAGAAGGCGTCGATCAAGCACGTCAGCAGCGGTGCGGAGTTCGAGCGACAGGATCTAAAGGAGTTTGACCTCGGGATCTTCGACCTGCACCTGCCGGACACGACCGGAATGGAGTTGCTGAAGAAGGTGCGCGAGACGGATGATCTGCCGGTCATCATGGTGACCGGTGAACGATTTGGCGAAGTGGCGGCGCAGGCCATCCGGGCGGGCGCGATCGATTACGTCGTCAAGTACGGCGACTACGTAAACGTGGTGCCAGTTGTCATCGAGAAGGCACTGGCGATGGTCGAAATCCGTGCAGCGAACGCGCGGCTGGAGCAGGAGCTGCTGGTTCGGAATGCGGATTTGGAGCGGCTGAACGATCAGCTCCGGGAAATGGCGGCGCATGACCCGCTGACCGGGTTGTACAACCGGCGTCACTTCGGCGAACTCCTACGACAGTTGTTCGCAGAGGCCGTACGCTACAACACCGATTTGACGTGCATGATGATGGACCTCGACCGGTTCAAGGAAGTCAACGACACGTTTGGACATCCTGCGGGTGATCGGGTCTTGTCGGTGACGGCCGACGTGCTGCGGCGGGAACTGCGGCAATCGGACCTGCCGGCGCGGTACGGCGGAGATGAATTCGTCGTCCTGTTGCCGCGAACTTCGCCGGAGGAAGCGAAAGCGTCGGCGGCGCGTGTCATTTCGGGATTCAAGAAGGAACTGGTACGACGAGTTCCGGCGGCGCGGTGCGTGACGCTGAGCATCGGCCTGGCGAGCCTCGAACAGGGCCATCCGAAGACGGCCGAAGCGCTCGTAAAGCTGGCCGACCAGGCGCTGTATCTTGCGAAAGCGGGCGGGAAGGACCAGGTCAAGGCGCTCAGTCCGCAGACTGCGGCGGCGGCGACGGAATGATTCACTCTTCAATCTGATGGACGCGTCGCCGGCTTGCCGCGATGATGCGTCGGCATGTTTGATCCTGAAAAATGGCGGGAGTATCGAACCGCATGCGTCGACTTTGCGCGGTTGGGTGGAGCGTGCGCGCTGGAGCGGCTCGGGTCGGCGGTCGTATCGCGGAAGGGGGATGAATCGCCCGTCACCGAGGCCGACCATGCGGCACAGTCGGTGATCCTGGCAGCCATCGCCGGTCGGTTTCCGGAGCATGCGGTCCTGGTGGAGGAGCAGCTGTCCGGGGCGACCCGGCACGCCGACGCGGGCTCCGTGCCGTACTGCTGGGTGGTCGACCCAATCGACGGTACGCGGAATTTCTCCCGTGGACAGCGGATGTTCGCGACCTCGGTTGCCCTGCTGTTTGAAGGTCGGCCGGTGGCAGGGGCGATCTTCGATGCGACAACCGGAGTGACCTATTCGACAGCGGCCGGAGGTGGTACTGCGTGTGAGGGACGCGGCGTGCGAGTTTCGCAGCGTGCGCCCGGACCGGACACGACGATCGCGTTTTCCTCGTTTCGCCGACACCCGGTGCCCGAGGGAGTGCGTCGATTGTTCGACACGATTCTGTTTCGAAACGTCGGGGCGGCGTGCCTTCACCAGGCCTGGGTTTCGGCCGGCTACTTTGACGCGATCTATGCGCCGGATACAAAGCTGTGGGACATCGCGGCGGGGGCATTGTTGATCGCCGAGGCAGGCGGTGTGGTGACGGATGTCGACGGGCGGGCGCGATGGCCGATTGATGTGACACAGCCGCACGGGACCACCTGTTCCATCATGGCGGGCGCGGCGGCGGTTCATGAGATGCTGCTTGACGCGGTGGAGGGACCGTAGACATGCGACGGGACTGGCAGATCTGCCTGTACACTTGCCTTATCACAGCGGTCATGTGTTTGCCGAGCGCACGCGGAGCGGAAGATGCGGACGTTGCAGACGTACCGTCGAAGGAGCGTTCCGCGGCCGGCAACGAAAAGCAGCGATACTTCCTGGTGGGACCGCTGAAAGACCGCCAGGCGCCGGCGGGTGGATACGGGCTGGTTGTGGTCCTGCCGGGCGGCGATGGCGGAGCGAACTTCCTGCCGTTTGTGAAGCGGTTGTACAAGTACGCGATGCCAGAGGGGTATCTTGTCGCGCAGCCGGTGGCGGTGAAATGGACGCCTCAGCAGGCGATCGTATGGCCAACACAGAAGAACCGGGTAGCCGGTCAGGCGTTCACGACCGAGGAGTTCGTCGACGCCGTGATCGGGGACGTGGGGCGTGAGCACGAGCTTGACCCCAAACGGATTCTTGTTCTTGGGTGGTCGTCCGGCGGGCCGGCGGCGTACGCCGTGGCGCTGCGCGAAAAGACGCCGGTGGTGGGGGCGTACGTGGCGATGTCGGTGTTCAAGCCGAAGGAGCTGCCCGGACTGGCGTCGGCAAAGGGGAGATCGTTTGTCATCGACCACTCGCCGGAGGACAACGTGTGTCCGTTTCGGATGGCGGAAGCGGCGCGCGACGCGTTGTCCAAGGCGGGGGCGCGTGTACAACTTGTGACGTATCGTGGGGGGCATGGCTGGCGCGGAGATGTCTTCGGTCGAGTGGGACTCGGGATGCGGTACTTACAGGGGGGAGAGTGGGCGGAGACGGAGAAGAAAGCCCCGAACCGCAACTGATGCACGTAGCGCGGAGCGGTGCGGTTACTCAGGCAGAGCACGCAGCAGACGATGTCGCCCGGATCCGAGCGAACGCGCATTTTCCATTATTCTATAATTCTCGAATACTGTATTCTCTTCGAGTCTGAGGACGGAGGTGGAGGTCATCATTGGCGACCATCGGAAGCGTGGTTCGATGGACGCTGCGGCCGGCTTGGGAGCAGATTTAAGACCTGTGCTGCGATAGCGAGGACCGCCAGTGCGGGGTAGGGCGGACCCGCGCTCATTGCCGGGGACGCGCCGGCATGGGCTAGTCGAACGTGGCGTCGGCTTGCTCAAGAATGGAGTGAATCGTTAACAGGTGGAGTTCTTGAATACGGGGAGCGGGGACTTTGTTAAGCACCAGCGCGTGATCGCACAGTTTTTCGGCGGGACTGCCGCTCGGGCCCAACAGGCCGATGGTTGTGACCTTCGCGGACCTCGCGCGCTCGAGGGCCTTGAGGATGTTCGGACTGTTTCCGCTGGTGGTGAGGGCAACGAGGGCGTCTCCGGGCCGCGCGAGGGCTTCGAGCTGGCGGGCGAACAGCTGATCGTAGCCGAAGTCGTTTGCGATGCAGGTCAGGGCGGTGACGTCGCTGCAAAGGCAGATGGCGGCGAGCGGCTTGCGGGTCCGGGCAAAGCGACCGATCAGCTCTTCGGACAGATGGAGGGCCTGCGCGGCGCTGCCGCCGTTTCCCGCGGTGATGATCTTGCCGCCCCGCCGCAGGACATCGACAACAACGCGAGCGATCGCTTCGACCTCCGGAATCGCGCGTTCGAAGACCTCAAGTGCTGCGCGGAGGTCGGCGACGGATCGGGCGAGTTCGGGCTTGGACCGGGATACCATGATTCAACGACTCTTGACGGCCGGTACATTCTGAACGGGCAATTGCGGCTCGGGGACGGGCGCGGGTTCCGGCGGAGTGCGATCAAGGCCGAGCCAGCGAGAAAATCGTGCGAGCGCGGTCAAACTCCCGGTGCGTGCAGCGGAGGCGCCGTAGGTGCGTGCGCGAGCGGCGAGTGCCTCGGCGTCGCGGCAATGGTGATCCCGGAGCGCGGAGCGAGCCGCGGCGAGGAAGACACGGGCGACCCGGCGGTTGGCCGAAATCGACTCGAGCGCCGCGCGGGCGGCCGGGCTGTGCAAGAACAATTCCAGGACATCTGCCTTTACCGCAAGATTGCGCCGCATGCAGGCCTTGCTTAACCGCTGGTCGTGGAGGCGGCGAAGGGCGAGCGGCTCGGGGACGAGGCCGAATTCGTAACGGGTGCTGATCCGGAGCCAGAGGTCATAGTCTTCGCAGACGGGCAAGCGCGGGTTGAAGCCGCCAAATTCGTCGAACACGCTGCGATGCATCACGACCGACGGGACGTGGACAAAGCTGCTGTGGAAGAGGGCATCGGTGATCCACCCGCCCTCGCAGGCCTTGGTGCGGCCGGCGACCAGGTGGCCATTGTGATCGATGGGATTCATGGGGCCGTACCAGATGCGGACGTCGGGCCGGTTGGACATGGCGGCGCGGAACCGTTCGAGCTTGGTCGGCAGCCATTCGTCGTCGCTGTCGAGGAATGCGATGGTATCGGCGGCAGATTCGGCGACGCCGTGATTCCGGGCCAAAGCGGGGCCGCCGCGAGACTGGCGAATGAAGCGGGCGGCGACCGGATGGTCACGGACGACCGATTCGGTGTCCTCGGTGGATCCATCGTCGACGACGATGGTCTCGAAGTCGCGAATGCTCTGGCGCGCGAGGGAATCGAGGGCGAGCCGCAGAAAATTGGCGCGGTTGTACGTAGGGATAATGACGGAAACAGCCGGTCGAATCATGCACAGGTCTCGAACTCGCCGCGGCCGGCCGGTGTCGGGCCGGAGCGGCGCTGCGAAGACAGCGTACAAGTATCGACGACGCGACGCATGGAGGTCAAGCGTTGCGTCGGAGTGGATCGCGGCGATAATGGAACCGGCCGGCGAATCCGGCACCGAGAGGAGCTGGAATTGTCAGCTGCGTTGTCGTCACTTTCGAAGGGGAAGCGGGTCCGCGTTACCCAGACGATCGCGGAGCGCGAAGGCGTGTTGACGGGTCAGGTCGAGGGCGTTGTCGAGTCAGTGGAATCGCGCGCGACCGGCAGCTGGTTTGCTCACGGCAAGAATGACAAGCTGTGGCTGCGGCGTCTACTGCTGCGAAAAGATGACGGTGAACAGATCCTGGTTAACGTCGATCCGCGGACGGAAATCACTGTCTTGAATTGAACGATTACGCACCGGGCGGGGGCTCGGCGTGGGGCAATTCCTCGCCGGTGAGCTCGCGCATTCGCTCCTGAAGTCTCTGCGTCACACGCCACTTGATTTTGTAGAGCTGCTCGGGCTTCAGGCCCAGTTCGCGGCAGACTTCATCGACCGAAGCACCTTCGAGGGCGAGTCGCTCAAATGCCCGCAGGGCGTTGGGCTTGACATCGCGCGCGAGGAGTCGAAGGGCATACCGGAGATGTTCCTCGAGCCAAAGGCGGTCGAACAGGTCCTCGGGGGACGGCTCGCGTTGCTGTGGAATGCGAAAGACGCGACTGTCGGCATCGGTTTCGCGACGGTCGCGGTGCAGGTTGCGAATCCGGTTGTTCACAAGGGTGCAGAGCCACCCCTTGAAGCGGCCTTTTTCGGGGTCGTATTCAAAGGTACGGATGTGCTGGGACACGGCGATCATGCAATGCTGGACGACGTCTTCGACGTCGGCGTTTGACAGGCCGCGTGCGAGGGCGATTTTGGCAAGCAGCGGGCGGTAGATTGCGTCGAACTCGCGCCACGCATCGGTCGCGCCGGGCTCACGAAGTCGGATCAGAAGACTGACGCGTGTGGTGTCGTCGGACACTTTCTGGGTGACCCTCGATACACCAGCGTACCAAGCGGATGAGAAATCTCCAAGCGCGGGCGTTACATGAGCGGACCGGCCAACCGGGCGAGGCCCTCGAGAACCTGGCGTGACGTCGACGCTTGCTGAACGCCGGTGAGGGAATCGGCGGCGAGGCCTTCGATCCACGAAGCGGCCGCGGCCGTTTCAGCCGGCGTGAACGCGACGAGCATGACCTCGAAGTCGAGGAACAGACTGCGCGGGTCCATGTTGGCGGAACCGATCATGGCAAGGCGATTGTCCGCGACAAGGGCCTTGGCGTGAACCATGCCGAGCGGATACCGGAGCACTTTGGCCCCAACGGCGTCGAGGTCGCGGAGGTAGGCTGCGCGGGCGAGGTCGGTCAGCGGATGATTGGAGCGGTCCGGAACGATGATGCGAACATCGACCCCTCGCCGGGCGGCGAGAGCGAGGGCCTGCATGAGCGAGTCGTCGGGAATGAAATAGGGAGTGATGACCCAGAGTCGCTGCTGGGCGGCATAGATGGTCGAGACGATGGCGTGATAGAGCGAGTCTCCGGGGACGTCGGGACCGGAGGGGACGACCTGCACGATGGCGTTGCCGACTTTTGGGCTTGCGGATGCATGATCGGACTCGGCGGGGAGTTTTTCGCCGCATGCGAACTCCCAGTCACTGCGGAATATCTCGTCGTAGGACCCTGCGGCCGGGCCTTCGACGACGAACGCGAGGTCGCGCCATCGGGTTGGCAGCGCGGCGGGCCCCATGTACTCAATCGCGATGTTCATGCCTCCGGCGAGGGCGATACGGCCGTCGGCTACCACCAGCTTGCGATGATTTCGCAAGTTCGATCGCCCTCGGAACGGGAGGTGAAGCACCGGCATGAAGAAGGCCACCCGGCCGCCGGCGTCGGTAATCGGTGCGAGGAACTTGCGGGAAGTGTCCATCGATCCGACCGAATCGAGCAGCAAGCGGACGCGAATGCAA
>CAZONT010000153.1:0-8521 GCA_964581285.1 uncultured Planctomycetaceae bacterium | reverse complement strand
GGGACCGCCCTTCGACAGGCTCAGGGACCGCCCTTCGACAGGCTCAGGGACCGGGTTGCCGACCGGATGTCACTGACAGAGCGGGGCGGTCAGGAGTTGGGTGATGAAGAGGGGGATGTCGGTGGCGGTGGTGGTGCCGCTGTTGTTCAGGTCGGCGCAGGGGCAGTTGGCACCGGCGCCGAGGAGGCACTTGATGAATGCGTCGATGTCGAGGCCGTTGGCGCGGCCGTCGCGGTTGAGGTCGCCGGTGCAGAGGGCGCGGCCGGCGGCGACGTTGGCGAGCAGGCGGACGTAGGCGGCCTGGTAGGGGATGTGGCATTCGGTAACGGCCCAGGAGTTTTCGGGCCAGCTTGTGTTCCAGTCTTTGTAACTCTTCTGGATCGGCTGGCTCTGGGGCGGGACGATCGGCGGGCCGGTGTACGCACCGTCGGGGACGTAGGTCGGGTTCGGGCCGCCGGTGAGGTAGCCGGGGGGCGGGCCGTAGAGCGACGTGGAGGCGTTGTCCCAGATGGTGCCGTCGCCGAACCAGGAGTGATACATCTCGTTGACGCTGGATTCGGCGCCGGCGGCGGACATGTTGGTGAGGAACGTGAGGCCGAGCGGGTTGAGGCCGTGCATGTAGTGGACGAAGGCCTCGGAGGCGTCGCGGAGGGCCGTGGCGTTTCCGCCGCCGATGCAGTTGCGGAGCATGGACATGTACATCTGACCCTGGAGCGACTTGGTGCGGTTGCTGCCCCAGGTGTAATTGTTGTCTTCGAGGAATGCGCCGTAGGGGTCGGCGAGGTTCTGGATCTGTACGAGGTGATCGTTGCCGACGACGGAGGATGTGTAGCGCTGGCGGATCAGTGAGGCGACGGAGGCGGTTGCGCCGGGTGAGGCGGCGTAGAGAAGCAGGGCGTCGTTGTATTCCTGCTCCCAGACGGAGGCGTAGGACCAGACGAAGAGATGGATGGAGGTGTAGTTGGAGTCAACGAAGGTGCGGTAGGTGGCCTGGCCGGTGAGGCGGAAGAGGTAGATCGCGGCGGTGATGCGCGTGGTGGTCTGTTCGTAGGCGGGCTCTTCTGCGGGGGCGTTGACGAAGCCGGCGTTGTTGTAGTTGGAGGGGATGCTGCCGGGGTTGGCGTTGAGCCAGTTCCAGGCGCTAACGGCGGCGGCTTGCAGGGTGGCGGCGTAGGGTTGGGTTTGCGGGAGCGCGTTGTAGGCGATTGCGGCGTGGGCGTAGGCCGCGCAGGCAGAGATGGTGGCGGAGGCGGTTGCCGGTGCGTACCGGCGCGGGCCGGAGTCGGTGCTGGGCGGGCTGGCGGCGCTGAAGTCGGTGACGGCCATCTTGTGGAGGACGGAGCCGTCGGGGTTTTGCATTTTGAGCAGCCAGTCGAGCTCCCACTTGAGTTCGTCGAGGAGGTCGGGGATTCCGTTGCCGGATTCGGGGATGCCGGCGTCGTCGGGCCAGTACCAGGGGACGTCCTGGTAGGCGAAGAGGAGCGAGTGGAGGGCGGAGTCGGCGTAGTTGACGTACTTGTTGTAGTCGCCGGCGTCGTGCCAGCCGCCGGAGAGGTTTCGCGAAGTTGAGGGGATGGGGTTGCTGACGGAGCGACAGTCGAGGTCCTGCTGGGTGCCGAGGTGGCAGGCGGCGTCGGACCATTGGGAGGGGACGAAGGTGGCGGATTTCGGCGTGCCGCAGCGCTGGTAGTAGTACATGCGCATGGCGTGGCGGAGGACGAGGTCGTAGATGTCGTCGCGGATATCGAAGGGTTCGGAGGAGACGGCGTTGGTGGGGTCGTGGATGTAGTAGGTTCCGGGGGTGGCGACGGGTGTGAAGTCGACGCGCCAGACTTTGTCGCCGGATTGAGCGTGGGTTACGCCGGCGTTCCAGGATGTCGGGGCGACGGAGAGGACGACTTGATTGTCGCTGACGCGCCGGACCTGGATCTGGGGGCCGGGGGTGAAGGGTGCGGGGGCGTCGAAGCCCTGCACGGGGGCGCGGAGGATGGCGACTTTCTTCGCGAGCGGTTTGTAGCCGAACTGGTCGATGCGGATGTGCGGCGAGGAGGGGGCGGCGAGAGTTGGCATTGCTGAGACTGCGAGGATGGCGAGGGCGATGGCTTTGTGTTGGGGCTGGGAGCGCATGAGGGTCTCCGTCCAGGTATTTTCGTTGGCCCCCCAAGCGTTTGCTGATCTATCAGGATAGTCGGCGAGTCGGCTCGAAGGAAAACAAAAAATGAATCGTGAGCGTAGAAGTCGGCGCGGGTTTCTTTGCGTTTGCACTACGACGATGTGCGGGCGTGCTTGCCTGTCGGCGGCGAGGTCGGGCAAAATGGGCACCTGGGCTCATTTTCCAAAGGACGCACCGAGATGATTGTTAATCGATACGGGCTTGAGAATCACGGTATCCGGGAATCGCACGCGGTTCATTGGAACATCGCGATGACGGTAATGGTCGAGCAGGCCATCCGGCGGGGCGAGGGGCAGCTGGCGGCGAATGGGGCGCTGGTGGTGCGGACGGGGTCGCGAACGGGGCGATCGCCGAAGGACAAATTCATCGTGCGGGATGCGACGACCGAGTCGAGCATCGACTGGGGCAGCACGAATGTGCCGATCGAGCCGGACGTTTTTGATCGGCTGCATGCGCGGATTGTGCGGCATTTCCGGGATCGTGAGCTGTTTGTGATTGACGCCTGGGCGGGGGCCGATCCGCAGGTGCGGATGCCGATTCGCGTGGTGACGGAGTTTGCGTGGCATGCACTGTTTTCGCGGCAGCTGTTCCGCAAGCCGAGCCGGCCGGAGCGGGAGAGCATGACGCCAGAGTTCACGGTGTTGTCGGCGCCGCTGTGTTTGACGGAACCGGGAGAGGAGACGGGGCTGCACTCGGATGTGTTCGTCATCATCAATTTCACGAAGAAGCTGGTGCTGGTTGGCGGGACGCAATATGCGGGGGAGATCAAGAAGTCGATCTTTTCGATTTTGAACTACCTGCTGCCGCAGCAGGGGATTTTCCCGATGCACTGCTCGGCGAACGTGGGGCCGGACAATGATACGGCGCTGTTCTTCGGGCTTTCGGGAACGGGGAAGACGACGCTTTCGGCGGATGCCACGCGGCGGCTGATCGGCGATGACGAGCATGGGTGGACGGACCGGGGGATTTTCAATTTTGAGGGCGGGTGCTATGCGAAGTGCATCCGGCTGTCGCCGAAGTCGGAGCCGCAGATTTTCAAGGCGCTGAAGTTCGGGACGGTGCTCGAGAATGTTGTCATGGATCCACACTCGCGCGAGCCGGACTACGACGACGGCGGAGTTACGGAGAATACGCGGGCGGCGTATCCGATCGACTTCATCGACAACGCGGTGCCGGAGGGCTTGGTGAACACGCACCCGAAGGCGGTCGTGTTCCTGACGTGCGATGCGTTTGGGGTGTTGCCGCCGGTGTCGAAGCTGACGACGCAGCAGGCGATGTATCATTTCTTGTCGGGATACACGGCGAAGGTGGCGGGGACCGAGGCGGGGATGGGCAATGAGCCGCAGGCGACGTTCAGCACGTGCTTTGGGGCGCCGTTCATGCCGCGGACGCCCATGACGTATGCAAAGCTGCTGGCGGAGCGGGTGGAGAAGCATCGCAGCCGGTGCTGGTTGATCAATACGGGATGGAGCGGCGGCGGGGTGGGCGTCGGGTCGCGGATGAAGCTGGAGTACACGCGGGCGCTGGTGAGCGCGGCGCTGTCTGGGAAGCTGGACGAGGCGCCGTGCAAGGCGGATCCGATTTTCGGCGTACTCGTGCCGCAGAACTGTCCGGATGTGCCGGCGAGTATCTTGCAGCCGAAGAGCACGTGGAAGAGTTCGTCGGAATATGACACGAAGGCGCGGGACCTGGCGGGGCGGTTTGCGACGAATTTCAAGAAGTTTGCGGGGGTGTCGGCGGAGGTGGCGGCGGCGGGGCCGAAGGTGGGCTAAACAGTCGGATCGTCAGGGGGCGGCGGCGGTTTGCTCGCCGAGGTTGAGGACTGCGCCGCGGTTGGCGATGAGCCAGTCGCGGAGCCAGGGCTCGACGTTTTTCGCGGATGAGGTCACGAGCTGGATGCTGGGGCGGGGGATTCCGTCGCCGTCGAGGGCCATGAGCCAGGTCGAACGCTCGATGGGGGCCGAGGTGAAGAGCCAGACGCTATCGGGCTGCTGCGAAAGGGCGGCGAGCAGGAGCGGGAGCGAGTCGCTTTCGGGACCGCTGTAGCGGAGACCGTCCATGCGGTCGTAGGCGCGGATTTTCTGCTCGCTGGAGGAACGCGTGGGCGAGGGCTCGGGGCCGATGAAGGTACGGCCGCTGAAGAGGGCGACGACGGCGAACTCCTGGTCGGCGGCGAGCGCGTGAATCTGGTCCTTCACGCGGCTGCGCCGCAGTTCGAAGTCCTGAACGGCCGGAGCGGCGCAGTCAACGGCGAATACGACGCGCCGGCCGTAATGATCGAGGGGAATGCGGACGAGGGTGGTACCGCCGCGTCCGACGTTGTTGAGCTCGAGCTTTCCGAAGTGGGAGCCGGGGATGAGGGCTTCCAACGTCAGCGGAGCGGCGAGGTCGTCGTCGGCGAGGCGGACGGTGACCGGCGATGCGCCGCGCTCGGTGCGATTGACGCGGACGATGGCGCCGGGCGGCTCGGTGACGATGTTGAGCGCAGTGCCCTGGGAGGTGAGCTTGAGGTTGGCGACGAGATCACCGGACGGCAGCTTGGGCACGTCGAGCATCAGCTCGGCGGGGTCGTGCTTTTCGAGTGAGGCGGCGACCCTGATCTGCTTGCCGCGGGAGGATTCGTCGAGGGCGATGCTGACGGGTGTCGGACCGAGGGAGCGGCCGTCGAGCATGGCGGTTGCGCCGGGCGGGTCGCTGGTGATGCGGAGCTGTGGCGGCAGCGCGGCCAGTGTGAGGTCGGCGCGTGCGACTTCGGCGTCGTCCGGCGGCTTGAGTTCGTGCTCGGCGGTCTTATAGCCGGGGCGGCGGACTTCGACGCGGATGGGCTTGTCGCCTTCGGGGAGAAGCTTGGTCGCGAGGGGCGTGAAGCCGCGGAGCTCGCCGTTGATCCAGACGTCGGCGTCGGTGGGGATCGAGGTGATGAAGGCGTCGAAGGCGCGGCGGCGGAGCTTGAGCTCCATGCCGGGTAGTCCGGAGTAGGCGGAGAGGGCGCGGCGGACGGGGGCGAAGCCGGGCTTGCGGAGTTCCATCCAGCGGACGTCGGTGACTTTGGGGTCGAGATCGAGGGTGAAGCTGCCGCCGGCAGTTTTGCCGAGGGGTTTTTCGTCGAGGTAGACGTCGCAGTCGGGCGGGTCGGAGACAACGACGAACTGAACGGGTCCTTCGGGGAGCTGGACGCCGGGGCCTGTCTTGTAGAGATAAAAGGCCGTGAGTGCGACGGCGAGGACGAGACCAGAATAGATGCCAACTCGCACGGCGAAACCTCGAGCACCGAAGGGACGACTTCGATCAGCGGGCACGGGCCCTGTGATGACGGCGGCCCGCACGACGCGGGCTGACGATTTCACGCGGATGGCGCCGCGCGGATGCGACGGTCGGACCATCGTTGGCGTCCAAGCAGGTCGGTGCGAGGGGGGTGGCCGGACGAAGCTGGGAGCGGCGCAGGACGCCGAGACCGAGGCCCTCCGGCCAGCGGGAAGACCCGCCGGCAGCGACACTAATCGTCTATCGACTCGTCGCGTCCCATAAATGTAGCCAATTGGGTGAGTGTGGAAGGGGCGTGGCCGGCGTAGTGGTTGTTTACGAAGACGATAACGTCTGTATTGGCAGATATTTGGAGCAGGGCGTCGGCGGTTTTCTCAAGCGTCTCGCCGCGATCGATGACGGTTTTCTCCCACGACTTGGTCTGTTTTTCGATGGCCTCGCGATCGCCGATGAGGCGGACGTAGGCAGATTTGCCGGTGAGGACGTCATAGCGCTTAATGATATCCGGAATGGTCGGCATCCAGGGGTGATCGACGAGGACGGCCATGGCCTTGTGCCGGCGGAGGAGGTCGAACCACTCGGCGGAGAGCCAGGTCTTGTTGCGGATCTCGACGGCGATGGGGACATCGTCGCCGGCGGAGTCGAGGAACTCCTCAAGGCGCTCGAAGAACTTCTGGGGCTGGGGGAAGGCCTGCTTGTTGAAGTACTGAAACTGGAGGAGGACGCAGTAGAGCTTGGATTCGAGGCCCTTGACGGTCTCGGCGAAGGAGCGGAAGTCGTCGCGGCAGCCGAGCAGGATTTTCTCGTGGGTGATGAGCTGGGGGACCTTCAGCGTGAAGTGGAACTTTCGCGGGGTAACGACGCGCCAGCGGTCGATCATGTCGGACGACGGCGGGCGGTAGAAGGTGGAGTCGACCTCGACGAGGTCGTAGTGCTGCGAATAGACGGAGAGATAATCGTCGGAGCGGGTGCCCTCGGGGTAGAAGGGGCCGACCCAGTCGTCGTAGCTCCAGCCGCAAGTGCCGAGACGGATTTCGTGGCGTTTTGCCATGGTGCGAGACTTTCGTGAGTGGGACAGACGATACCGCGCTGCCTGAGGGCGAAAATGTTAGCGGCGGCCAGGAGATTTCGCAAAGAAAGCGGCGGTTGCGGCCGTCAGTTGGAGGGGCGGGTCGACGGAAGTCTGGCGCGCCATTGGGCGGCTTTCTCGGCCTTGCCGGTTCCCGGCTCGGCCGCATCCCAGGATTCGTAGAGCATGACGCAGTACTGGATGGCGGCGAGCTTCGAATCTGCGGAGAGATCGGTGCGGTCCTTTGCCGCATCCTGGGTGGCGAGAAGCAACTGCTCGGACTCGGAGAAACGGCCCAGCTTGGCCAGGCAGACACCGAGACCGAGCTTGCGGATCAGGCGTTGGGGATGATCGGGCGGGAGGGATGCTTCGTCGATCGCTATCGATTCGCGAAGAAGCTGTTCGGCTTCAACGAAGTCTCCCTTTCGACCGAGCAGCGACGAAAGGGTGAAGAGCGGCGTGCTGAGCGACGGATGCCGGGGGCCCGAAACCCGGCGGCGGACGTCAATCACTTTTCGAATCATCTGCTCGGCTTCGACGAGCTGGCCGCGCGACCGTAACAACACGGCGAGATTGGCGAGGGATTGAATCGTGTCGGGGTGTTCGTCGCCGAGGATGCGCTGCCGCTGATCGAGCACCTCGCGTTCGAGCTGTTCGGCGTCGGCGAGGCGGCCACTTTGCTGGAGCAGCGCAGCGAGATTGCCGCGGGTGCGAAGGGTGTCGGGATGAAGTTCGCCTTTTGTGCGAACTTCGGCCGCGAGCGTGCTTCGGTAGATCGGCTCGGCATCGTCGAAGTGTTTCATCGTGGTCAGGATCATCGCGAGGTTGTTCATGGATGAAAGCGTCTCGGGATGATCGGGGCCAAGCGTCCGGGTTCGGCGCTGGAGGACTTCGCGCGCGAGCGACTCCGCCTGCTCCAACTCGCCCTTTTTCTGATGAATCTCGGCGAGAATGCTCATCGTCAGGAGGCGATCGGGATCGTCGGGCGACAACGAGGCGTTGCGGGCGTCGAGCACGCTTCGACATGTCTGCTCCGCCTCGCCGAGTTGGTCGTTTTCCCAGTAGAGCATCGCGAGTGAATCCATGGCGGCGAGCGTTTCCGGGTGAACGGAGCCGTGAAGCGAGCGGCGAACGGCAACGGCTTTTTCGAGTTGCAGCGTGGCGTGCGCGTATTCTCCGATGGCTTGATACGCCTTTCCGATCGTGATTCGAATAGAAGCCTGGACGTCCGGCTCGCCGGCGAGCTCAGAGTCGACTCGCGTGGATGCGTCGTCAAGCACCTGTCGCATCAGGCGCTTGTCGAGCGCGCCCGCCGTTGCGGGATCAATTCCGCCGAGCATGCCCTGGGCGAAATCGGCAAGCTTTCGCGACTTGTTCGACTCGGTGACGATCTTTTGCGAGGAGTCCTGCAGCGCACTGAGCAGTGAGCGACTGCGGGCGTAGAGGATCGAGAGGGCGACGGCCGACACCGTTGACAGAACGATGAACACCGCAGTAACGGAAGCGGCGACGCGATGCTTGTGGAGCATCCTGCGGAGGAGGTACCAGCGGCTGTCACGTTTCGCTTCGATGGGTTCCTGGTTCAAATAGTGCTGGACGTCGCGCGATAGCTCGCCCACCGACTGATAGCGCGCGGCGGGCTCCTTTCGAAGACACTTGAGGACGATTGCGTCGAGGTCGTCGTCGACCTCGGGGGAAGCGCGGCTGGGCGGCGCGGGCTCGGTGTCACGTATGACCGACAGCACCTGCTCGAAATCTCCGGCGGTGGAGTAGGGGAAGCGGTTGGTCAGAAGCTGGTAGAGGATGACGCCGAGCGAGTAGACGTCAGTCCGGGTGTCGGTCTGCGAATGGCGACCGATGAACTGCTCCGGAGACGCCCAGGGAAGCGAACCGAGGAAGTGGCCGGTCTGGGTTGCGATCGCATCGGCTTCGTCGGCGATCTTTGCGAGGCCGAAGTCGAGGATGCGGGGCTCGCCGGCGGTGTTGACGAGGATGTTTCCGGGTTTGAGGTCGCG
>CAZONT010000152.1:0-8611 GCA_964581285.1 uncultured Planctomycetaceae bacterium | reverse complement strand
CGCGCTACAAGAACTGCTTCATCTTCAAGTACTCGGCGCGGCCGGGGACGCTGGCCGATGAGCGGCTGACGGATGACGTGCCGGACGAGGTGAAGCGGCAGCGGAATAACGACTTGCTTGCGGTGCAGGCGGAGGTCAGCCTGGCGAATCATCGCGGGATGATCGGCCAGCGGGTGGAGATTCTCGCGGAGGGATTCAGCAAGGCCGCGCTGCGGGCGCAGGAGTCGGAGCAGGACCGCGGCGGCGAGGTGGACCATACGGCCGTGGATCGGCGCGCTACGACAGCGCAGCAACTGGTCGGTCGAACGCGCGGGGACCAGATCGTTGTCTTCGACGGGCCGACGCAATTGATCGGGCGGTTGATTGACGTTCGCGTGACGGCCGTGACGCCGTACACGCTTCACGGACTGTACGAGGGACCGACGGCGGCACCGTCACAGGACAGCGGGTTTTCGATGCCCCTGACGGTTTTCGCCGGAGTGAACGCGTGAGCACGCAGCCGACACCGAATCCGAGCACCGCTCCCGCAACGGCCACGACGCCCGCGGCCGGGACGGTCGTGACGATTCACGGGTTGCTGGCGAAGATGGCACAGCTCAATTCGTCGGACCTGCACATCAAGGTGGGGCAGCCGCCGTACTTCCGGATCGCGGGCGACCTTCGGTCAACCAATCTGCCGCGGATGAGCGGCGAGGAGATCGAGAAGCTGCTGGCGCCGGTGATTCCGCCGCCGCGGCGTGCGGCCTACGACGAAAAGGGGGACGTCGACTTCGCGCTTCAGCTGGCGAACGGCGAGCGGTTTCGATTCAATGTTTTTCGATCGTCGAACTCGATGAACGCGGCGGTGCGGCGGGTGAAGAGCACGATCCCGTCGTTCGATGATCTGCACCTTCCGCCGATCTACGGGCAGTTGATCCATCGGGCGAACGAAGGGCTGATCCTGGTGTGCGGGGTGACCGGCTCGGGCAAGAGCACGACGCTGGCGGCGATGATCGAGTGGATCAACGCGAATCGGAATGAGCACATCGTGACGATCGAGGACCCGGTCGAATACACATTTCATTCGAAGCACTGCATCATTTCGCAGCGCGAGATCGGCATCGACATTCCGGACTACTCCGAAGGGCTGAAGTACATCGTGCGACAGGACCCGGACGTGGTCTTCATCGGCGAGATGCGGGACCACTTCACGATGTCGGCGGCCCTGCAGGCGGCGGAGACCGGGCACATGGTCTTCGGCAGCTTGCACACGGCGGACGCGGCGCAGGCGTTTGCGCGAATTCTGGAGTTTTTCCCGCGGAGCGAGCACGCGTTCTTGCGAGGATCGCTGGCGAACAGCTTGCAGGCGATCTGCGCGCAGCGGCTGCTTCCGGGGACGGATCCGAAGAAGCATCCGCTGGTGCCGGCGACGGAGGTGCTGCTGAATACGCCGACGATGAAGGACGTGATTCGGCGGGAGCAGGACGCCGAGATTCCCAACTTGATCTCGGCGAGCGAGAAGGAAGGAATGCACAACTTCACGGGATCGTTGGCGCGGCTCGTCCGATCGGAGATGGTGTTCTACGATACGGCGATCAAGTTTGCGCCGAATCCGGAGGCCTTGTCGAGCATGATCCGGGGCATCCGGTCGACCACGAGCGGGGTCATGAATCGATAGGGTCGGGCGTAACCCTGGCGATCGAATCGCATCCAAGTCAGCGGGCTCAAATCGGCGAGCACCGGGAGCATCGCATGGTACGAATCGCATTGGGTTCGGTCGTTCTGGGCGCTGTCTTGTGCCCGCTGGGCTGTGCCAACCAGGAGCCGGCTTCGGCACCTGCGGCAGGGAACGCAACGACAACGGCGAAGGAGACTTCGAAAGTGAAAACCGAGAAGGCGACATTCGGGGCGGGGTGTTTCTGGGGCGTCGAGGCGGAGTTCTCAAAGGTGCCCGGCGTGATTTCAACGGCGGTCGGCTATTGCGGCGGGAAGACGAAGAGCCCGACGTACAAGGACGTTTGCACGGATGAGACCGGTCATGCCGAGGTGATCGAAATCGAGTTTGATCCGTCGAAGGTGAGCTTCGAGCAGCTCGTGGATATTTTCTGGGAGCTGCACGATCCAACGACGCTCAACCGGCAGGGGCCGGACTACGGCACGCAATATCGATCGGTCATATTCTACCACTCGCCGGAGCAGGAGCGGATCGCGAAGGCGTCGAAGGAGAAACTCGACAAGTCGGGCGTGTTTCGCAGCCCGATCGTCACGCAGATCGCTCCCGCACCGCCGTTCTATCGCGCGGAGGAGTACCACCAGAAGTACTTCGAGAAGAAGGGGATGGCGGAGTCGTGCCACATGCGCACGCCGCGCAAGAAGGGTTGACGAGGTCAGGGGCGTGTCGTGGGGGAGGGGCTGCTTCGCAATGAGTTCATTGCGTCGCGGGCGTCGGCCCGGTTGGGATCGATTTGCAGCACCTGACCAAAGCACTCGGTGGCCCGCGGCGCGCGGCCGCGACGTGCCTCCAATACTCCCAGATTGAACCAGGCGTTGGCGCTTCGTGGGCGGACCGCAACCGCTCGTTCGTAGGCGGCGACGGCGTCGTCGGGGCGGTTGAGGGCCTGGTAGGTATTGCCGAGGTTGATCCAGGCCTCGGCATACCTGGGTTCGTCACCGAGCAGTTCGCGGAACATTTTTTCGGCTTCGGCGAGGCGGCCTTGTCGGGCGGCGGCGGTCGCGAGGCCCTGGCGGGCGACGCGATCTTTCGGATCGATCTTTAACGCAGCGCGGTGGGCTTGTTCGGCCTCGGGCAGGCGATTCATGCCGGCGAGCGCGCTGCCCTGGCCGGTGATGGCGCGGGCGAAGGTGGAATCGCCGGCGGCGGCGCGGCGATAGCGGTCGAGCGCTTCCGGGAAACGGTGCAGTTCGACGAGGGCATCGCCGGCGGCGACGTTGGCGTCGACGTCATCCGGCGCCAGGGCGAGGGCGCGCTCGGCCTGGGTGAGGGCATCGGCATGTCGGCCGGTGCGGGCCAGTGCCGTGACGAGATTGCAGTAGGACATCGCGTGCGGGCGGCGACGCAGGTAGATCGTCCAATTGGCGGCGATGGCGGTGAGCAAGACGACTGCGAGCGCGACAGCGTCGAGGCGAGCGAAGGGTTGGCGGCGGCGGAGCAGGGCGATGAGTTCAGCGATGGCGACCGCGGCGAAAATGCAGACGACGGGCAGCAGCACGGCGCGGTAGCGGGCGAAGACCACGAAGGCGGCCGTGGCGGCGGCGCTGATGAAGAGCCACGCGTAGAGGAACCAGAGCTGACGCCAGCGCGGGAGGGTCAGGATGATCCCCGCGGCGGCAAGCGGGGCGAGTACGCCGAAATGAAGCAGGCGATCGAAGATGCGCAGGGTTGTTGAGTATTCCGCGTAGATGTAGAAGTCTTCGGTGTCGGATGCCTCGTAGCTGTTCCAGACCATGAGCCATTTGCGGAGCGTGAGGCGGAGCCATGCCCCGGGGTTCTGGCGAATCCACGCCAGGGCCTTGTTCAGATAGTGGTCGGAAACTTCGCGCGGTGTGAGGCGGCGGCCTTCGGCCTGTTCGGCGGCGCGGGTCCATTCGCTCTGTTCGTCCTCTCCGCTGGCAAAGCCGCGGCGGAAGGCGAAGTAGGTGCCAGTGGCGTCGGCGTGATTTCCCATGACGAAGTTCTGGCCCATGTTGGGGGTGCCGAGGGCAAATTCTCCCAGGACGGCGCGGTTGCGGATGATCCAGGGGCCGGTCATCGCGATGAAGGCGGCGAGGCAGGCCGTGGCGGCCATCGGAGGACGGATGGAGACGGGCTTGCAGCGCCAGGCCCAGAGCAAAATGAACGGGACGATGGCGACGGTGTGCTGCCGGGTCAGGGAGAGCAGGCCGACGATTGCGCCGACGGCGAGGAATCGCGGAAGTGATGCGCGACGCTCAGCCCACGCCATACAGGCGAGCATCGAAGCGGTTAGAAAGATTTCGAGCGAGGTCTTCTGGATGAGGCCGTCGTAGAAGATTGCGGCGGGGCAGAGGGCGAGCAGGATTGCGGCGATGATTGCGGTTCGGGCGGAGAACCAGTGGCGGGATGCGACGGCCAAGAGCCCACACGCGAGTGAGCCGAGGGCGACCTGGAAGATTCGCAGCGTCCACCATGGCTCGGGGCCGGCGACGACCATGATCGCGCCGAGGAAGTAGGCGTAGAGCGGGGCGTGAACGAAGTCGGCGGGGCCGCGGAGGTCGCCTTCGGCGATGCCGCGGGCACGTTCGATGTAGACTGCGCCGTCGGAGACCGGCGAGTCGAAGAAACCGATGCGGCGGATTTCGGCCAGGTGAATCAGTCGCAGGGCGAGGGCGACGAGGACGACGGCGGCCACGGCTATTTGGAAGTTGCGAGGTGATGGCGGTGGTTGATCGTTGCGCGGCGTTGGCTTCACGCGGCAAATCATAGCGGAGTTGAAGCGACTAATCGCCGTCGTCGCGCTCGCGCAGCAGCAGTGAGCCGAGGTGCATGCGGTAGACGACGTGGGGAGGCAGCTCGGTGCGGCGGTAAAAGCCGGGCGGGCAGGCGCGGGTCCTGGCGTAGACGTCTTCGCCGGCGTTGCGGCTGTGGCAAACGGCGTGCAACTCATCGCCGACCTTGAACATGGCGGCGACCGCGGGGTTCTCTACCTTTTCGCCGGGGTAGAGCTGCGAGACGAGACTGTTCAGATCGGCGGCCGGGTCGTAGGAATTCCGGTCGGCGTCGGGCGCCTGCGCGACTCCGACGACCAGCATGAAGCGTGTGCCGAGGTGGACTCGAAACGCTTCGTCGAGCGTGAGCGTCCAGCGCGGATAATAGTTTGGCACAGTGCGGCCGACGACGACACAGTGCTCGGGCTGCTCGTCGCCGACCGGCGTGACGAATGGGAAGATGACTACCGGGCCGTCGTCGTCGAGGGCGGAAGCGTCGAAGTAGGCGGCGGGGCCGAGGGTATGCGGTGCGCGGGGGCCGAGTTCCTGCCGGAGGTAGGCCAAGGCCCAGCTCCGCCAGGGCTGTTCGCACGCGGGGTCGGGGTCGGTGGTGGGCGTCGGCGGGATCGCCGGTCGGCTCATGCCGAGAGGTTAGATGCCCGGGTAAATGTTGACAAACGCCTGGATGTCGTCGCCGTCGGCGAAGCCGTTGTGGTCGATGTCGCTGCGGCTGACGTGGTCGAGATCGGTGTCGATGCCAAGGAGGACGTCGATCAGCAGTTGGAGATCGAGGGCGTTGACGGAGCCGTTGGCGTCGATGTCGCCGTCGGTCGGGATGATTTGCTGTGGCGTGACTTCGAACTGGAGGACGGCGTTGCCGCCGTTTATTCCATCGCCGGACGGGAGCGATGCGGGGTTCTGGGGATCGACGATTTCACCGTCGAGCGGCTGGCCGCTGTTGGCTGCGAGGACGGTGGATGATACGACGAGCGTGTAATCGTCGGCGGCGAGCGGCGCGTCGAGGATCAGGATGGCGGGGTTGACATTGGTCCCGGAGGCCAGGGTGAAAGTCTTCGGGCCGGTGTTGGCGCCGGTCAAGGTGAAATCTGACGCGGTGCAGTTGACGCCGGTATGGAAAGTCACGGCGATTTGGTTGAGAGACGGCGACGCTTCCGTGCTGCTGCCGGGAGCGGGACTGACGGCGACGATCTTGGGCGGGCCGGCGACGTAGGCGACGCTCGTCGCCGCGCCGCGCAGGATCCGGGGCGTTGGCGTCAGGGTGGCGTCCAAGTCGTTGTAATCAAAAGCGAGGGCCGTGACCGGACCGGGGACCGGGACAACGAACCACTCGGTTCGGGCGTCATTCCGAATCTTGAAGACCTGGGGGCTGCCGCCGATGGTGGCTTTCAGGTCGACGGGCATGACATACACGCTTTGGACCTGCGGAGGAGAACCCGCTGTGGCGGTCTGCGTCTGGGCGACGCGGACGAGCAGATAATCCTGTCCGCCGACGTTTGCGCTCTGCCAGCCGTATTGATAGGTCGGAGCGCCCTTCTGTTTGACGAACTGGTTGAAGAAAGTCGTGAGGTCCTGGCCGGCAACGGCAGACGCGACCTGGGCGAAATTATCGGTGGTCGCGGCCGAGTAGGCGTATGCCTCGCGATATTCAGTCAGGATTTGGAAGAATGTGGCGTCGCCGACGTAGTGGCGGAGCATGTGCAGCACCCAGCCGCCTTTGTAGTAGGAGTAATCGGACGAAAAGATTCGGGTCGCGCTGCTGACGTCGTAAACGTACACCGAATCGTTCGCGCCATTGGCAGTGGGGCGGCGGGACTTGAGGGCGTTGTAGTAGGCGGTTGTGTTAATGCCGCCCGCCTTTCGCTCTTCCCACAGACACTCGGTGTAATCGGCGAACCCCTCGTTGAGCCAGATGTCGCTCCAGGTGCGGCAGGTGATCATGTCGCCCCACCACTGGTGGCCGAGTTCATGGGCGGTGACGCTTTCGGAAAACGTGCCCTGGCCGGTGATGGTCTGATGCTCCATTCCGCCACCGAAATTGAACTGGTAGATGCCGTACTTCTCATTGACGAAGGGGTATTCGCCGTAGAGCCCGCGGTACGTGGCGAGCATGTTGAGACAATTGCCCCACGCATTACGGTTGGAGGCGTTGTCGCTTCCTGGATAGATGTAGAATTCGACGGGCATGTTTCCGGCGGGGTTGTAGGGGCCGGCGGGGAAGGTGTAGTTAAGGGACCAGGAATTGTACGCCGCGGCGGCGATCGAAACGAGATAGGTTGAAATGGGATAGTTGGTAGCCCAGCGGTATCGGCGGCGGCTTCCGGACAGGTCATCGACTCCTTGAAGCAGGCCGTTCGAGGGAACGACCAAGGTGTTGGGCACGGTGACGCTTACTTGGGTCGTGGATTTGTCGCCGTTGTCTCCGGCAACGCCAACGTCGCCGTCTTTGACGGGCCACCAACTGTAAGCGTAGTAGGGCTCACTAAGCGAGGCGACGACCGGGAGGCCGCCGCTGTGGGTGCCGACGTTGAATGAGCTGGCGTTGAGGCCGACGGAGAGCGACGTGCCGGTGTACGCGATGTTTAGGAGGAACTCCTCGTCCATGCCGTAGGTGCGATTCAAGGTAACGATCCGGGTGCGATTGGGGACCAGCGAGTGCGTGACGGGGACGGTATTGCCGCCGTCCGTAACGGTCAGGCCTGTGACGGTGTAATTGTCGCGGAGTCGAAAGGTGAATTGCGACAAAGCGGGGCTCTTGCTGCGGATGGTCATTACGTTTGAACCGGTGATAGTGCAATTCCCGGCAGACGTGTTGATGTTGCTAAGCTCGATGTCAATCGCATTACTGAGCAGATCGGTATCGGCGAGGGCCTCGCGGGGTTGAGGCCCGTCGTAGGGTTGGTCGCCGGCCAAATCGAGCAGCATGGCTCGGCCCTTCCCGCAGCCGACGATCGGATGATCGTCGCAGACGTCGACACGTTGTTGAGCCGGCGCGACGCTCGCAAGCGACGCGAAAAGACCGAGCGCGGCGATGAGGGAGACCCGTGCCGCGTTGCGGCGTACGAAGATGCACGTCATTCCGATACTCCGAACCACCCCAAACTGATCGCAACGAAGCGGATCGCCGCCGAAAAAGAATGCGGCGGGGAGGGACCTGCCTGCTCGCTGCCCTACCCAGTATAGCGATTCGGCAAGGCCCGGGTAAAGCACGGAATGGGGCTGGGCGCGTGCCGCTTGGCGCAGCGGCGCAGGCCCGGCAGAATCGACCGTCCGACAACGTTCCCGGAGCCAGCCGGCGGAAACCGGCGTGCCCCGTTTGAAGCGGCGATCGATCCGCCCGACTCCATGCCCACTGCAACACGCATGCCGCTGGACCCCGACGAAGTACGCATGTCGTTTGGGGACCACCTGGAGGAACTGCGCCGGTGCATGATCCGCGCGATCGTGGGAGTGGCGCTCGCGACGGTGCTCTGCTTTTACTTCGGGGATCGAATCATCCAGGTGCTGACGGCGCCGTATTACGCGGCGATGAAGGATCGGGGGTTCGAGCCGCAGCTGATCCAGATTGATCCGACCGAGGCGTTCCTCGAGTACTTCGCCATCGCGATCAAGTTCGGGTTGGTCGTTTCGGCGCCCTGGGTTCTGTACCAGATCTGGCGCTTTGTGGCAGTGGGGCTGTATCCGACAGAGCGGAGGGTGATACGGCTCTTTGCGCCAGCGTCGGTGGTGCTGTTCGTCATCGGCGCGTCGTTCATGGTGCTGGTCGTGCTGGTCGGGTTACTGGGGTACCTGATCGGCGTTTCGGCATGGTTTCGCGTGCCGAGCCCTGACAGCGAGCTCACGCGGTGGATCCAGCGAACGCACCCGGTGGTCACGACGCATCCGACGAGCCAGCCGACCGAGATACCGGTGTTGAATGAGAATCCGCCAACGCCCCGGCAGGGCGATGCGTGGTTCAACCGGCCGGAGAACTCGTTCAACGTGTTCGTCGATGGCGAGCGGTTTACGCTGCCGCTGAAGCCGGCGTCGCGCGAGCAGTTCGTGCAGCCGTTTTTCTCGATTCGCGAATACCTGGACTTCGTGACGGGGATGGCCCTGGCGTTCGGGCTGGGGTTCCAGATGCCGATCGTGGTGATCTTTCTGATTACGA
>CAZONT010000151.1:0-8644 GCA_964581285.1 uncultured Planctomycetaceae bacterium | reverse complement strand
AGTAACGTGCAGCGATGATCGAAGTACCAGTTCTCGACATGACGGGCAAGCAGGTTGGATCGGAGAAGGTCGATCCGGCGGCGCTGGGCGGCAAGGTCCGCACGGCCCTGCTGAAGCAGGCGATCGTCGCTTACCGCTCGAACCAGCGCCAGGGCACGGTGAAGCAGAAGAGCCGGGGCGAGGTGGACGGCGCGAATCGCAAGCTCTACCGGCAAAAGGGCACGGGCAACGCCCGCGTGGGTCCGCTGCGGACGCCGACACGGCGAGGCGGCGGCCGGGCATTTCCGCGACGGCCGAGCGATTTTTCCCGCGATCTGCCGAAGCGGATGCGACGCGCGGCACGGGATTCGGCGCTGTTGGCGAAGTTTGAGGCCGGCGGGGCGGTGATCCTGGATCAGCTGTCGTTCGACCAGCCCAAGACGAAGAAGATGCACGGCATGCTGACGGCGCTGAAGGCGGCCGACGGGTGCCTGCTCGCGGTCAGCGTACAGAACGAGTCGATCTGGCGAGCGGGGCGGAACATCCCGACGCTCGTTATCAAGCCGGTGGCGGAAATCAACGCGTACGACGTGCTCCGCAACCGCAAGGTGGTGTTTGTGCGGGACGCGTTTCGTTCGTTAATGAGCGGCGCGTCCGCAAAGGCGACGGCGTAGGAACGGGCCATGGATATCTACCAGACAATCATTCGGCCGCTCGTAACCGAGAAGAGCACGCACCAGACGAGCCAGTCGCATGCGGAAACCCGCACGCGCGAAGGGCGGGGCGGCTCGTACACGTTCCAGGTTCACAACGATGCGACGAAGTCGCAGATTCAGCTTGCGGTTGAGAAGATTTACAACGTAAAGGTTGTCAATGTTCGGACGAGCGTGCGGGCGGGCAAGAGCCGCCGGCACAAGTACCACATCGGGCAGACGCCCGACGCCAAAAAGGCCGTGGTGGTGCTGCATCCGGACTACCACATTGACTTGTTCTAAGGGTTGACGCGGCCGAAGGGCCGGGATGTGAGCCATGGGCATCAGAATCTACAAGAAGACGTCGGCTGGACGCCGCTTCAGCAGCGTCAACGACTTCGCGGAGATCAGCGACAAACGCCGGAAGCCGGCGAAGTCGCTGCTTCGGCCGCTGCCGAAGACGGGCGGCCGGAACAACCAGGGCTTCACGACCTCACGGTTCCGCGGCGGCGGGCACAAGAAGCTCTACCGCGTGATTGACTTCAAGCGCAACAAGGACGGCATCGCGGGCCGGGTCGAGTCGATCGAATACGATCCGAACCGAAACTGCTTTATCGCCCTGCTGCGATTCGGCGACGGCGAGTTGCGATACATCCTGGCGCCGGCGGGGTTGAAGGTCGGGGCGACCGTCGAAAACGGCGACAACGTCGAACCGAAGGTCGGCAACGCGATGCAACTGGCACACATGCCGGTGGGCATGGAAATCCACAATGTCGAGATGACACCGGGTCAGGGCGGCAAGCTGGTGCGCTCGGCCGGTGGAGCGGCGCGATTGATGGCCCGCGAGGGCGACTGGGCGACAATTACGCTGCCGTCGGGCGAAATCCGGCAGGTGCGGGTCGAATGCCGGGCGTCGATCGGCGTACTGGGGAACTCGGACTACGCAAATATTCGCTGGGGCAAGGCGGGCCGCAGCCGGCATCGCGGCATGCGACCTCATGTGCGCGGCGTGGCGCAGAACCCGGTCGCGCATCCGCTTGGCGGCGGCGAAGGCCGGTCCGGCGGCGGGCGGCATCCGTGCAGTCCGACGGGCAAGCTTGCGAAGGGCGGCCGGACGCGAAATCCGCGGCGGTTGTCGGCGCGGCGAATCCTGCGACGGCGCATGAGCGTTCGATACGGTCTGGTTTCGATTCCGGGCAAGAAGAAGTAAAGAGGGACGTCGATGGGACGCAGTGTGAAGAAAGGGCCGTACGTCGATCCGAAGCTGTTCCGCAAGGTTCAGAAGGCGGTCGAGAGCGGCAGTCGCGACGCAATCAAGACGTGGTCGCGGCGCTGCATGATCGTTCCCGAATTCGTGGGGCGTACGTTCGACGTTCACAACGGGAAGGGCTTTGCAAAGGTGTTTGTGACCGAGGACATGGTGGGTCACAAGCTTGGCGAGTTTTCGCTGACCCGCATCTTCCGCGGCCATTCGGGCGTGAAGAAGGAAGAGGCGGCTCCGGCGGCAGGATAGGCGTGAATCGCACGGTGATTCGTGGCTGATGTAGCTGAAAAAACGAAGAAGAGCGAGTTTACGTCGATACATCGCTTCGCGCGCATCAGCCCGAGCAAGATCCGGCTGGTGACGTCGCTGATCAGCGGGCGTCACGTCAATGAGGCGCTGGACCTGCTGAAGTTCACGAAGAAGCGCGGGAGCGTGCTCGTGGAGAAGGTCCTGCGGGCGGCGATGGCCGACGCGGACGAGCAGGAAGCGAACGTGTCGAAGCTGTTTGTGCATACGGCGCGGGTCGACGGCGGGCCGATGATCAAGCGATTTCAGCCGAAGGACCGCGGACGGGCGCATCGGATTTTGAAGCGGACCAGCCACGTGGTGGTTACGGTCGGAGAAGGGCCGAGGTAACGATGGGTCAGAAGATTTCGCCAATCGGCTTTCGAGTCGGCATCACCGAAGAGTGGCGCTCGAGGTGGTACGCGCCGAAGGCGGCGTATCACGAGTTCCTGGGCGAGGATCTGAAGATCCGACGCCTGGTCGAGAAGAAGCTGAACAACACGCCGCCGTACGCGGGTTGTGCGAAGGTCGAGATCGAGCGCACGCGGAATGAAGTGAAGTTGATCATCCACACGGCCCGGCCGGGGCTGGTGATCGGACCGAAGGGGGCGGAGGTCGACAAGCTCAAGGAAGAACTCGAGAACCTGATCGACCGCAAGGTCGCGGTGAACATCTTTGAAATCAAGAATCCGGATCTGAGCGCACCGCTTGTTGCACAGAACATCGCGGAGCAACTCAAGAAGCGGGCGAGCTTCCGGCGCGTGATGAAGCAGAAGTGCGAGACGGCGATGCAGGCCGGGGCGCGCGGAATCAAGATCATTGCGAAGGGACGCCTGGGCGGATCGGAGATGGCCCGGGTCGAGACGCAGAAGATGGGTTCGATTCCGCTTGCAACACTGCAGGCGCGAGTCGACTACGGCTACGCGGTTGCGCGGACCACGTACGGCACGATCGGCGTGCGAGTGTGGCTGTACCTGGGTCGGTATGGCGAAGAGACGCCCGAAGCCGAGTTGCCGAGCACGGCGCTGGTCGGGCAACGACGGCGACGGCTGTAACGGAAAGAGGACGGGAGTTCGGCCATGGCAATGATGCCGGCACGAGTCAAGTATCGAAAGCACCAGCGCGGCCGCATCAAGGGCAACGCGACGAGCTGTAACTACGTCGCCTTCGGCGAGTACGGGCTGCAGTCGTTAGAGCCGGGCTGGGTGACGGCGCGGCAGATCGAGGCCGGGCGCGTGGCGCTGGCCCACTTTCTGCAGCGCGAAGGCCGCGTGTTGACGCGGATCTTTCCGCACAAGTCGGTGTCCGGAAAGCCACTCGAAGTGCGGCAGGGAAGCGGCAAAGGCGAGCCGGAATACTGGTGCGCCGTGGTCAAGCCGGGAACGATGATGTTTGAAGTGTCGGGCGTCGGCGAGGACATCGCACGGCTGGCACTGTCGCGCGTTGCGCACAAGATGCCGGTGCGATGCCGGTTCGTGCGACGGCGACAGGCGATTTGAGACGGATGCGAGCGGAGCGGCAACGATGAAGACGGCCGACATGCGACAGTTGAAGCGAGACGACCTTCACGCGGAGGTCACGCGTCTCGAGCGGCATCTGTTCGACCTGCGGGCGCAGGCGGTGACGGAGAAGCTGGCCGACCCGACACAGCTCGGCAAGACGCGGCGCGACATCGCGCGGCTGCTGACGATCATGCGGGAGAAGGAACTGGCGGGCGCGATGAAACGCGAAGCGGCGGTGGCGCCGCAAAAGTCGGCGGCTCCGACGGCGGAGAAGGCCGAGAAACCGAAGGCGACAACGAAGAAGCCGGCGAAAACGAAGAAGACGACGAAGGCATAGTTGGCAGGCGATATGACGACGACAGCGACCATGGAACGCAAGCACCGCCGGATGCTGACAGGCATCGTGGCGTCGGACGTTCGCGACAAGACGATCAAGGTGCTGGTGGAGCACCTGGTGAAGATGCCGAAGTACGGAAAGTACCTGCGGCGACACACTACGCTTCACGCGCACGATGAGAAGAACGAGGCGAAGACCGGCGACCGGGTCGAAGTGACCGAGTGTCGGCCGATCAGCAAGACGAAGACGTGGCGGCTCGTGCGGGTCGTGGCGCGCGGTCGAGGCAAGGAGTAGCGGCTCCATGGTTCAAGCAGAAACAGAACTCGACGTTGCGGATAACACCGGCGCCAAGGTGGTGCAGGTGATCCAGGTGCTGAAGGGTTCGACGGCGACCGGGCGATTTCAGCGGAAGACCGCAACCGTTGGAGACATCTTCGTCGGGACTGTGAAGAAGGCGCTGCCGAACAGCGAGTATTACGTCGGAAACAACCGCAAGGAGCGGAGCACCCGACGCAAGGTGCGCTGCGTGGTGGTGCGGACGGCCCAGCCGGTCCGACGGCCGGACGGCAGTTACGTGCGGTTCGACCGGAGTGCGGCGGTGATTATCGATGCGGAGAATAATCCGCGCGGGACGCGCATCTTCGGAGCGGTGGCACGCGAGCTTCGCGAGCGCGGGTTCATGAAGATTGTTTCGCTGGCGGCGGAAGTCGTCTGAGGAATACGGCGATGGCGGCAAAGATCAAAAAAGGCGACACGGTGGCGGTCATCAACGGTGATCACCGCGGCGAAACCGGTAAGGTTTTGCGGGTGGTCCCGAAGTTGAACGTGGTGTTCGTCGAGGGCGTGAACCTGGTGTATCGCCACTTGCGACAGAGCCGCCAAAACCCGCAGGGCGGACGCATTCGGAAGGAAGCGCCCATTCATATTTCGAAGGTGCTGCCGGTCGACCCGAAGACGGGCAAGCCGTCGCGCGTGCGATTTCAGATTGAGAAGGACGGTTCGAAGCAGCGGGTGACGCGCGGCGGAACGGTTCTGAGCGACGTGTCAGCGAAGAAGGCAAAGTAAGAGCAACGAGACGCGAACATGGCCCGGTTGTTTGATAAATATCAGAAGGATGTGATGCCGGCGTTGAAACAGGAGTTTCAGCGGCAGAACCCGATGTCGATTCCACGGATTCAGAAGATCGTGGTGTCGATGGGGCTCGGCAAGGCAATCGCGGAGCGCAAGCGGCTCGAGAGCGCCCGGAAGGAACTGGCGGCGATCACCGGTCAGCTGCCGCTGGTGTGCAAGGCGAAGAAAAGCGTGTCGAACTTCAAGCTGCGGAAGGGCATGGACACGGGCCTGAAGGTGACGCTTCGCGGCAAGCGGATGTACGAATTCATGGATCGACTGATCAGCACGACGATCCCCCGCGTACGCGACTTTCGGGGGCTGGACCCGAAGGGCTTCGACGGGCGCGGCAACTACAACATGGGCCTGACGGAGCAGACGGTGTTTCCGGAGGTCGATGCAGACAAGGTTGAGTTCCAGCAGGGCATGAATATCACGTTCGTGACGACCGCGCAGAACGACCAGGAGAGTCTGGCGCTGCTGAAGCACATGGGCATGCCGTTCCGGCAGTAGGCCGGGCAGGAGCACGAGGGCGAATGGCAACGAAGGCGTGGGTCAACAAGGCGAACAGCAAGCCCAAGTTCAAGGTGCGGGCATACACGCGATGTTCCCAGTGCGGCCGATCGCGGGCCGTGTATCGCAAGTTCCGTCTGTGCCGCATCTGCTTCCGGAACATGGCTCACGCGGGCATGCTGCCGGGCGTGCGGAAGGCGAGTTGGTGAGAGTATGTGGAGCGACCCGATTGCCGATGTGCTGACGCGGATTCGCAATGCGGTGCGGAACGGCTCGAAAGAGGTCCGACTGCGGCGGAGCCAGCTTGCGGGCAACATCTGCCAGGTATTGAAGGACGAGGGCTACATCCGCGGATTCGACACGGTCGAGGATGCGACCCAGGGACAGATACGCGTCGAGCTGAAGTACGGTCCGAAGGGCGAGCCCCTGATGACTGTCTTGAAGCGCGAAAGCAAGGTCGGCCGGCGGCTGTACGTGGGCGTTGAAGGCCTGCCGCGGGTGCAGAACGGCATGGGAATTTCGATTGTCTCGACAAATCGCGGCGTCCTGAGCGACCGGCAGTGCCGGAAGCTGAATGTGGGCGGCGAACTGATTTGCACGGTGTACTAATGTCTCGGATCGGCAAGAAACCCATCGCGATTCCGTCGGGCGTAAAGATCGAGGTGCAGCAGCGCCTCGTGAAGATCGCCGGACCGAAGGGCCAGCTTACGTGGACGTACCCGTCCGGCGTGAAGGTGGCGATCGACGAGAAGGATAAGGTCGTCAAGGTGGAGCGCGACGGCGACACGCGACAACACCGCGCCCTGCACGGGACGACGCGGGCGCTGATCAACAACATGGTGGTCGGAACGTCGCAGGGTTACTCGCGGAAGATGGAGATTTACGGGACGGGCTACAGCTGCAAGGTGGCGGGAAGCTCGTTTCAGTTGACGCTCGGGTTTGCCCATCCGGTGGATCTGCCGATTCCGGCGGGCGTGAAAATCGAAATTGAAGTGCCGGCGACGAAGGGCAACGAAACCCCGGCGAAGTTCGCCGTGACGGGGCCGGACAAGCAGGCCGTCGGGCAGTTCTGCCGGACGATCAAGGACCTGCGGCCGCCCGAGCCGTACCAGGGCAAGGGAATTCGATTCGCGGGCGAGCAGATTCGTCGCAAGGCCGGCAAGGCGTTTGCAGGCGCCGGCGGAGCCGGAAGCTAACGTCGCGGTTTGGTGGAGCTATGAACAGTTTGCAACTCAAGGAAGCACGGCGAGCGCGGCGTAAGCTGCGCGTGCGGCGGAGTGTGACGGGCACAGCGGAGCGTCCGCGGTTGACGGTATTCCGCAGCAACCAGCACATCTACGCGCAGTTAATCGACGACCACGCGGGCCGCACGGTTTGTGCGGCCAGCACGCGCGAGAAAGATCTTGCGGGCGAGGTCAAGGTCGGCGGCAACAAGAACGCGGCGACCATCGTCGGACGGACGCTGGCGGCGCGGGCGCGGATGAAGGGCATCCGAATGGCGGCGTTCGACCGCAACGGCTATCGCTATCACGGCCGCGTGCAGGCGCTCGCGGAAGCAGCGCGGGAATCGGGCCTGCAATTCTGACAAGGAGCGATTCGGCCGAAGCAGGCCGAGCGAGGAACAGCATGACGCGGATGAACACATCAGGAGGCGGCCGCAATCGAGACGACAGCGGCAGCGGATTGGACGAAAACGTCATTCGCGTCTATCGCTGCGCGGCGGTTGTGAAGGGCGGTCGGCGATTCAGCTTTGCGGCGCTCGTGGCGGTCGGAGATCGGCGCGGGCGGGTCGGGATCGGCTACGCCAAGGCGCGCGAAGTGCCGCCGGCGGTCGACAAGGCACGCAAGCACGCATCGGCGAACATGCAGCGCGTCACGCTCGTGGGATCGACGATTCCGCACGAGATTACCGGGCACTTCGGCGCGAGCCGGGTGCGGCTGATTCCGGCGTCGGAAGGAACCGGGTTGATTGCAGGCGAGAGTGTGCGAGCGATCCTCGAACTCGCCGGTGTGAAGGATTGCCTGACAAAACTGTACGGATCGACGAGCCCGAAGAACGCGGCCAAAGCGGTCATTGATGGACTGACGCGGCTGCGGAGCGGCGAGTCGGTCGAGGCGCTGCGCGGCGTGTCGCTGGCCGGTTGAACGGACGAGAGTGAGCCATGAATATCACTGAGATTACGCAAGCGGCCGGCGCCCATCGGAAGCGGAAGCGCGTGGGCCGCGGCGAAGCCAGCGGAATGGGCAAGACGAGCGGTCGCGGCACGAAGGGCTGCGGGGCGCGGACGGGCTGGACGGCCCGGGTTCTGTACGAAGGCGGGTCTCTGCCGATTTTCCGGCGGCTTCCGAAGCGCGGCTTCTCAAACTTTGCGTTTCGCACGGAGTACCAGATCGTCAACGTCGGCGACCTGGACGCGACCTTCGACAACAAGGCGCACGTTACCGCGGCGACCATGAAGACCGCGGGATTGATTCACAAGACCGACGGACCCGTAAAGATTCTGGGCGACGGAACCGTGAGCAAGGCGCTGACGGTCGAAGCGGAGCGCTTCAGCAAGGAAGCGGCAAAGAAAATCGAAGCGGCGGGCGGGACGATCAAGCGTCTCGGACCTCAGCCGAAGAAGAAGTTCGTGCGGCGACCGCCACCTCGACCCGTGAAGGAAGAGGGAAAGCCTGAAGGCAAGGCCGAGGGCAAAGCGCCGAAGGGTGAAGGAAAGCCGGCGAAGGGCGAAGGCAAGCCATCGGGCGAGGCGAAGGTCAAGGGCAAGCCGCCGGGGGACAAGCCCCGTGGCGATGCGAAGGGCCATGACAAGCCGCGCGAAGGCAAGCCGAATGAGAATCCGGAATAGGCAATAGGCGATTTGCGGCGGACTTGCCGTCGCGCTGAGAGCTGGAATGTTTCGAGCATTTCTGAACATCTTCAAGATCCGGGACCTTCGGAACAAGGTTCTGTTCACGCTCG
>CAZONT010000150.1:0-8834 GCA_964581285.1 uncultured Planctomycetaceae bacterium | reverse complement strand
AGATTGCCGTGTTTGCCGGGACGTTTGATCCGCCGACGAGCGGGCATGTCGACATCATCAAGCGTTCGCGGCGGTTGTTTGACCAGTTGATCGTGGCCGTGGGGCGGAATCCGGAGAAGGAGCCGTTTTTCAGTGAAACGGAGCGGCTGTCGATGCTGCGCGAATTGACGTCGTCGATGGACAACGTGCACGTGGAGGCGTATCCGGGACTGACGATGGATTTTGTGCGGGAGAAGGGGGCGACGGTCATTATCAAAGGCATTCGCGATTCGTCGGACCTGGGGTCGGAGTTGCAGCAGGCGAACGTGAACCTGATCGCGGGGAATACGGAGACGGTGTTCTTACTGACGAGCGATCAGCATGCGCTGACGAGCAGCACACTCATTCGGCAGGTGGTGGAGTTTGGGGGCGATCCGGGGCGGCTGGAGCGTCTGGTGCCGGCGACCGTGGCGAGACGGCTGCACGAAAGGCTGAAGGAGCGGCGGAGGGGGAAGCGGAAGCAGAATTAGTCTTCTGAATTGGAAGCCGTCATGGGGCGATTCATTCTCGCGAGCGATACTTGCTCAATCGTCGCGACGACATGCTCCAACGCTTCGAATATGTCGAGATTCGTGAATCGCAAAAATCGTACGCCGAAATTCTCGATCAGCCGCTGCCGTCGGGCGTCGTTGGCCTCTTCGGCTTCGCCAAAGTGACTATCTCCATCGACCTCGACTGCAAGCCGAAGCTGGGGACAGAAGAAGTCGAGTACGTAGGGGCCGACGCTCTGTTGTCTTCGAAATTTCAAGCCCGCGACTTGCTTCGACTTGAGCCGACTCCATAGCAGGACCTCGGCCCGTGTCATGTTGTTGCGAAGTTCTCGGCGACGTGCGGACCGGTCGGAACGATTGAATACTCGGCCCATGCTCGAATCGTAATGACTGCGAGGTGGAGCGAGCAACTAGAAAAGACCTCCCCCAGCCCCTCCTTGGTAAGGAGGGGAGTTAGCGAAGGACGTCGAGCTTGCCGGCGATGATTTCGGCTTTTGCTTTTTCGAAGGCGGGCAGCGCATCTTTCGGCCAGCGCGTTGCGAAGGTGGGGTTCAACACGACATCGATGACGCCGCTCTTCAGGTCGCAGACGTAGGCCTTTGGCTCGAAGTGCTTGTCGCGAATGTCGGCCAGGATCATTTCGAACGCTTTCTCCATGTCGATGATCGCGCTGGCGGGGATGACGGTGGGGCTGAGGGCGTTCTGATTGCTGTTGCAGCCGAAGGCGACGATGTTAGCGGCTCGGGCGGCTTCGAAGACGCCGGTGGCGGCGGCGTCGGTGTTCTGATAAATGACTTTGACGCCGCGGGTTTCGATGAGTGACTTGGCAGTTTGCTGGGCCTTGGCCACGTCGTCCCAGCTTCCGACGTACTGGGCGAACGATTTGTAGCCGGGCTGAACGGAGCGTGCGCCGTTGGTGAACGCGTCCATGGTGCGGCGGACGGTGACGAAGTCCTGGCCGCCGATGAGGCCGGCGGGGCCATTGGGAACGAGCTTGGCTCCGAGCAGGCCGCAGAGATAGGTGGCCTCCCAGAGGCGGAAGTCGAGTGTGGCAACGCCGTCGCCGGCGTCACTGCTGCCGGTGACGACGAACTTCGTGTTGGGGAAGTCTGCGGCGACTTCGCGGGCGGCTTTCACGTATTCGCTGCCGTGGGCGATGACGAGCGTATAACCCTGGCGGGCGTAGTCGCGGAGGTCGCTTTTGAAGGTCGCGCGGCTGGGGGTGTAGGTGTGCTGGACGGCTGCGCCGGTGCGATCGTGAAGCTGCATAAGGGCGGTGTAGGCGAGCTGGTTCCAGCCGCCGTCGGTCTCGCGGCCGGGGTGGAGCAGGGCGACGCGGATCGCGTTGGACGGGGCGGTCGTTGTCGGAGAATTGTCGCTCTTGCAGCCGGCCAAGAGTAACAGCGTTACGACGACGAAGGCGGCTACGAAAATGCGGGTTCGGACGGTGGAACTCATCGAGTCCGGCCGCCGTGGAGCAGACTGAAGACTTCGAGGCGAGTCGACGGATTGTTGCAGCATTCGCCGCGGACGGCCGACGTGACCATGACACTGCCGGGCTTCTTGACGCCGCGGCAGGTCATGCAGGTGTGGACGGCTTCCATGACGACAGCGACGCCTTTGGCGTTCAATTCCTCCATGAGCAGATCGGCGACCTGTGTTGTCAGTCGCTCCTGGACCTGCGGGCGGCGGGCGAAGCCCTCGACGACGCGGGCGAGCTTGGAGACGCCGATGACGCGGCCGGCGGGCAGGTAGCCGATGTGGGCTTTGCCTTCGAAAGGGAGCAAATGGTGTTCGCACATCGAGTAGAAGTCGATGTCGCGGAGGACGACGAGCTCGTCGTAGCTTTCGGTGAAGAAGGTACGGACGTGGTCGCGCGGATCGGTGCGGAGGCCGGCGAACATTTCGGCGTACATTTTCGCGACGCGGGCGGGGGTCTTCTTCAGGCCTTCGCGTTCCGGGTCTTCGCCGACGGCGATGAGGATTTCGCGGACGGCCTTGGCAATCCGGTCTTCGTCGACGCGTTTTTCGGTGACCACATAGTCGGACATCATTCCACCTCGCCGTACTTTTCAGAGGTTGCCAGATCGAATGGCTTGACGGCCGGATTATATGGCAGGCCGCGGAACTCGGCCCGGCAGCGATAGCAGACGATAACAATGCCCGTCACGAAATAGAGCGCGGCGTCGATGAGGACCGCGCCGCCGAGGACGGCCCAGACCCAGAGCATTTGTTTTTGATAGAAGAACACGCACGAGAGCAGACCGGCGGTGATGACGACGGCGAGGCCGAGCTTCTGGGGGAAGTCTTTTCGGACGAAGAATTCGCGGCCGGTGCAGAGGGGGCATTGGTCCAAGCGGCCGTCGTTGGCGAGGGCGGCGTCGATTTCGACTGGCGTTGTTGTTGAGCAGAGCGCACAGCGCAGCGCGATGGGGCCGGGCGATGTTGTCTCGATGCGGGCGGTGCTTCGGCAGTCGGGGTTCTTGCATTGGGCGCGGATGTCGAGCATGTCAGACGGCCAGGCCTTTCCAGCGGAGGAGGTACTGCGCGGTCAACTCGCCGATGAAGACGAAGACCATGGTGAGATAGAGGATGCCGGTGGCGGATTGGGTGCTGCGGCGACGGACGCAGTCCCAGACCATATAGGCGAAGACGGCGGTGCCGAGGATGCCGACGCCGATGCGCACGGCGAGACAGAGCAACACCCAGGTCCACTCAGGTTCGTATGTCGGGAGGGACTCTCCGAACAGGAATCCTGCGGGAATGCTCAGTGCCCGGATTGCCGTTGCTCCGATGAATAGATTTGTCAGCCGACGCAGTGGAGCGATTGTCATGCCTGTGTCGGTTAGATAGCGGTGACCGAGCAACATTGCATCCGTTACCGCACCAATCAGTACCCCACCGATAAGCAAACCAGGTAGTGCCGCAAGCGCGCGTTCGTTCCAGTCGAACGTTGAGTGTCGCGGGAGCGAGTCGGCGAGCACAAAAAATGCGCCGGTGAGCGCGGATAGCCCGGCCATGCCCGCCGCGATTCGTTGCGTCACGCGGATACGCTCGCGCTGCCGCGCGTTCAGGACAATCCAAATCAATGCGATCAGGACGGAGGGATCGATCGGGATGCAGGTCGGCGACACGATAGCCATCGAACTGCCCAGTCCCCAAATGGAAAATGCCGAGTTGAGTCCGAGAGCAACGATCGACACGATCGCGACAAGGCGCAAATAGCGCCACGACATGTCGTCAATGCGCGTCAGGCCGATGGCCAGCATGGAGCCGCCGGCGAGTTGTAGGAGGAAGACGCTGAGCATGGGACGTGGGGCACCTGATGAAGCTTGGGTTCATGCTATAGCGTCAGTGCGGTGTGAACAACTAAACTGGAGTGCTGGGCGTGGAGGCCGGAATGCGAAAGCTGATTATTATCGTGGCCGGGTTGGTTGCGGCGGTTGCCGCGCGCGTTTCGCCGGCGGTGACACAATCGCCGACTTCGCAGCCGGATGAGGCGGGGGTTCGGCTTGTCGTCATCCTTGTGATTGATCAGTTTCGCACGGATTTCCTGACCCGCCTGGAGCCGCGCTTCGGGGCGGACGGGTTTCGGCGGCTGATGCGCGACGGGGCGACGTTTGTGAATGCGTACTTCTCGCAGGCGTCGAGCGTGACGGCGGCGGGTCATGCGACGATCGCGAGCGGGCGGTTGCCGCGGCAGCATGGGATCGTGGCAAATCAGTGGTACCTCGAGCCGACGGCGAAGAAGGTGGAGGGGGTGTTCACGGATCGCGATTATTCAACGATCGGCGAACCGCCGGATGTGAAGGTGAAGGGCAAGTCGCCGCGGATGATGATCGGGCCGGCGCTGGGGGACGAGTTGAAGCTCGCCGATGCGCGGTCGCGGGTGTTTTCAATCGCGATGAAGCCGCGGGCGGCGATCAGCATGGGAGGACACCGGCCGGACGGGTGTTTCTGGTGGAGCGAGGACTCCGGGCATTGGCTGACGAGCACGTACTACGCGAAAGACGTTCCGACGTATGTGGCCGAGTGGAACGCGCGCGACGAGAGCGATCGATTCGCGGGGCAAGCGTGGGAGCGGATGCTACCGGAGAGCGCGTACGCGGAGTGCTGGGCTTTGCCGGACATGAGCCGCGGCGAGCTGTTCGGACTGGGGGTGACATTTCCGCATCCGCTGCCGAAGCGGGCGAGCAAACCGCCGAAGCAGTACTACGAGGCACTGGAGGCGACGCCATTTGGGAACGACGTGACACTGGAGATGGCGGAGCGGATCGTTCGCGATGAGAAACTTGGCGGGGGGGCGGCGATCGATCTTCTGTGCGTGAGTCTGTCATCGTTCGACGTGGCCGGTCACATCTTCGGGCCGCAGAGCGCGGAGATGCTGGACTTTACGCTATGGACGGATCGGCAGATCGGGGCGTTTCTGGCGATGCTCGATACGCAGGTGGGGCGGGGGCGATACGTGCTGGCGCTGACGGCGGATCACGGGGTCGCGACGCCGCCGCCGATGGCCGAACAGCTGGGGTTTGAGACGGGTGTCGTTGACTTGGGAGATTTGCAGAAGCGGCTGAACGAGGCGCTGCGCGTGGCAATGGGGTCGATGCCGGATGACATCGGGTATGTGCGCTCGATTGAGCCGCCGTGGGTGTTCTTGAATCCCGTCGTGGATCAGATGGATCGAGCGCAGCGCAAGAAGGTGTTCGACACGGCGCTCGGGGTCATTCGGCGGACGCCGGGGCTTGTCAACGGCATGACTTCGGACGAGATGGCGGGTCCGCCACCGAGTCCGACGGATTCTTGGCGCTGGCTGGCGTACCGGGCGTATTACCCGGGGCGGGCGGGACAGATTGCGATTCAGTTTGCGCCGTACTGGCAGAAAAAGACCAAGGATCTGGCGGGGCACTCGGGGGCGTCGAATCAGGAGAGGCACGTGCCGATTCTGCTGTATGGGCCTGGGATTACTCCGGGGCGGTATTTCGCGCCGGTCGATCCGCTGGACATCGTGCCGACGCTGTCGGCCATGATTGGAATTGAACCGGTTGCGGGGGCTTCGGGGCGGGTTCTGAGTGAAGCGCTGGACACGACTCCGCGGTGAGGGTCAGGCGTCGCGGTGCTTGGCAAGCAGGGCGCGGGCCTCCGAGGCTTGCGACGAATCGGGGGCGAGCTCGCAGATGAGTCGCCAGGTTGCGCCGGCGCGATCGACGAGGCCGGCGTTTTGCAATGCCAGTCCGAGGTTGGCGTGGAACTCGACGCTCTCGGGCTTCCCGGCTACGGCCTGCTCGAAGTGTTCGACGGCCATTTCGAATCCCTGTCGCTGGATGTAGAGCAGACCGAGCTGGTAGTGGACGTCGACATAGGACGGCTGCAGCTCGATGACGCGCGAGAAGGTTGCGATTGCTTCGTCAACCTCGCCGGATTCGCGGAGGGCGAGGCCGAGCTTGACGAGGGCCTTGGCATAGCAGGGGTTGATTTCAACGGCCGTGCCAAAGCAGTGGATGGCGTCATCGAGTTCGCCACGGCTGCGAAGGAGCAGTCCGAGGCGGTAGTGCAGGTCGGCGTGGCCGGGATTGCGGCGCAGGGCGTGGCGCAGGCGGCCGATCTGAGTTTCGATGAGGCCGCGGCCGGGCTGGTCTTCGGGAGTCGCGGGTTGGGCGTCGGGGCGGAGGTATCGGTCGGCCTGCTTCGCGACCGCGGCCTTCAGGTGCATGCGGGCCATTTCGGAGAACAGGACGGTGCTGTTGGGCTCGATGGCGGCGGCCATGTTGAGCGAAGCGACGGATTCCTCGGTATGGCCGGCGAGTTGCTGGGCAACGCCGAGGCCAACGTAGGCGGCAGTCAGGCGGTCGTTGATCTCGGTTGCGAAGTTGAACCAGCGGGCGGCTTCCTGAAAGCGGCCCGAGCGGAGGTGCTGCATGGCGAGCTTGACGTTTGCTTCGAGGTAGTCGGGGCTGAGCTGGACGGCGCGCTGGAGATGTTGCAGGGCGGCTTCGTCGTTACCGATGCGGCCGTAGAGTTCGCCGAGGCGTGCCTGCGTATCGGCGGCCTCGGGCTCGGCTTCGGCCATGCGATGAAGACACTCAATGGCTTCCCGCAGCAGGCCGGATTTCTCGTAGGCGTTGACGAGATCGTCCTGGGCTTCCCAGTTGGCGGGGTCGAGGCCGATGGCGGTCTGGTAGCGCTGGATTGCGCCGGGATAGCGGCCGACCTGCGTCAGTAGGGCCGCGAGGGTGAGGTGCAGGTCGACGAGCTGAGGGTCGAGGTCGCAGAGGGCCTCGTAGTGTGCAATGGAATCATCGAGTCGCTTTTCGCGGAGGGCAATGGCGGCGAGGCGTTCGTGCGCGTTGCGGAGCGTCGGGCAGAGAGCGACGGCGTCGCGGTAGATTGCGGCGGCGTCGGCGGTTTCGCCGCGCTTCTCGTGACAGAGTCCGAGCGCGAAGAGAATTGCGGGGTTAGCGGGGTCGATGCGCTGGGCGACGCGGAGGCGATCGAGGGCGGCGTCGGAGTTGCCGAGCTCGTCCTGAGCGCAGGCGAGGCCGACGAGCGCGGGGAGGGAGCGTTGGTCGCAATTCGTGAGGACTTCGAAGGTCTGCCGGGCGGCGACGAGGCGGTTGGCGCGGAGTTGAGCGGCGCCGAGCCGGAGTCGAGAGTGGCAGTCGCGCGGGTTATCGCGAACGGCCTGCGCGAGGTCGTCGATCGCGGCGGGGTTGTCGCTGGGCAACACATTTGCGAAGGCGCCCGAGAGGTGGGTCAGGAGTCCGCGGCCGAGCATTTCGAGCAGGACGCACATCTGATCAATCCCCGTTATGCAACCAGCTCGGCGAGGGCGGCGGCGGCCTCGGTGTAGCCGGAGTTCAGTTCGAGAGCGCGTTCGAATTCGCGTTTGGCGCGCGGGCGATCGCCGCGCTGACGGTAGAGCCGGCCGAGCAGGACGTGCACGTCCGGGTAGTCGCCGCCGCGTTCGATGGCCTCGGCGAGGCGATCGATGGCGTCCTGGGTGCGGTCGGTTTCGCCGTAGAGGCGTCCGAGGTGGATGAGGGCCTGGACGTAGCGCGGATTGGCGCGGACAGCGCGGTTGGCGGCGGCGATGGCATCGTCGCGGCGTCCGAGTCGTTGATAGACGCGCGAGCAGTGGAAATGGAGGTCGGCGAACTCCGGGTGGCGTTCGAGTGCGTGCTCAAGGGTGGCGGCGAGGAGTGCGAAGAGGTCGCGATCGAGCCCGGACTGGGGCAGAGCGAGGAAGGCCTCGACAAACTCGGGATCGTCGATGATGACCGCGCTGAGCTGCCGCATGGCCTGCGGGTCGGGAGGCGCGGCGCCTGGTGAGGCGGCCGTGGGGACGTCTGCGGCGCCTGCTTCGGCGGCGGCCTTTGTCGCAAACGTCAACTGCAGGGCAAGGTAGGGGTCGGCCGGACGCAACTGCTGGGCGATGCGGAGGTGGCGAAGCGCGAGGGCCGGGTTTCCGATCGCAGCGAAGGTGAGGCCGAGATGGGCGTGGGCTTCGGTGTAGCGCGGCGCGAGGCGAATGGCGGTGCGGAGTGCTTCGATAGCGGCGGCGTAGTCGTCGCCAGCGGCGTAGAGCAGTCCGAGTTGAAAGCAGATGTCGGCGTTTTCGGGTTCGCGGCGTGCGGCGCGGAGGAGGTGTTCGACGGCGCGCTCGCGGTTACCCTGCTTCCACGAAGCGAGCGCGAGGCGGATGTCGGCCTCGGCGCCGGCACCGGCAGCGATCTGTCGTTCGTATTGATCGGCTGCGAGGTCGAAGCGGCCCTGGCCGACGAAGGCGGCGGCGAGATGGCCGGCGAGGTCTGCGGTGCGGTCGCCGCGGGCTGCGGCGGCGCGGAGCAGGAGTTCGGCCTGCTTGAAACGGGCTGCGCGAAGTTCGTCGAGTCCGAGTTGGAGTTGGGCGCTGGAGAGGTAATATCGGGCCAAAGTGCCGGGAAGATCGGATCGGTCGGCGATTCGATCGAGGATGGCGATGGCATCGGCCCAGCGCTTGTTTTCGTAGGCGACGAGGCCGAGCTGATAATCGGCGGATGGATGGAGTGAGCCGCGCGACGGACCGGAGGGCGGAGGCATGATGAACACTCCCAGAGCACGAAGCGGCGGCGCGGAGATGACGTGCCGCTGCCGCCGACATCGTCACGAAGGGAGTGCGAATTCAGTTAACGGTCGTGAAAATGGCGTTCGAGAATGCGAAAACACAGCGCAAGAAAAAAGCGAGTGATCGGATGAGGATCACTCGCTCGGATGAGCGCAAAAAAGTGGGAGCGATAGGCACACTCAACTATCGCTCCCGTTCCATCG
>CAZONT010000149.1:0-8855 GCA_964581285.1 uncultured Planctomycetaceae bacterium | reverse complement strand
TACGACCTGCCGCAGGACACCGAAGTCTACGTCCACCGCGTCGGCCGGACGGCCCGCATGGGCGCAGTCGGTCGCGCGGTGACGTTCGTCACCCGCGAACAGGGCAGCGAACTCACCAAGATCGAAATGCTCATCAATAAAGAGCTGTCGCGCCTCGAAATCGCCGGCTTCAAGCCGTCGCCCCCGCCCCGAGGCGAGTTCGGCGTCCCAGGTCCCGTAGAAGTCGTGACGCCGGTCGTAATCCAGCAGCCCGAGCGCCCCGTCCCCGCGACCCTCGGCGGCCGCTTTAAGCCTGCCCGCCGCCGCCGCCTTTGATCTCTCTTACGGCTCACCCTGCCAGCGAATCTTGAGGTCGTGCTTCACGCCCACTAAGTCGAGCAGTTTTCCCACGACGAAATCGACGAGATCGTCTACCGACCGCGGCATCATGTAAAATCCCGGCGCCGCCGGACAGATCACCCCCCCCGCCTGCGTAATTCGAAGCATGTTCTCGATTTCAATCCGTGACAGCGGCATCTCGCGCGGAACGACGACGAGCCGCCGCAGCTCCTTCAGATGCACATGGGCCGCCCGCGTAATCAGGTTCGAGCCGGTGCCGGCTGCGATATCCGCCAGCGTATTGCTGCTGCACGGGCAGACTATCATCCCGTCCGTGAGAAACGAGCCCGACGCGATCCGGCTGCCCACGTCGTTGTAGGCATACATGCGAACATGTGCAGCGTGCTCGCCTGCCATCGACTCCGCCGTCAGCGTCGTCATCTTCAACTCGTCTGCGAACAGTTGCTTCCCGTGGGGCGAAACGACCAGGTGCACCTCCGCGCCACCGGCCGCGAGGCATTCAACCAGGCGACGGGCATAGATCGCACCGCTGGCCCCGGTGATACCGACGATGATTCGTCTTCGTTCGCCCGCTGAGTCTTTCATGCAGTCACGCGAAAACCTTTAGCCCGGCCGCGTTAGCATCGAGAGGAAGATCAGCCGCTCGTGTGCCTCGCCGGCCCAGCATGAGTCGGGATACTTCTCCGTCAGCCGGCTGTACATCTGCGCCGCCTCGGCATAGCGGGCCGACTCCTTCAGGGCGTCCGCGTGTCGCAACAGCAACACCGCCGACCCCGACATCGAGCCGAACGCCTTCTCCGCAAACGTCAGCCGCTCAATCCGCCGCATCGGCGATGGATCGAGCAGTGCCAGCTGTGCCGCAATGTACGGCCGGATGCCCGACCACGGGAACGAATCCGCGATCGTCGCCAGATGGTTGCCATAGTGCGGATCGTGCGGGTCGAGACTCGCCATCGCCGCCAGCGGATGCACCATCGGCTTCCGCGTCGACGGAAGATCGGGCCGCGCCTCGTCGAACGGCGCGGGCAGCTCGCCACGGCAACAGGCGATGACCTCGCGAAGCCGCAGCGCCCGCAGCAATTCCGCTGTCGGATCGACGTCAAGCGTGCTCCACGGCGGCGACCGCGTCACGAGCGGTTCGTCGCTGCGCACCGCCACCGGCTGGGTCGTCGCAGGGTCGAGCCGGTCGATGACCACCCGCACCGCCGCCTCGGCCGCGGCAATGTCGCCCGCCCGAAGATTGAGAATCGCGAGCTTGTTCTCAGCCACGTCGGCCGGAACCGTGTCGCCGAACTTCGTCGCCAGCAATTCCCAAACCGGGCGAGACTGCTCGCTCGGCACGTCCGAGACATGCTCGATGCGGTCCTCGTCCGCCAGCACCGCCGCGTTGATCCGCTGGTCCAGCGCCCGCCCCTTGATGTAGAGCACACACGGCACGTAGCGGGACCAGATGAAATTCTGGATGAACTCGTCGCACGCGATGGCGGTGGCCGCCCGATCATCAGCCAGGTCGTCATACGCTCGCTCGGTCTGCTCGGCGATGCGAGTCCGAAGAATCGACCCAAACATGTCCGTCTTGGCGCGCTTCCACGTGTTCTCGGCCTCCTGCGCTTCGCTGCGGCGCAGGTCGCGATTCAGAAACGCGCTGGTGCTGTTCGGGCCGTAGCGGTGTTCGAGCAGGCGGTATTCCAGCTCGTCGCGACCAACCTGTGTATGAAACAGCACGACCGGCACGGCGAACAACGCCGCAAGAACGGGAGCGATCCCGCCCGGGCGATAGTTGATCAGCTTGGCAATGCCGAGCCCCGCCGCCGAAATCACGCACGACCCCAGCACGGCCAGCACCCACGGAAGATAAAGCTTGAAGCCATACGGCGTCGCCGCCGCGTACGCGCTCCGCGGCTGCCGCGTCGCCATGATGAAGTACACAACGATCGGCAGCAATCCAACGATCGCGCTGGCATAGCGAAACCGCATCCGAAGCAGTTGCCCCGAAGCCGCGTAACACCCGAGGGCGATGGTCGCTGCAAACCATGGCATGGCCGCCAAGAACGCGATCATGGCGCAGAAGATCAGCGAGAACGGAAAGCGATAGAGAATTCCCACGAGAATCGGGATGGACGCCAGCGACGCCAGCAGCAGCCCCATGATGACGATCTGGATCGGCGCCTCCTCGACGCTGATCGGAAACGTCAGAAAATCGACCAGCGTGACTTGCTTCTCGCCAAAAGGAGTAATTGACTCCTTCATCGTCTTCCAATAATCGGCGCTCGTCCACGGCACGTACGTGCCGGTCCGCAGCCAGAACGTAAAGATGCACAACCCGGCGAAGAGCGCCGCCGTAACGATGAGCAACACCACCGCCCGCCGGCGATACTTCGGCGCCGTCCGCGTCCATACGTCGATCCACGGCTGCTCGCGCGGCTTGCGAAACGTGTCCAGTCGTTGCGTCATGCCGCCCTCCCCGCGCACCTGACCGCGACATAGATCACTGCGATCCCCAGCGTCTGCCCATATACCTCCGGCCGCTCGAACCCCGCCGCGCACAGTGCCCCGGCCATCCCCTCCCGATCGACAAACGTCTCGACCGACCGCGGCAGGTACCGGTACGCCCCGCTATGGTCGCCGCTGATCAGTGTCGCCACCCGCGGCAGCACATGTCGAAAATAAAGCTGGTACGCCCCACGCACGAAAAACGACCGCGGCATGTCAAACTCGAGGATTACCGCCCGTCCGCCCGGCCGCAGCACGCGGTGCATTTCCCGCAGCCCTGCCGCCAGATTCTGAAAGTTCCGCACCCCGAACGCGCAACTCGTGATCGAAAACGACCCCGACGCAAACGGCAGCCGCAGCGCATCCGCCCGGCACCACTGCATCGGCATGTTACACGGCTCCGCCCGCTGCTTCCGCGCCGCCTCCTCCAGCATCGCCCCCGAGAAATCCGCCCCCACCACGCCGCGCGGACCCGCCGCCGCAAACTCCCGTGCAAAGTCCCCCGTCCCGCATGCCAGGTCCAGCACGCGGTCGTCCGGCCGTACCTCCGCCAGTTCCACCGCCCGCCGTCGCCAGACCCGGTCGCGCCCAGCCGACGTCACGCGATTCACCCGCTCGTACGTCGGCGCAATCGCATCGAACATCCGCTGCACGCGGGCCGCCTTGTCCGGCTGCGCGTGCGGATCGCCCAGTGTCCCCGCATCCCATGCCCGCGGCGTCGTCTCAAGCGGTGCCATATCGGCCGGATTGTATCCGCCGCGGGCATGCGAGTCCGTACCACCAAAACTCCTACCATCCTTTCACCGCGATTGAAATCACTCGACCTTCAGCCGCGTCTTCACCGAAATCGGCCGCGTCAAGTTGAAGTAATTCGGCAACATCGCCAGGACCATCGCGTGAACCTTCGCAAACTGCTGCGGCGACCCCGCGTCATCGCACATCGCCCGCCAGCTCGCCATTGACCTGATCGACCGCCGCATCCCCCTCCGGCCTACGACCAAACCCGCCCCGACCCGACGACCCCTGCAATCCGCCCCAGCCCGCCGGCCACGCCGAGTGTGACCTTCGCCATCCGCGCATAGTCCAGCGTCTCGGGCGTATCGCTCGGCTCGTGATAGTGCGGATTTCGCAAAAAGCTCGTGTCAGTCAGCATCAGCGCCGGGCACCCGGTTCTCAGAGTTAGCCGTTATCCGAAAAGTGAATCCGTGATGGCTTTTCGGCGCTCAGGAACCCGCGGAACGGCATCAATCCATATACACGCGAACGGAGCGCCTTAAATGACTACGAATCGACCGACGAAAAAAGATTGGATATTGGCACTGGTGGCATCAATCGCGGTATTGCTGTTGCCGGAGCTTGCGGAAGCACCGACGCAGCCACCTTCGCGACGAATTCAAGACGAGCGCTTGAACACGCCATCGGCAGCACACGAGCCGACGACGAGATCCTCCGTCGAACCACGCCAGTCTCGCAAAGACATCACACCACCGCCGACTACACCTGCTAGGGTTTGTGGCGGCTCAATGTCCCGAGACCGGCTTCCGCAGGGAGGAGTATCCACCTGCAACTTCAAAGTACTAGCCCGCGCCAATGCGCTGAATCGGGTCAAGGGTGACGCGGCTGCAACAAACAAGAACGCCATCCGCTTTGAGCGCTTCAATGTGAGCTTGTACTCCTCGCCCCTCCTAGGCGCCGGCGAGAGCACCATGGAATGGGACCGACGACTCGAAGCAGCGGTCTTCACCGGCTTCCTGATCCTTAGGAGGCGACACCACACAAATAGCCGATTTTCGCAAATCGGATACCGAATATTGTGGTGCACAATTCTTGGTCTCACGCTCACCGCAGTGGCCGCGATGCTTGTCGGATCCGCCAGCGGCGTGTCGACTTCCATTCATTGGCTCCTAGTCGGCGTCGGCATTGTGGCAGCACTCTGGATCAGGTTCGGCGGCATCCTGCGCCTCAAGATGGAAGCAGATAGGGAGGCCGGCACAAGCTCTCTCCTCGAACGACTTGACGAACGCATTGAGGTGATCGATCGCCGGATCAAGGATTTAGAAAACACCGACGAACCAACTCGCCTCGACAAAATTTCGTGATCCGGCGCTCATCTCGTTCGGATCGCGCATAGACTTCTATAGTTTAGAGGAGGAAGGCGAGAAAGGATCGGTCGTTGGTGGTCCGCCTCGCGGTGGCGGCGAACTCGGTGCGAGTGGAATTCGAAAGGTGGTCAGCCCTCGCATGGCCTCCCTGCCCTCGCCACGCATTCCCAGAAGATCATTTGATCAACTCGTCAAGGAGCGCATCGCCGCGCGCGACTATCGCGGCGCGACTCAGCTGATCGCCCAAGGACTCAGCGGTCTGCTGCACCGGATCGCTAATAATCACAGGATACCTCCATGCGACCACGACGATGTGATTCAGCAATCGTTGCTTGAGGTGCAGCGGGCACTCCCGCGATACGAGGATCGTGGATTCAAAATTTGTACCTGGGTCGGATGTGTCGCGAGGAATCAGTGTCAGGCGAAGATCCGCCAAGATGGTCGCGTACGGCTGATCGCGAATTTCGAACTCGCGCACGAATCGATCGGATCGGCGCTGGTCGAAACATGTCCGGAGGCGGGTCAAGCGCTGTGCGTCGACGAAGAGCGAAGAGATATTCGGCGCGCATTCAAGCGATTGCCAGCCGATGAGCGGACTGTCCTGTGCCTGAAAATACTAAAAGGCCTATCTGACAAAGACGTGGCGGAACGCCTCTCCAGAAGTGTGTGTGCAACAAAGCACTTGTTTCGTCGTGCAAGAAACAACTTCGAAAAAGCTCTTCATGAGCTCGGTTTTCCATCCAAACCCTGCCGGTGACTGCAGCCCTTAGCCACATCGTGTCAGTCTCCGCGCAAACGAGCGGTCCAGATGCTGGTTTGAACAAGAGCTGACCATTACGCACTTCCGCGCTAGCGGTAATCGATGGTTACAGTTCGTGCCGTGCGCTCGGCGTTTTGCCTTTGCAGCGCTTCACTGGATTCCGCAAACGGTCGTCCATGTTCTTGGGTAATTCCGTTTTCATCCATTTTTCTTGCGCTCCGTCTGTTATCCGCGCGCATTGATAGTCGACAACCTTGATCGGCGCAGGCCGCCGTCGGTCGGTCGGACTTCCACTGAGCGGCAATAGATCAATTGATAGGAGCCCCATCATGAACAAGGACAGCAAGGTAAACGTAGCATCGAAGGGGCCGCAGAACGGCTCCACCACTACCGGAGTGCAGGGTCAACACGGCTCTGCAGCGAGAGCTGATTTGACAAGGAACCCGATGTGGATTCTGTATTACCGGCAATCGGTCTTGTCCGGCTTGGGAAGCACCGATCCTGCAACGCGACGCGGCAGCGAGGCATTCGCAGACGGATGGAAGAAGGGAAAGCTTTGGCTCAAGGGCCACAACGGTTGGAACGATGAACTGTGGGCTGCCGCAAAGTCTGAAGCCCACCGAGCCGATTGGACGGTGTGGGAAGAGGGCTGGTTCACAGCGGGGTTTGCCTGTGCCTGCTCGACCGACTCGCTCGATCAATTCGCCCAGCCCAGCTTCGGCAAAGACTGGGCGCAGCCCGATACCCAAGCGGTATTGGACACGCCTGCTAACCGCGCTTGGACGACGGAATCACCGAACTGCCATGGCGCGCGTCCTTCGGGATTGGATCGACGAAGACTGCTTCGACGTCGCGGTAAGATTCGCCGAAGCGCTCGCGCAAGAAAAGGAAGCGCACTCTCTGAAGTCTCGCAGACCGGCGAATGGTCACGTTGGTAGGCCGAGCAGGACGCGGAAGCCCCACCGAGGAGAGCCAAGATCGCCGCGCCGATGAGGCGCGGCGTTTTTTTCTTGCGCCGCGCGCCCCGAACACGCCAGGATTGCGTGGCATACGTCCCGGCTCGCCGGGATTTGCCCGTGCACTTCCTCTGCACCGCCTCAAATTCTCGCCTCGCCACGATTTCAGGGTCTTTGGCCTTGCTGCCTTTCACTTCTTGGCCCGTCCCGTGGAACGCCGGCAGACCTCTATGTCAGAGAAATCGCGGGGCACGTCGCTCCCGCACTGGACGCCTAACCGCACCACACGGCGATCCTGCGCGCACGCACCGCCCGCGCGGCCGCGGCGATGCTGCGCGCACCGAAAGCGAGGCCCGTTTATGCCGCCGAGGCAATCTGCGATGGTCTGCCAATTAGCGCCAAGCAACGCCCAGAGATCGATCCCCCGCCAAATCGAAATTCTCACCGTTCTAACTTCTTGCGGATCGCCCCCATTCCAACCCGGCCCATTTCAGCGTTTTGGCTTTTCAGCGTTTCTGCGTTTCGAGTCGGCATCCCCACTGCCATCCTACTTGGCACACCCAACTGCCACCCGCTGGCGATTGTCGTTCGATGTCGCTCAATGCCGCACAAAAGTTCTTTCGACGTGCCCGCCCTCCAGGCCGCGTGCGGCATCAAGCGACTCCCCGCTCTCCGCTTCTGCCTTTCAACCCGCCCGATGCCCCAAGACCCGTGACCCCGGACGTTCTGCCCTCGCCTCCCGCTCCTGCTCAAACGCCTCGAACCCGATTCTCGCAACTGATTTTGGGCACGACTCGGTAGAATAGACCCGTGACAATGGCAATCACCACTCGCTCCGTCGCCCTTTCGCTTGCTTTCGCCTTCGCACTCGGCCTGGCCGCTTCCCCCGCCCCCGCCCTCAACCCCCTCGCCGGCGACTACTCCAAGGACCAGCCCCTCGACGTTCGCGTCATGGCCTACAACACCCAGCAGAACTTCATCGCCAACCCCGCCGCCGACCCCGAGTTCAACCGCATCCTGACCGCCATGCACCCCGACATCATCTGCTTTGAGGAAATCCCCTCCGGCGTCACGGCCGCCGCAATCGCCGCCCGGCTCAACACCATCCTCCCCATCGCCGCCCCCGGCTGGCAGGTCCACTTCGGGATCCTCGCCGGCACCCGCAACGCCCTCGCCTCGCGCTTTCCGCTCACGCTCACCCGCACCGACACGCTCCCGACTTCCTCGACCCGCGGCGTCACCATCGCCCTTGCCGACCTCCCAAATGCCTCCTACCCGCTCGATCTCTACCTCCTCGGCGTGCACCTCAAGTGCTGCGGCAACCCCGGCGGCTCCGAAGACGCCAGCCGCCAGCGCAGCGCCGACGCCATCGCCAACTGGCTCGGCGACGCCCGCGGCAACGCCCGCCCCTCCGGCGACACCGTCGTCCTCCCGCCGAATACCCCCATGCTCGTCCTCGGTGACTTCAACCTCGTCGGCGGCCCCCAGCCCGAACAGACGCTTCTCTCCGGCGACATCCAGGACGAAGCCACCTTCGGCCCCGACGTGAAGGGCGATTGGGACGTCACCGACATCCTCAACCTCAACCCGGTCGATCCTTTCACCGGCGCCAACTTCACCTGGCAGGGCAGTACCAGCTTCCCGCCCTCCGCCCTCGACCGCATGATGCTCACCGACAGCGCCGTCACTGTCGCCAGCAAGTTCATCCTCAACACCAACACGATGACCCCCGCCGCCCTCGCAGCCGCCGGTCTGCAGGCGGGCGACACCCTTGAAGCCAACACCTCCGACCACCTCCCCATCGTCGCCGACCTCCGCTTCTCCGCTCCCTGCGCCAATCAGGGCAGCGGCGACATCAATGGCGACTCCCGCCGCGACGGCCTCGACATCAGCGCCTTTGTCCGCGAGCTGCTCGCGCCCACCGCCCCCAGTCTCGCCGCCTGTGCCGCCGACATCGACCATAGTGGGATCGTCAACTCCGCCGACGCCGCGCTTCTCGCCGTCCTGCTGCTCGCCCCGTAGCAGACCCACGGCGAAAGTCGGCGCAAAAAAAAGCCCGGCCGCGCACGGCCGGGCTTGATGAACTCATGAATCGTCCGATCGCCTACGTCGTCTCCGCCCCGGTCGCGGCCAGCGCCGGCTCCGACGGCCCGGTCGTCTCGACACCCTCGAAGGCGAGCTTCTTCTCGCCGTTCTCTTCCTTGA
>CAZONT010000148.1:3159-9133 GCA_964581285.1 uncultured Planctomycetaceae bacterium | reverse complement strand
GCCTCGGTCGATCGTCCTAATAAGTCCTATTCCGTGAAGGCCGCCCGACAGTCGCTCTCGCATCCGTCGTGCGTGATTGTGCTCGCTGGCAAAGAAGGAGACTGCAATGAACAAGAAACGCAGGTGGGGTTTTACGCTGATCGAGCTGCTGGTGGTGGTCGCCATCATCGCGCTTCTGATCTCGATCCTGCTGCCCTCGCTGTCGCGAGCCCGCGAATTGTCCAAGCGGACCGTTTGTCTGGCGAACCAGCGCGGCATCGGCCAGGGAATGCACATCTACGCGGCCGACGGCGACACCTTCCCGATGTACGCCGGCCCAAGCCCGGGAAACATCGTCAAGCTGTTTGATCCGGCGCTGCGAAACATTACAGCGGCGGCTCAGATTCCGTCGACTCTCGGCGACACCAACGCGAGCCCGACCATTGATCTCTGGTTGCTTCTCCGCGGACTGAACTCGACCCCCAAGCAGTTCATCTGCCCGAGCACCAACGACCAGCCGGATCCCGAGCAGGATTACACGAAAGACTACGACTTCCTGGATTCGACGCGGCTGAGCTACGGCTACCAGTACCAGCACGCAACGTCGACGACAGCACAGACGCGCCCGAAGCCGCTCGGCACTGCCGGGACCGATCCGCGCTGGCCGGTCATGGGCGATGCGAATCCGAAGGTCAAGGGCGGTGTCACCACGGTCGTTACCGAAGATCGCAAGTCGTCGTTCAAGGGCAATAGCGCCAACCATACGAACCGCGAGGTCAGCAATGTCCTCTTCCAGGACGGCCACGCGGAATCGAGCAAGGAGCCGGGCGTTGGCCTGAATGGCCTGAATGGCCCGAATGGCCGACCCAACGACAACATCTATTCGTTGATTAGTCCTCAAAGCCCCATCGTTGATCCGGGTTTCGCGTACCCCACGATTACGCTGGCGACCGTCGGACAGGTGACGTCCGGAACCATGTCGCTCGGAAGTCGTTCGGACGCTTGTTTCTTGCCGTAAGTACGGCCGGATTCGCAGTCTTGTCTCTTGAATCGGCAGCCCTTTGGGCTGCCGATTCTTTTTTCGTTTGGAGCAGGGCCGCCCGGCAATCGACGCGTTGGCTTCCGACGATCGTCGCGATACGCTGCGAGTTTTGCGGCACGCCCGCTCCGGCAGTGCCGCCCCAGAAGGAGAGGGAAACTTCCATGAGCTTTGCCCGCGACGTCGACGCCAAGGCCATCGAACTCGCAAAACACGTTCTCCGTATGACCACGGCCTCCGGCTCCGGCCACCCTTCGAGCAGTCTCGCGATACTGCACATCCTCATCACGCTTGTGCACCGAGTCATGCGTTTCGATCCGCGCGACCCGTGGCGTGCCGGCGCCGATCGGCTCGTGCTCTCGGAGGGCCACGCCGTCCCCGCCCTCTACGCCGTTTATGCGGATATCGGCGGCGTCGTCGGTCGCGATCGCGAATCTGCCCGGCCGCTCGCCATGAACGACCTCCTCTCGCTTCGTGAACAAGACAGCCCGCTCGATGGCCACCCCAATCCTGCCGAGGGCTTTCCATTCTTTGACGCCGCCACCGGTTCGCTCGGCCAGGGCCTTTCTGTCGGAGCCGGCCTCGCGCTTGCGGCACGCCTGCGCGGCGTCGACAAACGGATCTTCGTCGTCATCGGCGACGGAGAATCGCGCGAAGGCCAGATCTGGGAAGCCGCGGACTTCACCGTCGACCACCGCCTCGCCAATGTCACCGCTTTCTTCAACTGCAACGGCCAGGGCCAGGCCGCCCACGTCTCGCACCAGCAGTCTGCTGATGTGCTAGCGGCCAAGCTCGCCGCATTCGGTTGGCTCGTCCGCACCATCGACGGCCACAACGCCGACGAGATTCTTGCCGCTTCAAAGCCGGCCGATCGCCCCGTCGCCGTCGTTGCTCGCACAATCAAGGGGTGGGGCGTTCCGCTCCTGCAGGATCAGGGCCACCACGGCAAGCCACTGACGGAAAAGGAGCTGCCGCAGGGCGAGTCCGAACTGGACGCCACGGCCGCCCGCCTCCACGTCAAGGTCGGCGGCGTCTCGCTGCCGGGGCCGGGCGTGCCGCCCGATTGCAGGCCGCTGCCGCGCCACGTGATCGCGCGGCCCGACTTTGCATCAGCCATGAAGGACGCCGGCCTCTCCGGCGTTGTCGACAAGAACGCCTGCGGAACCCGCCGCGCCTACGGTGCCGCCCTGCTCGCACTCGGCAAGGCCGACGAGCGCGTGATTGCCCTCGACGGCGACGTCTCCAATTCCACGTTCGCCGACATCTTCGCCAAAGCCCTCCCGAATCGCTTCTTCGAAGGCAAGATCGCCGAGCAGAACATTGTTTCGGCCGCCGCCGGCGCTGCCGCGGCCGGCTTCATCCCCTTCGTCAGCTCGTTCGCCAAGTTCCTTGCGCGTGCCTACGACCAGGTCGAGATGGCCCAGATCACCCGCGCCAACATCAAGCTCGTCGGTTCACACGCCGGCGTCTCCCTTGCCGCCGACGGCCCCAGCCAGATGAGTTTGCATGACGTCGCCTATTTCCGCTCGGCTTCCCTCGCCGACAACGGTCTCGGTGCGCCTGTCTGTGTTACCTTCCATCCCAGCGACGCCGTCTCTGCGTTCTACTGCACGTGGCTTGCCGCCAACCACCCCGGCATGTGCTTTCTGCGAACCCATCGCCCCGACGTTCCGTTGCTCTACAAGCCCGACCAGTCGTTTGAGATCGGTGGTTCGCACGTGCTCGCCGGCGGAAAGGGCAACGAAGCGCTGACCATCGTCTCCGCCGGCTACATGGTCCACGTCTGCAAGCAGGTCGTGGCTTCGCTGGCGGCGGCGGATGTTCCGGCGAAGCTTGTCGACGCTTATTCGTTCCCGCTCAAGATTGAGCCGATCCTGCGGGCCGCGAAATCGTCGAACGGTCGCGTCTTGGTCGTAGAGGACAATTACGTTGGCGGCCTGGCCGATGCGGTCGCGCTCGCTGCGGCCGAGCATGGCGGAGTGTGCGTCCACGGCATGACCTGCCGTCGGATTCCAAAGAGCGCCCGGACGCCCGAGGAGGTCCTCACGTACGTGGGCCTTTCACCGCGCGACATCGAAGCCGAAGCCCGCCGCCTGATCGGATAACCGCGCGAGCCAAAGGAGTATTCAAATGACCACGCCGTCGCGGCGCGATTTTCTTCACGGCGCAGTCGGCGCCGGACTCGCCGCACTCTTGCCCGGCTCGGCCGCTGGGCAGGCGCCTGCTCCGCCACGCGACGCCGCCGGCAGCTTTCGATTCGTCCACCTGTCCGACATCCATATTGAGCCCGAACTGTCAGCCCCGAAGGGTCTTGCTCAATGCCTCAGGGCTGTTCACGACTTGAAACAGAAGCCCGATTTCATCCTGACAGGCGGGGATTTGGTCTTCGACGTCCTCGAGGCCTCGCCGCAGCGAGCGAAAGAGTTGTTCGAACTCTACAAGAAGGTCCTCGCCGATAACACCGATCTCGCGGTCCACAACACGCTCGGCAATCACGACGTCTTCGGCTGGATGAACCGCGACGGCGTGACTCCCAAGTCCCCCGGCTACGGAAAGTCGCTTGCCAAAGACTTGTTGCGACTCGCCGAGACATACTACGAGTTCGAGCACAAGGGCTGGCGCTTCTTCGTGCTCGACAATGTGCAACCTGCCGCCGACCCCGCCCAGATTTACGAAGGCGGCCTCGATCGACCGCAGATGGAGTGGCTCGCCGGGCGCCTCAAACGCTGCAAGCCGGGCACGCCCATAGCCATCTGCGAGCACATCCCGATGATGACCGTCACCGCCTTCGCGTTTCCCGGCACCTACAAGCAGAACAAGTGGGAATTTTCGAACAGTCTGGTCTGTGGCGACACCGTCGAGCGGCTCAAGCTCTACGCCGACCACAACGTCCGCCTGTGTCTCTCCGGCCATGTCCACCAGCTCGACCGCATCGAATATCGCGGCATGACCGTGATATGCGACGGTGCCGTCTGTGGTAACTGGTGGAAGGGCCCGCGCGAGGGCGTCAAGGAAGGTTTCGGCGTCCTCGATCTCTGGCCCGACGGGCGCGTCGAGCACCATTACCAGGACTACGGCTGGAAAGCCGGAGCGTGATCTACCCCTGACGCACATGGTTCGCGCGCAAAAACTCGGGGCGACTTCCGGCGGTGGAAATCGGCCCCGAGTGCTCTTGTCGCGATAATAAGCCGTTAGCCGACTAGTTCAGCTGCCACGTCGAACCCGGGTACAGCGCGGACGGCGGTGGCGTGCCCTTGAATTCGATATTCTGTATCGCCGTGTACGTCGCCGAGTAGCCCAACGGAATCGCCGGCCGCCCCGCGTTCGTGTCTTCCGGAATGTCCGCCAGCGCCTTGAGGGACAACCGCTGGACGAGCTTGCCGCTCATCGTCTCGTCGTGAACGGTGATCTCCACGACGCCGGTGACCTTCTGCTCGATGTTCGGGTCGCCACCGCTCCCGAAGAGCACCTCGCCCGACGTAAACACGCCGTCAACGAGTTGAAACTGCCGCCCCAGGATGCCGTCGTTCTGCGGCGAATCCATGCGCACGGTGTTGTTTTGCTGATCGTAGTTGTACGTCTGAATGAGAAAATTCGCCGGGTCAAAGACGACGTATGTTAGCTCGCTGTTCCCCGACGGGCCGCTGCCAAACGGCTCGCTGCCGGCGTACGAGATGAACAGGTTGTTCGGAGCGTCCCACGAGCCGCTGAACGAGCCGCCAAACTCGAGCCGCCACATCCCGGCCAGTGTCTTGATCTTTTCCGCCGGCGCCGGGTCGATGTTCTGTGAGTTCGAAGTCGGGTCCTGTTCCTTCTCCGGAAGGCCCAGCAACGCGTCAAGAAACGGTAGTGGTGTGCAAGCTGTCAACGCCGCCGCGCCGACCAACAACGCAATCGTCAATCGCTTGCCAAGGAAGTTACCCCGATTCATGGATGCCCCCAAACGGCCGGTAATACTCGTTCGCGGATTCCCGCGCAAGCGCACGGTCCGAACCCGCATGCGAAGAGCGTCGATCAGCCGTCCGATGCCTCGACGCCGAGCCGGCCGCGGACGCTGAGCCCGGAGTCTCGGCCTCGCCCCCACATCGGGCCGACTGATAGACTTGTTAATGTTGATTATCAATGAGCTGGGGCCGAGAACATTGCGGCCGAGAATCAGACAGGTGGGGACTGGAATCGGGCCGTCGCCTTACGCCGTCTCTGGTGCGATGACGACCGCCGTGCCGTAGCAGAGAACTTCCGTGCCACCCTTGGCAACGTCCGACGCATCGTAGCGCAGTCCCACGATCGCGTTTGCGCCAACCGCGACCGCGTGATCGACCAGCAGTTCGTACGCCTGCTGCCGTGCCTGCTCGCACATCTCGGTGTAAGCCCCGATGTGGCCGCCGATAATCGACTTCAAGCCGCCGAAGATATTCTGCGTAATCGTGGGCGCGCGAACGATGATCCCTCGCACCACGCCGAGGTAACGCTGGATGCGATAGCCCTCGATTGTGAAAGTAGTCGTGACTGGAATACTCATTTCAACTCTCCAACACGCGACGACGGCCGATTGAACCCGCCGTCGCCGAAACCGTCAAAGCCGTGTCGCTCGCCCGCATGCGATGCCGCCGATAACGTACCGCGGCCCCGGAGTTCGCTTGCCATGTTTCGACTTGCGACGACTGCCGCCTTTGCTTTTTTAATCGCACTCCCGGTCTTCGGGCAGCCAACGGCCGCCCAATCCATTCCCATGACCGGCGAGGCCGCGCCCGGTCTCGAACGCTTCGACGGCATCATCCGCGGCATCCTCGACCGCTTCGGCGTCCCGGTTGCCTCGCTCGCCATCGCCCGAAACGGCCGACTTGTCCTCGCCCGCGGCTACGGCCTGGCTAACGTCCAGCAGGATGAGTCTGTCCACCCCGCGTCGCTCTTTCTGCTGGCAAGCGTCTCGAAGTCGATCACCGCCGCCACCGT
>CAZONT010000148.1:0-3149 GCA_964581285.1 uncultured Planctomycetaceae bacterium | reverse complement strand
TCGAAACCGGCAAGCTGACGCTCGACGAGCCGGCCTTCAAGCGTCTCGAGTTCCTCATGGCCGCCGATGGCCGGCCGGGCGATTCCCGCATCCGCCAGATTACCGTCCGCATGTTGCTCAATCACTCCGGCGGCTGGGATCGCAAGCTTAGCGGCGACCCCTCCTCGTTCGGTCGCCGCGTCGCGCGCGAACTCCGTATCCGTCGCCCGGTGACTCCCGACGATCTCATCCGTTACATGCTTCGCCGCCCGCTCGATTTCGACTCCGGAACCCGCGCCGCCTACTCAAACTTCGGTTACGTTGTCCTCGGACAGATCATCGAACGCGTGACCGGAGAACCCTATCCTGCGGCCGTGCGCCGAATCACGCTCGCCCCGATGGGTCTCCACCGCGTCCGCATCGACGATCGCGGCCCCGATTACGTCCTCAACGAGGTCCGTCGCTACCTCCCCGAATCCGAGCACATACTTCCCGGCGGCCACGACCTCATGTCCAATGCCGCCGGCGGTTGGCTCGCGTCATCCGTCGACGTGGTCCGCTTTCTTGTCGCCATCGACGGCAGCGGCGGCAAGCCATTCCTGAGTGACGCGATGTTCGAGCAGATGGTCGCCGAGCCCCCGCCGCCGCTCGGACCGCGCCCCAACAACTCATGGTTCGGCCTCGGCTGGGACCAGGTCCGCCCCGTCGGCGACCGCTGCATGTTCAGCAAAAATGGCGGCCTGCCCGGAATATCGACGTTCATCCAGCACCAGGCCGACGGCGTAGACTGGGCGCTTCTCTTCAACGCTCGCCCACATCATGAAGAGGGCGAGCCCGCATTGCTCGGCGCGGCACGGAAGGAGATCGAGCGAGCCATTCACGAAACCCAGCGCTGGCCCGAGGTGGATTTCTTCCCGCGCTATCGCTGAGTCATGCGGCCTGCAACGCCGCAACGATGTTGCTCCGGCTGGCAATCCGCGCCGGTCCCAGCGCCGCCAACAGACACAGGAGCACCGCCATCCCCGCCCCAAGCAATACCATCGGCCACGGGACCGCGAACTTCGGCTCGAAGCCCCACAGCGTCGCTGTCAGACTCGTGCTGCTCCGCCCCAGGTGCAACCCCATCGTCAGTCCGAGCAAGCTCCCGATCAAACCGAGGATCAGCGCCTCCGCCACCACGATGCGGATCATCTGAAATTGCGTCGCCCCCACCGCGCGGAGTACCGCGATCTGCCGCTGGCGACTTGCCACGTTGGCCATCATCAGGTTCGCCACGCCCAGCGCCGCTACGATCAGTCCCACCGTCGGTATTGCCGCCAGCAGCATCGTGACGCGATCAATGTTGCGATCGATGCTCTGCTTCAGCTGGCTCACGGTCGCCGTCGCGACGTTTCCGCTCGGCACCTTCATCTCCGCCTTGATTCGCTGAAATGTCGCATTCTCGTCGACCGTCCCCGCCGCCGACTCGTCCTCGCCATATTCGCCCGCCTCGACAATCCGCCCCGCCGCGTCTCGAGTTGGCTTTCGGCGCAGCGACCCGAACTGTTCGGCGATCCCCGGCTCGTAGCGCGAGTCCGCCGGCCGGTCAAAATTGAACAGCAGCATCCGCCCGATCTCGCGCCCAAAGAGCCTCTTGTCGTCGGCCAGTGTCCCGATGAACGAGCCAACCGCGTAAACCTGGAATTCGCCGCCCGCGTTGAAGAAACTCACCGCAATGTCGATCGCCGGTGACGCCACGACGCCTGCGACCGTGAACTTCGCCTCCGCATCACCGACCTTCAGCGTCACCTCGTCACCCAGATGGATCTTCCGTGCCTGGCTGAACTCGCGCGTCGCCAGGATGTGCCCGCCCGCCTTCAGCTTCCGCAGGGCGTCCGCCTCGTTCCCCTCGAGGTACGCCAGCTTGATCACGTTCGGAAAGGTCTCAGGGTCGCTCGCGATGAATCGATAGAACGGATCGATGATTCCGAGAAACCCGCCGCCCTTGCCTACCAGTTTGCAGCGAGCATCATCCGCCACGGTTGCCGCACCACGGGCGATGCCCTCCACCTTCGACGCCGCGATCATCCGTTCCAGCGGGATGTCTTCCCACGAATAGACCATCGCCTCCGGAAACTCTTTCGGAAACTGCCAGCCGGCCTTGATCGACTCACTGTGAACCTGCAGGGCCACGATCAGCGACAGCCCGACCATCAGGCCGCAGCAAACCGCCGCCGACCGCCAAGGCCGTCGCCCCACCTGGTCGGCCACAAGCTGCCGCCGCAACTGCAAGACCCGCGCCGCCAGCCGCACCGCCGGCTCGCCCAGCACGATGACGACGAGCGGCGCTATCAGCGTATATCCGGCATAAAGCAGCACGAGCCCGCAAAGCGCCATCGCCATGAAGTGCGTCGTTTGGCTCGTAATGCTGCCCATCAGGAAATACCGCACCACCAGCAGCGCCACGCCCGCCGCGGCGGCCGCCAGTTCCAGCCCGAATGCGTGTCGCTGCGGCGCCGCTCGCGTCGCTTCGACCGGTGAAATGAGCGCCGCACGTATCGCCGGACCGATCGCCCCGAGCAATGCGGTGCCGATCCCGCCCGCAACCGCCAGCACGATCCCCGTCCGGCTCACAACCAGTTGCCCGACGTACTCCGGCACCAGCTTCATCGTCGCGTACTGCAGCGCCGTGCCCAGCGGCAATCCGAGGATCACCGCAACCACACCCAGCGGCAGTACTTCGATTAGCACCAGCCCCAGCACTTGTGCCCGCGTCATGCCGACGCACCGCATGAGGCCAAGCTGGTTGATCCGCTCGCTCACCCCCATGCTCATCGTCGACAGGATGATGAAAAACGCCGTCAGCAGCGCCACGCACGAAATCAGCATCAGCACAAACTGAAGCTGGCCCTGCGCCGCCCGCAGCTGCCGCAGTTGCAGTGCCGTCGTATTCACTTTCAGCGTCTTGTCGCGCTTGCGCACGATCTTCCGAATCGCGTCCGCCGCCTTGTTGATGCCTTCCTCGCTGTCGTCGGCGACCATGAAGTCGATCGCCTTGATCTTCCCCGGCGACTGGCTCGCCTGCTGAACAGCCGTGATCGACGTCCACGCCATCGGCAGCTGGTGGCTGCTCACTCGCCGCCGATCGATCAGCCCGACGATTTCGAAGCTCATCGGCGGGTGATCCGGCA
>CAZONT010000147.1:0-9133 GCA_964581285.1 uncultured Planctomycetaceae bacterium | reverse complement strand
CTCGTGCGGGCGGCGGCGATCATGCGGCGGCGGGTGTACGAGTTTTCGGCGTGGATGTGCTACGAGGAGAGCAAGCCGTGGCTGGAGGCGTACGCCGATACGTGCGAGGCGATCGACTTTCTCGAATTTTACGCGCGCGAGGCCGTGCGGCTGGCTGGGTCGCACCCGACGACGCAGTATCCGGGCGAGGAGAATGAGGTTCGGTACATCCCGCTGGGGGTGGGCGTGGTGATTCCGCCGTGGAACTTTCCGCTGGCGATCTGCGTCGGCATGGCGACGGCGGCGATCGTGACGGGGAACACGGTAGTGCTGAAGCCGTCGAGCTTGTCGCCGATCATCGCGGCGAAGTTTGTCGAGCTGATGGAAGAGGTGATGCTGCCGCCGGGCGTGCTGAACTTCTGTCCGGGGGCGGGGGCGGAGGTGGGCGATACGCTCGTGTGCCATCCGCTGACGCGGTTTGTGTCATTCACCGGTTCGCGCGACGTCGGCCTGGGCATCTTTGAGAAGGCGGCGAAGGTGCAGCCGGGGCAGAAGTGGCTGAAGCGTACGGTGCTGGAGATGGGCGGGAAGGACGGGATCGTCGTCGATGAGACGGTGACCAATCTCGATGCGGCGGCGCAGGGCGTGGTGCAGGCGGCGTTTGGATTCCAGGGACAGAAGTGTTCGGCGTGTTCGCGGTTGATCGCGCACGAGAAGGTGTATGACAAGCTGCTATCGCTGGTGGTGGAGCATGCGCGGAAGCTGACGGTGGGCAACCCGACGGGAACCGAGAATGTGTCGATGGGGGCGGTGATCGACGAGGGGGCGCAGGGGAAGATCAGCGAGTACATCGCGGTCGGAAAGAAAGAGGGGCGGGCGGTGCTGGCGGATGGGGCGGTGCCGGCGGGCGGCTCGTTTGTGCCGCCGACGATCATTGCGGACATCAAGCCGACTGCTCGGATCGCGCGGGAGGAGATCTTCGGGCCGGTGCTGGCGGTGATTAAGGCGCGGGACTTTGATGAGTGCCTGCACATTGCGAATGACACGGAGTATGGGTTGACGGGGGCGCTGTATTCGAACGACCGGGCGCGGCTGGAGCGGGCACGGCACGAGTTTCACGTCGGCAACCTGTATCTGAATCGCAAGTGCACCGGGGCGCTGGTGGACGTGCAGCCGTTTGGCGGGTTCAACATGTCGGGGACGGACAGCAAGGCGGGCGGGCGGGATTATCTGCAGTTGTTTTTGCAGGGGAAGAGCATCAGCGAGCGATTTTGAGCTGGATTGGTGCCGGGTGAATGCGCGGCATAGAATTGAACACGTTATGAAGAGCTATCGAGCAACCATTCTGAAGCGGCGAAAGTGGTGGGTTGGGTGGTCGGAGGATGTTCCCGGCGCACTGACACAAGGGCGCACGCTGGCGGAGGCGAAGGCGAATCTCCGTGATGCGATTCGACTCATGCTTGCGCCGGTCGATCTGGACGCCTTGCCAAAGTCAAGTGTCGTTCGAACGCGAGTCCGCGCGTGAAGCGGCGTGATCTGATCCGCCACCTTGAAAACTTCGGCTGCATGCTGCTCAAAGAAGGCGCGAAACACTCCCGTTATGTCAACCTCGCGGATAAGACCCGACAGGCGACGGTACCCCGGCACCGCGAGATCGACGAGTTTCTCGCACGAGCGATTTGCAGGCAGCTTGGCGTGCCGCCGGCGTAAGCGCGCGTCATGCTCTAACGCACACGCGCCGTATGACGATCGAAGAGAAAGCTGCTAATACCTCGATCGAACCTCTGCCCTACGTTCGAGGCAGGAGGATACGATGGCGAACGCCACTGTTCATCGTGGGGGTGCTACTTGCGGCGTCTGGCGCGTATCTGGTCGCGGACACATTCTGGAAAGACACGCACGTCGCAAGCTGCTCGCGGTGTGGCGCGATCCTTCGAGAGACTCGATGGCGCATCCTGGGTGTTCGATTGCCCCCGACGAGCGACCTATCGGAGGGTCCGGCTTCCAAGTTCATCAAGCTAACGAGCGCACCGTCTGCGCCCACCATTGGGTGACGGCGTCGGATTCCGGGAAATCGCTTGGGGGTAGTTGGCGGTACGCATTTGTTACTGATGGTGGGCGGGTACACCGAGTCGAAAAAATTGAGTCAAACCCGCAATTTGTGTTACTCGCGAACGGAAACGAGCACGATGCGATCTACTCTCTGCTTTGCACGATAGTCCGGGGGAACGATTGGAATGAGATCGCCGTTGCCGAGACGAAGCTTGTGGCAATACTCTCTAGTTCAGGTCTGGTCGCCGAAAGTCGCTGAATGAGACTCGCTGCAAGTCGGCCCCCCTTGAAGCGTGATTTCGAAATCGAATCTACGGCTCAGCTTCGCGGATAGGTTGGTCCGGAAGTGGACGCCTTGCGAGGCGTACGCAGCTCGCGGTCGCCGTCAGACTGGCCGGTACTCTTTCGCGAAGAATGGGTGCGTGCGTGGCTTTTGCGAGCCGGGGGCGTATGATTTGAAGGGCTCCGCCGCGAGTTAATGATCGGGATGGGCTATGTCGGACGCGCACGCTGACGCTGAGATTTCGGCACTGCTGCAACGAGCGCTGGTCGACGAAGACCGCGAGGCGTTTGACCGGCTGTTTGCATCCCAGATGCCGCGGCTGGAGATATTGCTGAACGCGCGGATTCCGCGGGCGGCGCGGGCGCGGGTGGGGGTCGAGGACATCATCCAGGAGACCTACACGCGGGCGTTCACGCGCTTCCGAAAGATTCCCGACGTCACGCCGGAGGTTTTTCGGCGCTGGATCGTGCACATTGCCTTGCGCGAGCTGAAGCGGGTATTTGATCGCAACTTCGCGGCGGCGAAGCGCGACGTGCGACAGGAAAAGCAGGTCGAAACGTTTTCGGGGTTCGGGACGCCATCTGGACATTCGCCGAGCAGCCTGGCCGGCCGGCGGGAGAGCTCGTCGATCCTGATCGAAGTACTGGAGGACCTGCCGAAGGATTATCGCGAGGTGATCCTGCTGCGCGATTTTGAGGGACACACGTCGCAGATGATCGCGGAACGGATGCACCGCTCGGCGGGCAGCGTGGACGTGTTGTATCACCGCGCGCTCATCAAGCTGAACGAACTGTTGCGGAACCGGGGTTTATCGGCGTCGCGTTACTGATCGATATGGCCGAGACGCAGCTTCATTCGGGTGACGAATACTTCGAGCGGGCGTACCTTGCGCCCGACGACCCGGAGGCGCGGAGCGAGTCGGAACTCGCGGCGGCGCGGGCGCTGGCGACCTATCGCGAGGCGCGGCAGGCGGGGCGGGCCGTCAGCGTCGACGAGCTGGTGCGGGCGGCGCCGTTCGCGGCGAACCAGATCAAGGCGGCGATCGAGGCGTACGACTTCATCAACGACGCGGGGAGCCAGCCGCCGAGCTTTGTCTCGCGGGCAGGGTTCTCGCCGGACACGTTTCCGCGGATTCCCGGCTACGAAGTGCTGCGCGTGATCGGGCAGGGCGGGATGGGCGTCGTGTATGCGGCGGTGCAGCAGTCACTGCAGCGGCCGGTGGCGATCAAGATCCTCGCGCCGCATCTCGAGAGCCACACGGAGGTGATCTCGCGGTTTGTGCGCGAGATTCACCTCATGACGCGGCTGACGCATCCGAACATCGTCGACATCTACGACGCGGGGATGACCGACGGGCGGCACTACTACGTGATGGAATACATCGACGGGCTTTCGCTGGAGCGGATCATCCGCAAGCACCGGGTGCGGCCGCAGACGGCGGTCGCGATCCTGAAGCAGATGGTGGCGGGACTGAAGGCGGCCCACAAGCAGGGGATCCTGCACCGCGATCTCAAGCCGGGAAATATTCTGCTGGATCGCAACGCGGTGGTGCGGATTGCGGACTTCGGGCTGGCGGCGATCGCGCCGCATGCGCGGGACTCGAGCGACAGCAGCACGACGCGGGCCGGGCGACGGCTCGGGACGGCGGGCTACATGAGCCCGGAGCAGCTCGAGGACGTGACGGCGTGCGACGAGCGAAGCGATATCTATTCGGTGGGGGTGATCTTTTACCAGATGCTGACGGGGCAGCTTCCGACCGAGAGCTTTGCGCCGGCATCGGAGCTGGTGCCGGGGCTGACGCGGCAGGCGGACCGGCTGATCGAGCTGTGCTTGAAGGCCGACCCGACGGAGCGGTTCCAGTCGACGGAGTTGCTGCTCGAGTCGACGGGGAAACTGGAACGGCGGATGCAGCGAACGCGGGCGAAGCAGGAGCGGCTGCTGCGCGGCGAGCGCGATCCGGAGGCCGAGGTCGATGAAACGGGGGAGGCGTTGGCGACGGTGAACGAGACGGTAGGGGACGCCGATCTGATGCGCGTCATCCAGGCATGGACGCGACTGCCTGCGCCGCTGAAGGCGGCGATCATGGCGATCGTTCAATCGGCCGAGTAGCGAATTCCTGTCAGGAGTTGTGACGCTTGCCGAGTTCGTTGCCGCGGCGGAAGGCGGCGAGGACGGCCTGCTTGACGCTGATGGCGACGTGGCCCTGCGTGAGGACCTCCATGGCAGCCTCGGTCGTGCCGCCGGGGGAGGTGACGGCTTTGCGCAGCTCGTTCGGCAGCGCGCCTTTGTCGAGGAGCATCGCGCCGGCGCCCATGCAGGCGTAGGCGGCGAGGACCTGGGCGTCGGCCTGAGAAAGACCTGCGGCGACGCCGGCGTCGATCATGGTCTCCACAAAATAGTAGAAGTAGGCGGGGCCGGAGCCGGCGACGGCGGTGACGGCGTCCATGAGGGCTTCGTTGGCGATCTCGACTGTCGTGCCGCCAGCGTTGAAGAGGTGGCGGACATGCTCGGCGTCTTCTTCGGTGGCGTGGCGGCCGCGGAAGACGCCGGTGACGCCGTAGCCGAGACCGAAGGGAAGGTTTGGCATGGTACGGACGACGCGGGCGGAGAGGGTGGGAAATGCGGCAGCGATCGTGTCGGTGGCCATGCCGGCCATGACGGAGATGAGCAGGTGGTCCGGGGTGACGAGGTCGGCGATGGAGCGGGCCATGTCGGGAAACTTTTGAGGCGTGACAGAGATGAGCAGGCGTCGCGACGAAGTGACGACCTCGCGGGCGTCGGCGGCGACCTTGATGGGCAGCGGATGGGAAGCGAGGGCGCGCGAGGGGGCCGTGATGATGCGATCGGCGGCGTAGTAGCCGGTGGCGAGGAGACGCTTGACGATGACGGCGGCGATGTGGCCGGCACCGATGATGCCGAGGGCGTAGGGAGTTGTGGGCATGGCTCGATTGTATCGGGAAGCGGGCCGATGCTCGCTAGCGCGTGGGCGGCGGTTTGTTTTTCAGGTCGATGTTGATGGCGAGCGGGGCGTTCGTCGTGCCCTCGCGGGCGCGAAGGGATTGTGCGTCGGGGTGGGGCAGGCCGGCGAGGTCGCTGGCGACAGGGACGGTGACTTCGAGCCAGACGCAGTCGGTCTCGGTCTTGACCTTGCCGTCCTTGAGGGCAGCGGGGAGAACGACGACGTCGCCGGTTGAGAAGGGCTGTGTTCGATTGGGGGAGTAGTGCACGGCACCGCGGCCTGTGAGGACGATCCAGACGACGAGCTCGGCGTAGGGGATCTCCATTTCCATGCCTTCGACGAAGCGGACTTTTTCCACGATGAAGGCGGGGCACTCGACGAGGCGCGTGACGGTGGTGAAGAGGCCGCCGACGTGTGAGCGCGGCCGGACGGACGGCGCGGCGTCGAAGCGGACGGAGCGGAGGGCTTGTTCGACGTGGAGGCCTGCGTCCTTGCCGGTGCGAGTGCGGCCCCAGTCGTAGAGGCGGTAGGTGGTGTCGGAAGGGGTTTCGACTTCGGCGACGACGACGCCGCGGCCGAGGGCGTGGAGCGTTCCCGGTGGGACGTGGAAGGACTGGCCGGGGCGGGCGGGGATGCGCTGAAGCAAGGTATCGACTTCGTTTGTGCCGACCGCTTCGGCGAGATCGTCGCGAGTCGTACCGGGACGGAGTCCGTTGTAGATGAATCCGTCAGGCGCGGCGTCGATGACGTAGAACATTTCTTCCTTGGGGCGGGCTGCGCCGCCGATGGCGGCGGCGGTGGCGGCGTCGGGGTGGACCTGGACGCTGAGGGGTTGGACGGCGTCGAGGAACTTGATGAGCAGCGGGAAACGGCCGCCGGCCAGCGGCGCGCGGCCGAGGAGATCCGTGCCCCACTCTTCGACGAGCTGGTGGAGCGTGCGGCCGGTGAGCGGTCCGGCGGCGACGACGGACTGGCCTTCGTCGAGGTCGGCGCATTCCCAGGATTCGCCGATGGGTTCGTTGGGCGGGAGGCGCTTGGCGAGGAGTCGTTCGAGGTTGCGGCCGCCCCAGACTTTTGGACGGAAGAGAGGAGTGAAGATGAGCGGGTGGACGGCGGCCATTGAATCGATTCTAGCCGAAGGATGCGAGCTGTTGATCGGCTGCGGGATCGCGCCGATGATGCGGCGATGAAACGTGCATTGGTAGTTTGTCCGGGGCGGGGGAGTTATGGGCCGACGGAGCTGGGGTATCTGCGGCGGCCGGGGCGGTCTTCGCATCCGGACATTCTGTCGCAGGCCGATGAGATTCGGGCGGAGCTGAACCTGTCGACGATCAGCACGCTGGACGGGGCGGCGCGGTTCGACCCCGAGACCCACCTGCGGACACGGCATGCGTCGCCGCTGATTTGCGTGTGCTCGGTGGCGGATGCGGCGCTGATCAGCGATGAGTATGAGATCGTCGCGATCGCCGGGAACTCGATGGGTTGGTATACGGCGCTGCATGTCTCCGGGTCGCTGGGGTTCGAGGAGACGTTTCGGCTGATCCAGACGATGAGCTTGCTGCAGGAGGAGCACAGCAGCGGCGGGCAGCTTATCTATCCGCTGACGGATGAGAAGTGGCGGCCGGACGCGGAGGCCGCGAATGCGGTGGAGACGGCGCTGGCGACGATCAATCGCGACCGGGAGCCGACTGCGTTCTGGTCGATCCGACTGGGCGGGTATGCGGTGCTGGCGGGGACGGATGAGGCGGTTGCGGAGCTGATGCAGCGGCTGCCGGAGACGAAGCGCGGGTCGCGGACGTATCCGATGATTTTGGCGGGGCACGCGGCGTATCACACGCCACTACTTACGGCGACGTCGGATCGGGCCGTGGAGCAGTTTTCCGATATGCACATGCATCCGCCGATCATTCCGCTGATTGATGGGCGGGGGCAGGTGTTCAAGCCGATCTTGACCGACCCGGCAGAGCTTTACCGGTATACATTCGTACATCAGGTCGTGCGGACGTACGACTTCACACACAGCGTGCGGGTGGGGCTGCACGAGTTCGGGCCGGACTGCATCATCCTGTTGGGGCCGGGGGAGCAGCTGGGCGGGGCGATCGGGCAGATCGTGGCGATGGATGGATGGGCGGGGATTCACGATCGGGATGAGTTCTCGGCTCGGCAGCAAGCCGATCCGTTCCTGTTGAGCATGGGGCGGGCGGAGCAGTTTGGGCGGGTGGCGCGGAGCTAACGGTCTGACACCATCGTGCGAAACGGTACCATCCATGTCCAGCGGCGACTGAAAAACCCGATGCGGATACAATCGCCGCACTCGGCAAAAGCTTGAAACGCGCGCAGCGCGGCGGACGGGACAGTCATGCCAGGCAAGCGGCAAACGGTCAACGAGTGGGAACGCCAGTGGACGTCGCAATGGCGCAAGGGCGGCCGGCCGGCCTATGAACTGCCGGCGCGCGGCGCGGGCGACAGTGAGCGGGCGTTTCTCGCCGAGGCACGCACGCCGGAAAAGGAGGCCGCGCGGCTCAAGCGGATCAACGACGAGTTTGTCCGCGGGTTCAAGGGGCTGTATCGGCTCGGGCCGGCGGTGACCGTGTTCGGATCGGCGCGATTCAAAGAGAAGCATCGCTACTACAAGCTGGCGCGCGCGGTTGGCGCGGAACTGGCGCGGGCGGGCTTCGCGACACTGACGGGCGGCGGCCCGGGAATCATGGAGGCGGCGAACCGCGGGGCCTACGAGGCCGGGGGAGTCAGTTACGGCCTCAACATCATCCTGCCGCACGAGCAAAGCGAAAATCCATACGTCGACCGCAGCATCGAGTTTCACTACTTCTTCGCGCGGAAAGTGATGCTCGTGAAGTACTCGTGCGCGTTCATCATCATGCCGGGCGGGCTGGGGACGCTCGACGAGCTCTTCGAGGCGTCGACGCTGATCCAGTGCGGGAAGATCGGGCCGTTTCCGGTCGTGTTGATGGGAGAGTCGTTTTGGGCGGGCATGCGATCGTGGGGCCGCTTCATGCGGAAGGAGGGCGTCTTTACGTCGGAAGAAGTGCGTTTCGGGTGGACGACGGATTCACCGGCGGAAGCCGTTGACGTGATCCGGCGCACGCTGCCACCCGCTGTGCGGGAGCGACTGAGGCCCGCGGCGATCGGCCGCAGAACGAAGGCGAAACGAAGATGAAGATCAAGGTCATCGGAGCAGCCGGCGGGGAGGTCACCGGGTCGGCGTACATGGTCGAGACCCGGCGGGGCCGTGTGCTGGTGGACTGCGGGCTGTTCCAGGGCGGCAAGAGGAGCGAGGCGCTGAATCGCCCGCCGGCCAAGGCGAACACGAAGCTCGACGCCGTGCTGCTCACCCATGGGCACCTCGATCACACCGGACGGCTGCCGCTTCTCGCACAACTCGGATGGCGCGGACCGATCTACGCGACGCCGGCGACCGCGAAGATGGCCAGCTTGATCGTCCTCGATGCGGCGCGGCTACAGGCGTCCGATGCGCAGCGCCGGACTCGCAAGAACGCGCGGATGGGAAAGCCGCCCGTGCAACCGCTCTACACGTCCAAGGAGGCCGAATCGGTCCTCGGTCAGTTCCGCCAGGTGCCCTACCAGAAACCGGTCGACGTCGCGCCGGGGATTCGGGCGACGTGGGCGGAGGCGGGGCACATGCTGGGCTCGGCAAGTATTCAGCTGTTGGTCAACGAGGATGGTCCGGAGAAGCGGATTGTCTTTTCGGGCGACCTGGGGCCGCGAAGCATACCGATTTTGCGGAACTTCGATCCGTTCAAGCAGGCGGATCTCCTGTTCCTCGAGTCGACCTATGGCGACCGCGACCACCGAGCGTTCGGCGAGACGGTGAATGAATT
>CAZONT010000146.1:0-9297 GCA_964581285.1 uncultured Planctomycetaceae bacterium | reverse complement strand
CCGCTCGTCCAACTCTTCGACAGTTCGCGGCCAGTCGTCTTTCAACAATCGTGAAAGCGAACGATCCGCCAACACGCGCCCGCCGGTCTGGCACGTCGGGCAGTAGTTTGTCTCGTTCTCGGCGTAGCGTATGCGCTGCACCCTTGTGCCGCAGGCTGGGCAAGGTTGGCCAAATCGCCCGTGGACGGCGAAGTCCGGCCGGAATGCCGTGATCTCGCCGGGGCCGGGAAACTTGCCGGCGAACTGTCTTCGCAACCGCTCGGTCCATTCAATGAGCGTGCGCTGAGTCGCCTTGTGCAAGCGTGCGATCTGATCGGCTGTCAGCCGTGTGGTCAGCATGACGGGTGAAAGCTGCGCGGCGTGAAGGATCTCGTCGGAGTAGGCGTTACCGATGCCCGAGAACAGTCGCGGATCGGTCAGGGCCCGTTTCAGCGTGTGGTTTTCGCGGATCAGGGCGGCAGCGAATGTGTCGCCGTCGACGGCGAGGACATCAAGCCCACCCGGATCGTGCAGCGCCAGCGCAGCGATGCCCCGGACGACGTGCAACGAGGCTCGCTTCTTCGGGCTGGCTTCCGTCAGCACAAGCGTGCCGTTCTCGAACTCAACGCTTGCGAGCCCGATCCGACCCGGCGGCTTCGCCCCCGGTTTCGACCAGCGAAATCGCCCCGCGATCATCAGGTGAATAACCAGATACAGCTCGTCATCCAGCGCGAGAACGATTCGTTTGCCTCGCCGGCCAACCTCCCGGACGCGCTTCCCTTCGATGGCCTCCACCGGCGGGTCAGCGCTGCGCAACACGAACGGGCTTACGATTCGCACCCGTCGAATCTCGTGATCGACGATGCGCTCGCGCATCGCTTCGACATAGATCGTGATATCGGGCAATTCAGGCATCGCCGCCGAGATTGTACGCGTGCGGCGGTCCCGCACCGGGTTATACTGCCGCGAAGATCGGAGCCACGGCGTGGACATCAACATCCTCTGCATCGGTGATGTCGTCGGGCGGCCGGGCCGCTTTGTCCTCAGCAATGCGCTGGCCGCTCTGGTGCGGGATCGGCAGATCGACTGCGTCATCGCCAACGTCGAGAACATTGCCGGTGGTTCGGGCCTGACGCCGCAGCTCTACGACAAGCTTCGCCGCTACGGCGTCGATCTCATGACAATGGGCGACCACATCTATCGCCGCGGGGAGATCATTCCGATCCTCCAGCGATCGAACTGCATTGTCCGGCCGGCCAACTTCCCGACCCGCGCCGCCGGGCACGAGTTCGCCATCCACCAGACGCGCAAGGGCCCTCAGGTCGCCGTCATCTCGATCATGGGGCGGCTCTTCATGAAGCCGATCGTCGATTGCCCGTTTCAGGCGATCGATCGCGTCATGTCGCGGCTGCCGAAGGAGGTCAAGATCGTCGTGGTCGACATCCATGCTGAGACCACAAGCGAGAAAGTCGCCCTCGGCTGGCATCTGGACGGCCGGGCGAGCGTTGTCTTCGGCACCCACACGCACATCCCAACGGCCGACGAACGCGTTCTGCCGAACGGGACGGCCTATATCACCGACGTCGGCATGACCGGCCCTTACCACTCCGTACTCGGCCGGCGGATCGACCGCATCACTCACTATCTGATGACCGCCATGCCCGAGCCGTTCGAGGTCGCCAGCGACGACGTGCGGCTGTGCGGCATTCTCGCGACGGTCGATGGCGAAACCGGCCGGGCCATGCACGTTGAACGGATTCGCGTCGATGCGCCGCCGCGCACCAACGGTGACGACGCCGAAGACGGCGAATCGTCCGACCACTAGGCCGTGTCGCGCGTCGAACCAACCCGCCATAAGGATGCCGCGATCCGGCCGTTCGAGCCGTGGATGCACGAGGCGGTCATCGACGTCGTCCGGGCCGTTCACGATGAGTACGGCTTTACGTGGGAATACGCCGGTTACCATCGCGATCTCTACGATGTGCCCGCCCATTACCTCGATCCCGGCGGCATGTTTTGGGTGCTGACATTCGGCGAGCGCATCGTCGGCTCGGTCGGCGTCACGCCGCACGGCAGGGAGTGCGAGTTGCACCGACTCTATCTCCGTAAGGAGGCACGCGGCGGCGGCATGGGACAGCGTATGCTCGATACGACACTCGACTGGGCGCGGCAGCGCAGCTTTCGATCGATGCTCGCCTGGTCTGATGTAAAGCTCGGCCTCGCCCACAAACTTTATCTCAACAACGGCTTCGTCCTGTTCGGCCAGCGGCTCTGCGACGACCCCGACAAGTCGATCGAACACGGCTTTCGCAAGGATCCGCTATGACTCGCGCGCGGCCCGGCCAGGCGGCCGAAGCTCCGATCTCGGTCACCCAGCTCAACCGCATGGTCTCGGCGGCCCTTTCGGCCGCGCTGCCGGAAAAGCTGCTCGTGGCCGGAGAGCTCTCCGACCTCGCGCGGCCGTCCAGCGGGCATCTCTACTTCTCGCTGAAGGACTCCGAGTGCGCGGTCCGCTGCGTCATGTGGCGATCGGCCGCGGCGACGATGCGCTTCAAACCGGCCGACGGGCTGGCGGTCGTCGCGACCGGCTCGGTCGAGGTATACGAGCCGCGCGGCCAGTATCAGCTCGTGGTAAGGCGACTTGACCCGCAGGGCGTCGGGGCGCTGGAGCTCGCATTCCGGCAGCTCAAGGAAAAACTGGCGAAGGAGGGCTTCTTCGAGTCGGCCCGCAAGCGGCCGCTGCCGCTGCTGCCGCGCCGCATCGCGGTGGTAACCAGTCTCGTCGGTGCGGCTGTACGCGACATCACCCAGACGATCCGACGCCGCTTTCCCGCGATACACGTGCTGATCTACCCCGTCCGCGTACAGGGCGAAGGCGCGGCCGAAGAGATCGCGACCGCCATTCGCCGGATCAGCGACCAGGCCGATCGCCTGGGCGGCATCGACGTCCTGATCGTCGGCCGCGGCGGCGGTTCGCCCGAGGACTTGTGGGCTTTCAACGAAGAGATCGTCGCCCGCGCGATCTTCGCCAGCCGGGTGCCGGTCGTTAGCGGAGTCGGTCACGAGGTGGATTTCACCATCGCCGACTTTGTCGCCGACGTTCGGGCCGCGACGCCGACGGCCGCGGCCGAACTGGTCGTTCCGGTGTTGTCGGACCTGATCGATGACCTGACCACGCGGCAGTCGCGGCTCGTTCGCGACACACGCCGCACAATCGATCACGCACGCGTTCGGCTCGACGGCGTCGCGCGGAGTGAGTGGTTTCGCGACCCGCTCGGGCGCGTTCGGCAACGCCACCAGCTTGTGGACGAGGCGGCGGGACGGCTGCACCTGGCGCTGACACGGCGGTTGAAGCGAATCCGCGAGTTGCTGCACCACCACGAACTGGCGATCGGCCGGGCGCGGCCGGCGGTCGTGTTGGCCCAGCGCCGCGAGCGCCTTGCGCAGATCGATCATCGCCTCCGCTGGAGCGTCAGCCGGGCGAATACATTTGCCGAGCGGCGCCTGACGGTCGATGTAGCGCGATTGATGCGAATCAGCCCGGCCGGACTCGTCGAACGCGACCAGCTTGTCGTGCGACAGATTGCCGATCGCATGCGGCGTTCTGCATTGACGCGGCTTGCAACTGAGTCCCAGCGTTTTACAGGTCTGGAAAGCCGGCTCAACGCCAGCAGCCACGAAAACGTCTTGCAGCGGGGATTCTCGATCACGCGGATTGCGAAGAATCGAAAGATCGTTCGCGCCGCGAGAAATGTTCGCATCGATGAGCGCATCATCACGCAAACCGCTGACGGGGAGATCAGCAGTCGGGTCACGGACTCGAAGCAAGGCGAACTGTTCGAGTGATCGACGACGACCGTTTCACGCCCCGGCAGGTATGTCCACGAATATTTGATCCGGGATTGGCTGCAGCCGGCCGTCGCGGCCGATGCAGGCCAGCGTCGAGTTGGCCTCGGCCAGAAGTGCGCCGTCGCGCGTGAGCGTGTACACGTGATCGATCCGCGCCCGCGTCATCCGCTCGATACGCGTCTTGAGCACCAACTCGTCGTCATAGCGGGCCGGGGCCTTGAAGCGACACTCGATCCTCGCCACCGCAAAGAGGATGCCGCGGTCCTCCAAGTCGCGATAGCGGAACCCGGCCAGGCGCAGCAACTCGGTCCGGCCCATCTCGAAGTACTCGAAGAACTTGGAGTGATGCAGGTAGCCCATCGGGTCAGCTTCGGCGTAGCGGACCCGCAAACTGATCTCGCACTCGCGCGGCGGCGTCATGCCGTTCTCCTTCGTGTGCGTCGTCCACCGTGGGCGGCCAGGGCGGCGCGGACGTGTCCGCCGTGACGCTTCAACAGCCGCTCCGCTTCATCGCGGGGTAGGTCGGCGTTCATGAGCAACGCCATCTTGACCTGTCCGCGAGCGGACCGCAGCAGCCGGGCGGAGTCAGCGTACGTCCGCCCGGTCAGCGTCGCAATGATCCGCGTGGCCCGGTCCGTCAGCTTGCGGCAGGCATAGGCGTTGAGATCGACCATCAGGTTTTCATACACCTTGCCAATCCGCACCATCGCCAAAGTCGAGATCGAGTTCAGCACCATCTTCGTTGCCAGGCCGGCTTTCATCCGCGTCGAGCCGGTCAGGACTTCCGGGCCCGTAAGGACGCGGATGTCAACATCCACTCTTGCAGGGGCCTGCTGTTTTGGAACGCAGGCGAAGAAGATCGTCTTGGCTCCGCGGCGCCGTGCCTCAGCGAGTGCGGCATGAACGTAGGGTGTCGTCCCGCCGGTCGCGATTCCGAAGACGACGTCGCGACGGTCGATCCGCAGCGACCGCATCGCCTGCCGCCCGGCCGCCTCGTCGTCTTCAGCCCCTTCGACAGCCCGCTGCAATGCCCGTCGCCCGCCGGCGATGAGACCCTGAACCATTTGCGGATCGCTGCGAAAGGTCGGCGGACACTCGGCTGCATCGAGGACGCCAAGTCGGCCGCTGGTGCCGGCGCCGACGTAGATCAGCCGTCCGCCCGCCCGCCACGATGCCTCGACCAGCCCGACAGCGCGGACGATTGCGGGGCCGGCCCGCCGCACGGCCGGGGCTATCCTCGCGTCTTCCTGCTGAACGATCGCGAGTGCCCGCGCGAGCGGAAGACGATCAATCGATCGCGACCGGCGATTCCGCTGCTCGGTAGTCAGGTGCCCGCGCACACCCAGTCGATCGTCCCTCACCAAACGCTTCATGGCAGAGACACCTGTCCGAGTACGGCGCGCCGCCTTGCGCCTGTCACGCGCGGCAGATTGGCCGGAGTCCGATCCAGCCGCGCGCAGGCGAGCAATGCGAAGCTCAGTGCTTCCTTGGCGGCCGTCGGGATTCCAACATCGTCGATCACACGAACGGGCACCCGCGGCAACAACTCGGCAAGCCAGCGTCGCAGCGTCACATTCTTCGCGCCGCCGCCGCAGAGGATGACTTCGTCGACCGCCGGGCCGTGGAGTCCCTTCGGCAGATGCTCGCCGTACGCGGATGCAATGCTCGTGGCCGTGAGCATCGTAGCCGTCGCGACCCAGTCCTCCGGCCGCAGCTTGAGTCGCTTATGCCGCTGCAATGCCCGATCGACAAACTCGCGGCCAAACTGCTCGCGGCCCGCGCTCCTGGGCGGACGCTGTCGGAAGAACGGCGCGCGCAACCAATCACCGAGCACGCGCAACGACACGCAGCCGCGGGCCGCCATCCGGCCGCCACGGTCATATTCGGCTCGGCCGTGCGAAAAACGCCGGACAAATTCGTCGATGACCATGTTTCCCGGTCCGGTGTCGAACGCGCGGACATCGCCCGGCGACCCAGCGGCAGGAAGCCACGTCACGTTGGCGATGCCGCCAACGTTTTGTATCGCGCGCGACTTGCGCCGGTCTCTGAGCAGCAGCCAGTCCGTCCATGGCACGAGCGGCGCGCCGTGCCCACCTGCTGCCATGTCGGCCGAGCGGAAGTCGCTCACAACCGCAACGCCCGTACGGGCGGCGATCGCCGCGCCCCGGCCGATCTGCCATGTCGCGCCATCCGCCGGAAGGTGGCAGATGGTCTGTCCGTGCGAGCCAATGACCGCGACGTCGCAGGGGCGCACGCGGGCGCGACGCATCACGCGCACCGCCGCATCGGCGAAGACCTCGCCCACGCGAATGTCGAGCAGGCAGAGCCGCTCGGTGCGAGTCGCGGCCGGCGCCATGACGTCAAGCAGTGTCCGACGCAGTTCACGCGAATAAGGGCGATAGACATGCGTCGCGATGCGGGCCCGCATGTCCTCGCCGCGACCCGAGATATGACAGAGCACCGCGTCGACGCCGTCGCCGCTGGTGCCACTCATCAACCCAATTGCTAGTCGTCGCCGGCTCGCCGCCAATCGTCGCCTCGCTTCGTTCGAGACGCCGAATTGTGGCGATTTGAAGTGTCTTGGCAATCCGCCCGCAGCCGCACGCCTACGAGCCGCCGGCGGCCGGCTGCGTCGGCAGGGCCCGCTCGGTCACGATTCCCTGCAGCCGCTCGCGAAACTCCTCCGGAACCAGCTCGATTGGAGGCGGGACTTCGATGGCCACGACGCGCACGACCAGTTCCGGCTTCTGTTTGTCAGTCGTGTAGAAGACGATCTGCTCGCCCTGCGGCGGCGGCCGGTAGAACGAAGGAATCAGCACGGTGAAGTTCCAGCGATTCTCCTCCTTGCTCATCAGCTGCGGATGGAGAAAGGGCTGGCTGGCCTTCATGCCGGTAATGTCGAACGGCTCGGTGCCGTTGTTCATGACGATCAGCGGCCGCGACTGGCCTTCGCGCTGCTGCCCGTTCACTCCCATCCAGGGCGGATTGACCATGATGCGAGGCGGCAGGGTGGCGTTTAGTTCGAGCCGGTAGATCGGCGCCTCGGGAATATTGGTCTTGAACTCGACGCTTTCCTGCGTCGCGCCCTCGTTGAACGGGCCGACGGCCGTCACGACAGCGACGTATTCCTGCTTGGGCTTGGTTTCCTTGAGACTGACTTTGAACGGCGAGGTCGGTCGGGACGGGATCAATTCAAGGACGAGAGAACGCCCCGAGGTGTTGACCAGCTTGATCTCTTTTGTGACCGGCTGACCCTGCTGCACGTTATAGAAAAAGTTCTGGCCGATCGGTGACATCTGGCAGACGGTGTGAACCTTGCCGACGATCCGGAGCAGTTTCTCGCGCTCGACGCCCGTCTGGTTGGTCGTCAGGGCGAGTACCGCTTCGACGTTGTCGTGCTTATGCCGCGTGTCTAGGATCGCGGGCAGCATGGCAGTCTGGCCAGGCTTGATAATCCGCTGAAAATCCGGCACCAGCGTGCAACTGCACGCGGGCTTGGCCTCGAGAATCTGCAGATCCCGATCGCCATCGTTGCGAACAGCGAACCTATGCTCGATCCGCGCACCGGCCCACGCTTCGCCGAAGTCGAAGGTCGGTTGTTCGCAAACGTATTTTGGTCCAACCGTCCGCTGGCCCCCGGCGGGCGTTGCCTGGCTGTCCTGTGCTACTGCAAGTCCGGTCGAGGCAGCGATTACCGCCAACGCCAATTTCAAACTTCTGCTTCGCTTCCCGACCATGTATTCCTCCAGACTACGATGCGCGGCGTCGCGCCGACGGCCGCTTTCCGGCCGACGACGCCTTCCGAACCTTGGTGAGTTTTCCAGTCACTTTGCGTATCAGTTGAACCGCAAGGTCGGCTTCCGACTGCGCTTCAAATCCAAACAGTGCCGTGTACTGTTTCCCGATCTTCTGGGCGATGAAGAAGCTCAAATTGATGCCCGCCTCGGACAAACTGTTGGCGATCGCATAGCTGAGCCCGGGGCGATTGTCGCCCGTCACCACCAGGCAGGGAAAGTCGCACGTCGAAAGGCCCGCCCTCGTCGCCGCCGACTTGGCCGGACGGCTCTCCACCGGATAGACCTCGATCGCCGCCGACTGCCGGTCGGGATAGGTGTACCCGATCACGATTTGCAGGTCGGTATGCGATCCGGCCAGCGGCTGGAGCGTCCGGGCCAGCATTCCCGGCGAGTTCCGCGTCTCCGATCGCCACAAGGTCGCACGCTTGACGGTTACGCCCATCGCAAGTCTCCTCTGTTGCCGACGACGCACCGTCCCGCTGCGGCTGCTATCCTGTCATTCGCCGCCGACGACACGGCGCTCGGGACTTCCCGCCCGGTCGCTGTCGCGGAACTGGACATCCGTCAATCGGGGCCGCCATTCTACGTTGGGCGGCCCGTTCGTGCGACGGCCGGACCAACCTAACGGGCTACTCAGACCATGACCCCCATGCCCCGGATCGTCGCAATCGAGACTTCGAGCCGCCGCGGTAGCGTCGCCATCGGATGTGGCGGCGACCTCATTGCGACGGCCGAGTTTTCGGCAGACCAGCGACACGCCGCCGAGCTGCTGCCGGCGATCGACCGGCTCTGTCGCTCGGCCGGCTGGCCGCCGGCGTCGATCGAGCAGGTCTACGTTTCTATCGGCCCGGGCAGTTTCACCGGACTGCGGGTTGCCGTGACGACGGCGCGCCATCTCTCGCTCGCGGTTGGCGCGCGACTCGTCGGCGTCGAATCGCTGGCCGTCATCGCCGACAACGCGCGGCTGGCCGCGACACCGCCCGATCGGCTGGCCGTGATCCTCGACGCAAAGCGCAAGCAGGTCTTTGCAGCGTCGTTCGAGCGCCGCAGAGGCGAATATGCGGCGGTCGAAGCGCCTGCCCTCGTGGAACCTGCCGCCTGGCTGACGGGTTTGCCGCGCCCGCTGGCCGTCACCGGCGAGGGCATTGGCTATCACCAAGCAGCGGTCGACGCAGCGGGCGTCGAAGTGCTCGAAGAATCTCTGCGACTGCCGCGTGCCGAATCGGTGCACCAACTCGGTTGGCGGCTGGCCTGCGCCGGACGATTCGCCGCGCGCGACGCACTCGTGCCGCTCTACATTCGGCGTCCGGAGGCGGAGGAAATCTGGGAACAGCGAGCAGCTGCCCGCGACGTCTAAACCATCGGCGGCGTGAGGATGTTGCCGATGAAGCTCTGGATCGTCGACGTGAGAACGCTGAAGAAAAAGACAATCATGTTATTGAGCGGCAGGAAGATGCTGGAGAACGCCACGCGCGTGCCGAACAGCCCCGCCTGGTCGCGGCAGGCCGTCAACTGAAACGCCGTCCCACTCACCAGAGCGGCCAGCGTCATCCACTTCCGAGCGCGTAAGAGTTTCATGGCGATCTCCGCAGCCGGCCGCCACGAGGGACGCCAGCTGGACCGCGGCGGATGCTACCAATTCGCCCGCCGCGTTTCCAGAGTCTTTATCGGC
>CAZONT010000145.1:0-9439 GCA_964581285.1 uncultured Planctomycetaceae bacterium | reverse complement strand
AACGAGATGGCCAACAAGATCATCGCGGTCCTGCGCCACCCGCCGCTGCAGGCCACCCTCCGCGAGCACGGCCAGTTCGAGATTCGACGGCTGACGTGGCGCGACTCGGCCGAGCGCTGCATGCATACCTATCAAGATGCCATCGCGCGGCGCCAGCCCGCATTGGTATGACACTCGCACGAACCGTCCGCACCTGGGGGGAGATGATCAAGTTCTCCCATTCCATCTTCGCGCTGCCCTTCGCGCTCATCGCCATGATGCTCGCCGCCCGCGGACTCCCCGACGGCCGTCCCGCCTGGGGTCAGATCGCCCTCATCGTCGGCTGCATGATCGCTGCCCGCAGCTTTGCGATGACGTTTAACCGCATTGCTGACGCGGCCATCGACGCACGCAATCCGCGCACGGCCAATCGACCGATTCCCGCCGGCTCGATTACCCGACGGCAGGCGTGGGCCGTCATGCTCGTCGCCGCGCTCTGCTTCGTCGGACTTTGCGCCGGCTTCCTGGCATACGACAACCGCTGGCCGCTGATCCTGTGCGTGCCGGTGCTCGCGCTTCTCGCGTCGTACTCGTATGCGAAGCGGTTCACGTCGACCGCACACTTCATTCTTGGGGCTGCCATCGGTTTCGCGCCGCTTGCCGCGTGGATCGCCATCAATCCCACGACGCTCGGCCTGCCCGCCGTGCTGCTTGCGGTCGCGGTCATGCTCTGGATTGCCGGATTCGATCTGATCTACGCTTGCCAGGATATCGAGGTCGACCGCCGCGACGGCCTCTTCAGCATTCCGTCGCGGCTTGGCGCCGCCGCGGCACTGGCCTTGTCGCGAAGCTGCCACATCGCGGCCGTCGCCCTGCTCGCATTTCTCGGACGCTCGGAGCAACTCGGCCCGATCTACTACGCGGGCCTGGTTGCCGTCGCCCTGCTGCTCATAGCCGAGCAATCGGTCGTCCGCCCCAGTGACTTCTCCCGCGTAAATCTCGCCTTTTTCACCATCAACGGCATCGTCAGTGTCGTATTCGCGGCGGCGGCGATAACCGACATCCTGCTTCATCCGCTCGGTTGACCGTCCCGATTGGCTCTTTTGCCCGCCCGCGAAACGTCGGGTATAGTTTTTCACATGCTCGGCGGATCGACCACGATTGTCCGAATCGCCCTTACCCTCGCGGCGGCGGCGGGAATTCTCGTTCACCCGTCGTACGAAAGCGCAAGGATCGCCAAGGTCCGCAATGCCCAGCGGCCGGCAGCGCAGGTCCGAAAGGAAAAAGACGCCCAGCGCTCCAAACCCGCACCGCAGCCGGTCAGCCCGGTGGCCGTCCTCTCGCCCGATACCGCCCTGACCAAGCCGAGCGCTCACGCGAAATCGTGCGGCGAAGTGCTGGCCACCAACGTCCGGCCCGGCGCGTTGACGACAGCCGCGTCGCTGCACAGCATGCTTCATCCGATGCCGGATGCCCCCACCGGGCGCCTGCATCGCCCAACCCATTTCGCACAGGCCCCTCCAGCGGCCTGATCGTCGCGATCGCATTCTCTGGAATTGTCCTGCGCGCCGACGGTTAGGCGCGGTGTCTTTCACGATTCTTCACGGTCCTTTTCTCGACTCAGGTGTTTTGCCATGTACGAACGACAGATGTGGTGGAAAATTCTTCTCGTTGGCGGCGCCATCGCCTTCGCAATCCAGGCCGCTTTCCCGATCGACGAGAAGCTGAAATTCGGCATCGATCTCTACGGCGGCTATTCGCTGCTCTACGAAATCGACGACTCCGGCCTCGATGCCGGCCAGAAGAAGGACATCGCCGAACAGGTCATGAAGACCCTGCAGGAGCGCGTCGATCCCGAGGGCGTCATGAACCTCGTCTGGCGTCCGGTCGGTACCAACCGGCTCGAAATCCAGATGCCGCGGCCGTCCGAGCGGGTGCTGGCATCGCGGGCCGATTACGACCGCCTGCGCGATGAACTCCGCGAAACGAACATTAAGCGCGGCGAGATCCTGGCGGCCATTGCGCGACCGGCCACCGAGCGTCCGGCCGCCATCGAGTCGCTGGTCCGCGGCGTGCCGACACGCAAGCAGCGCCTGGCCGAACTGGTCGAACTCGAGGATGCGCTCGCCAAGGCCCGCGCCCTGCCCCAGACGACGCAATCCGCGGACACAATCGCTGACAACGAGGAAATGGCCGAGACCAAGATGGACCGGGTGCTGGCCACCAACGTCGACTTTTCGCGAGTCCAGACCGTGCTGGACGCGCCGCCCAAGTCGAAGTTTCGCAAGGAAGAGCTGGAAAAGCTGCTCGCGGCCTCCCCCGACCATGCCGATCTGATCCGCAAGATCGTCGACGCGTACGACGCGTGGCGGGTGAAGCGCGGCCGCGAAGGCACCCTCGACGATCCGGCCGACCTCGAACGGCTACTCCGCGGCGCGGGCGTCCTCGAGTTCCGGATGTTGGCCGAGACGGATGCCGCGAACCCCAACCAGTTCGACGCCTTCCGCGACAACCTGAAGCGACACGGCCCCCGGCCGCGACCCGGTGAGGAGACCTTCGCCTGGTTCGAGATCGAAAAGCCGCGCGACTTCTTCAAGCACAACCTCGATCTGCTCGAAAACGACTTCGACAAACGCAAGCTCAATCAGCGCTTCATCGTCGACAAGTACGGCGACAAGTATTTCGTCCTCGCCTATATCACGCCCGCCAAGTCGCTCACCCATCGCCCCGGCGAGGATCAGTGGACCCTGCAGAATTCCAATCCGCAGCGCGATGACCAGGGTCGCCCGGCCGTCGGCTTCGAACTCGACGAGCGCGGCGGCGCCCGGTTTGACACGCTCACCCGGACAAACAAAGGCAAGCTGCTCAGCATCTTCCTCGACGACAAGTGTGTGTCGTACGCCAACATCGAGGGCGTCATCCGCACGCGCGGCATCATTCACGGCAGCTTCACCGTCAAGGAAGTGCAGGATCTGGTCAAGAAACTCAACGCCGGATCGCTGCCCCGCAAGCTGAAGGAACCGCCCATCAGCGTCCGCGCGATCGGACCCAGTCTCGGTGAGTCCAATCGTCGGGCCGGCATGCTATCGGCCTACCTCGGCGGCGGTGCGGTGACCATCTTCATGATCATCTACTACTTCTATGCCGGCATCATCGCCGTCGTCGCGATGGCGTTGAACGTCGTCATGACGCTGGCCGTGCTTGCCGTGATGGGCGCCACGCTGACGCTGCCCGGCATCGCGGGCCTCGTGCTGTCGATCGGCATGGCCGTCGACTCCAACATTCTGATCAACGAGCGCATTCGCGAGGAGCAGGATCACGGGGCCGGACTGCGGACAGCCGTCCGTCTCGGCTACGAACGCGCTTTCTCGGCCATCATCGACTCCCACGTCACGACGTTTCTCACCAGCGTCATCCTCTACTGGATCGCCAGCGAGGAAATCAAGGGCTTCGGCCTGACGCTGGCGGCCGGCGTCGTGCTCAATCTTTTCACCGCCGTCTTTGTGACGCGGCTCTTCTTCGAATACATGAGCATGGCCCGCATTCCGAAGGAACTCCTCCGTAATTCACTGGTCGGCGCTGCCGGCGCCGGCGTGTTCGGTGCGTTGCTCTGGGCCGCTGCATACAACCTGACGAGCCCCGATCACCGCCCCGGATCGATCTCAATCTCCCTGGGCCAACTGCTGACCTACTTCGCGCTCTGCGTCTTCGGCCTCATGTTCATGATGTATGTCGGGCGATTCTTCCACCATCTCGTCCGGCCCGACCCCAACGGCCGTCTGCCGATGCTGCATCTCTTTGGAACGCCCAACATCGACTGGTACCGCCTGCGGCGCTATTTCTACGCCCTGTCGATTGTGCTGACCCTCGGCGGCATCGCGGCTTTCGCGTCCCGCGACAAGAATCAGCTCTACGACATCGAGTTCCTCGGCGGCACCGCCGTCCAGATCGATCTCAAGCAACCGGGCTCCGTGAAGGAGCACGATATCGAGGACCGCCTCCGCAAGGCCGCCGATGAGCTGCGCGCGATGGCCGACAAGATCGCACAGAGTTCGCAGATCTCGTTCAAAGGAAACGCCTTCACCGTCACGACTCCCGGCGTTCCGTCGGCACGCATGACCGACTTCGTTCACGCCATCATTGGCGGCTGGTTCGAACCGAACGGCGTCCGCGCAACCGGCGCCGACCAGGTCACCCTGCTCACCAAGTCCGATCTGGGCGTAAACGATGCCAAGATGCGGGAAGGCCTCCAGCATGTGGCGGTACAGCTGCGCACCTGGGCCGGCGATCTCGCCGACGCGCAGGTCCAGGCCGTCGAGACCCTCGAGCCCGGCGAGGTGCATGGCGCCTCTTTCGAAATCGTCTCCCGCGTCACGAGCAAGGATGTGCTCGTCTCGGCCCTTCTTTCGTCGATGGGAGACGTCGTCGATATCCCGCAACAGGTTTCTTTCGAGCTGGCCAAGGACGACCGCCACGGCGGCGTCGATTATTTCCCCGTTCGAGACAAGGACCTCGCCGCGATCACCAACGATGCCTCCCTCGTCGCCGACCTCAGCCAGTGGACCGGCGGCGTCGCGATCGTCCTGAAGGACTTGAACCCGCCGCAGACCGTCGAATCCCTGCGGAACCGCCTCAAGGCCATGCGTTTGCAGCCCGGTTTCGAGCAGTACGGCTGGCGGAACACCGACGTGATCGGCCTCAAGCAGGCCGGCAACGACCCGCATCACTTCAAGCAGGTGGCCGTCGTCGTCTCGGATGAGAACTTTCCGTTTGACGAGGGCGCCGAGTCGTCCGAGACGTGGCGGTCCAAGCTCGCCGAGCCCGAGGTCAAGCTCGTCCGCGACGCCCTGGAGCGCCAGACCTCGCTCGGAAAGATCACCCAGTTCGCCCCCTCGGTGGCGGCCGAGGCCAAGCAGAAGGCCTACATCGCCCTCGCCCTGTCCTGGCTCGCTATCGTCATCTATCTGTGGTTCCGCTTCGGCAAGGCCAGTTGGGGCGCCGCGGCCGTGCTGGCCCTCATTCACGACGTGTTCGTGGCACTGGGCCTGGTCAGTGTGTCGTACTTCATTTCACAGACGGCCATCGGCAAGGCCCTGATGATCGACTCGTTCCGGATCGACCTTGCCATGATCGCCGCTCTCCTCACCGTGGTCGGCTATTCCGTCAACGACACGATCATCGTCTTCGACCGAATTCGCGAAAACCGGGGGAAAAACGAAGAACTTCGGCCGTCGCTCGTAAATAAGAGTATCAACCAGACGATGTCTCGTACCGTACTGACGGTATTTACTGTGTTAATCGTCGTGCTCATCATGTATATTTTTGGCGGTCGTGGTGTGCACGGGTTCATGTTCGCCATGCTCGTCGGTACGTTGTCCGGTACCTATAGCTCGGTCTACGTCGCGAGCCCGCTGCTGGTGGCGCTGACCAAGCGCACGGCAAAATCGGTTCGCGGCAAGGCAGAGCCCGCGATGGCCTGAGCCGAAAGCTCGGGAAAGGAGTCCCATGCGAACGGAAACACGGATTGGAGTCGTCACCGGTCTGGCCGTCGTCGTCGCCGCCAGCGTCTACTTCTGGCGGACCAAGGCCGAGGAGCGCGACGTCATCGTCGCGCTGACGCCGCGACCGACGGTCGGTGAGATCGGCCCGGCGGTCACCATTCCCAAGCCGCAGACGCCGGCCGTGCCCGTCGCGCGGAATGTCGCGCCGCCGACGGGGGTCGCCTCGGCGGTCGACCCAAAAGCCAGTCACGGGTCGATCATCGATCCGCTCGTGCCGCTGATCCCGCTTCGCACCGGTCCGTCCGACATGCTTCGCGAAGCCGCGACGCCGTCGGACGGATCGGCGCCGCACCCCGGCGTCGGCACGGGCGCATCTCCCGAACCGCTCCCGCGCCTCGGTCCGCCGTCGGCCACAACTCCCATCGGCCCGCCGCCGCAGCAAGCGCAGCAGCCGCCACCAGTCGCGCCGACGGCCGGCGGCGTCAAAGTCCCGCCGTCCGCGCCGCCGGAAGTCACGAAACCCGTCAGCGATCCGCTGCCGTCCGAGTGGCCCAAGTACCACACCGTCGCAAGCGGTGAGACGCTGGCCGCCATCGCGCGCAAGACCTACAGCGACGCCCGCCGCACCGACCTGATCCTTGCCGCGAATCCCGAAGTGAAGGATCCGCGACAACTCAAGATCGGCATGAAGCTCACGCTGCCGTCGCCGTTGCCGCCGGCGGCTTCACCCATTGTCGAAGAGCCGCGACCGACGACCCTCATGGCCCGCACGCAATCACCGCCGGCCGTGTCGGGCGACTCGCCCCATACTCCGACAGAGCACGGCTCGGCCGACGCAAAGACGAGGACCTACAAGGTCCAGCCGGGCGACTCCTTTTACTCCATCGCCGAATCGACCCTTGGCGACGGCACGCGCTGGAAAGAGCTTCTGGAGCTGAACAAGAAAGCGGTCGGCAACGATCCCAAGCGGCTTCGCGTGGGCATGACCCTCGCACTGCCGGCCAAGTAAGCCCGGCCCGCCGCACATTGCGGGGTAAGTATGTCACTACTCGTCACCGGCAGCATCGGCATCGACACCGTCGAGACGCCCCTCGGCAAGGCCGATGACGTCCTCGGCGGCTCCGCGGTTTACTTCGCCCTCGCGGCGTCGCTCTTCACGCCGGTCCGACTCGTCGGCGTCGTCGGGGCCGACTTTCCGAATGACCGCCTCGACGTCTTCAAGGGCCGCAGGGTAGACCTCTCCGGCGTCGAGCATCGCGCCGGCTCCAAGACCTTTCGCTGGCACGGCCGATACGTCGGCGACATGAACGCCGCCCAGACCCTCCGCACCGATCTCAACGTCCTCGGCGAAGCCGGACCGAAGATTCCGCCCGCCTTCGCCGACAGCCAGGTCGTTTTCCTTGCCAACACGCACCCCGCCCTGCAGCGCGAGCTGCTCGCCGGCCTCAAGAGCCCCAAGCTCGTCGTTGCCGACACCATGAACCTCTGGATCGACACCGCCCGGCCCGACCTGCTGAAGACTTTCGCCCTCGTCCACGGCGTCGTCCTTAACGATGGCGAGGCGCGCCAGCTCACGGGCAACTCCCACCTCATCGCCGCCGGTCGCCGCATCCTCGCCCTCGGGCCGCGATTCGTCATCATTAAGAAAGGCGAGCACGGATCGGTGCTCGTGACGCGGGACGACTTCTGCGTCCTGCCCGCCTACCCGACTACCGACCTCGTCGACCCCACGGGCGCAGGCGACAGCTTCGCCGGCGGCATGCTCGGCTATCTGGCCTCCATCGGCCGCTGGGAGATGTCCGACCTTCGCTCGGCCATGGCCCGCGGCACCGTGACGGCTTCCTTCACGATCGAGGGCTTCTCGTACGACGGGCTCATCAAGGCCGACCGCGCCGCCGTCGATGCCCGGCTCGCATCGCTCCGCAACATCGTCACCTTCGGCTGACCGCCGTGCGACTCTTCGCCGCCATCGAACTCGAAGCGGGCGTGAAGCAGGGACTCGTGCGCCTGCAGCGCGACTTCAAACTGCCGCCACACGCCGTCCGCTGGCTCGGGCCCGATCAGATCCATCTGACCCTCAAGTTTCTCGGCGAAGTGTCCGACCCCGACGTGCCGCTTGTTTGCGAAGCCCTGCGCGAGGTCGCCGCCCGGACACCCGCGTTCGAGTTCGAGGTCGCCGGCCTGGGCTGCTTTCCACCGCGCGGACCGGTCCGCGTCGTGTGGGTCGGCGTCAAGGAACCGTCGGGCGTGCTCGCCCTCTGCCGCGAGCGCTGCGAGGCGGCCTTCGCCGATCTCGGTTTTCGACGCGAGCAGCGCGGCTACACGCCCCACCTCACGATCGGCCGCATTGGCGACGCGAAGTTCTCACACGAAATCCGCGCCGCAGTGGACGGCCACGCAAACTTCCTCGGCGGCCTGCAGGAAGCCCCCGAACTCGTGCTCTTCGAGTCCGTTCTCAAACGCGAAGGCGCCGAGTACGCGCCGATCACGACCTGCCCGCTTCAGGCGCCCACCGAATGACTCGTTGTAGGCCTGCCAATTTGCATTAACATCGCCCCCGATGAACGGACTCATCGCCCAGGCACATTCCAGCGCTCATTTTCGACTCATCGACTGGATCGTCGTCGCCGCCTACCTGGCCGGCACGACCTGGCTTGGTGCACGGCTGGCCGGCAAGCAGGCCACCATCCGCGATTTCTTCCTCGGCGGCCGCAAGCTTCCGTGGTGGGCCGTGACCGGCTCCAACATCGCCACGGAAATCTCCGCCGTATCGATCATCAGCGTCCCCGCGATCGTCTTTGCCGCCAATGGCGACTTTCGCTATCTCCAGCTCGCCCTCGGCTCGATCGCGGCCCGCTTCATCGTCGCCTACCTGTTCGTACCCGCCTACTACGCCCGCGAGATCTACAGCCCTTATCAATACATGGGGCAGCGCCTCGGCAAAAACGTTGACTACGCCGCGACCGCTCTGTTCATGATCAGCGCCACGCTCGGCCAGGGCGTCCGGCTCTTCACCACCGCGCTCGTCCTGCAGATCGTCACCGGCATCGACTTGTGGTGGTCGATCTGGATCATCGGCGCGTTCGGGGTGGTCTGGACCCTCATGGGCGGAATCACCACGGTCATCTGGACCGACGTCATTCAGTTTTCGATTCTGGTGGCCGGCGCCGTCGTCGCTCTCATTTGGGTGTTTCACGTCGTGCCGGGCGGCACCGCGGAAGTCTGGCGTCTGGCCGGCGAGGCCGGAAAGTTCCGCGTCTTCGATCTCTCGCGCGATCTCTCCAACGAGTACACATTGTGGAGCGGCTTGTTCGGCATGACTTTCCTCAATCTCGCCGCGCTCGGCACGGATCAGGTCATGGCGCAGCGGATCTTCTGCTGCCGCAATGTTCGCGACGCCCGCAAAGCGGTGATCGCCAGCAACTTCGGCCTGCTCGTCCCCGTGCTGCTGCTCTTCGTCGGCGCGGGGCTCTTCGCCTACTTTCATCACTTCCCGCTCGTCGGAGATGAAGCGGCGATGGTCGCCGAGCGGCGCGATCGAATCTTCCCGCTCTTTATCGTCAAAGTTCTTCCGGCCGGCATCACGGGCCTCGTCATTGCCGCCATTTTCGCAGCGGCTATCTCCACGCTGGATGGCTCACTCGCCGCTCTCTCTCAAGCAGCCGTCATGTCGGTCTACGCGCCGATCTTGCGGGCGTGGAAGAAGCGAACCCTCACGGCCGACGACCACCACGCCGTCACTGTTTCGCGCTACTTCGTCGTCTTCTGGGGAGTCGTCCTCAGCGTCGCCGCCACGGCACTCATTCCGCTCCGCTTCGGCCGCCTGATCGACCTCGCACTCTCCGTTCCCGCCTACACCTACGGCGCGCTGCTGGGAACGCTCCTGCTCGCCCTGCTTCCGACGCGCTGCGACGACCGCGGCCTCGCCTGGGGCGTGCCCGCCTCGATCCTCGCCGTTG
>CAZONT010000144.1:0-9501 GCA_964581285.1 uncultured Planctomycetaceae bacterium | reverse complement strand
AGTGAAGACGACTGCTCTCGATGGATTGCCTCAACCGCTCTCACGACTTCACAGCCCCGACTCCCATCCGCCACCGCGTCACCTCCGCCCGAATCAGTCCGCTGCGAACACCCGGGTCCGCTGCGGCCAGCTTTTCCGCTTCCTCGAGCGTCTTCGTTCGATAGACCGCCACGCCGCCCGGCCGGTCCAGAAACGGCCCGCCGATCACAATCTCGCCGCGCTCGAACAACGACAACATGTACGCCCGATGCTCCTTCATGCCCTCCTGCTCGTCGCGGCTCTTGTGTGTGTCCCACATCGATCCCTGCGAAAGCACGACCGCCAGGTATTCACCCTCGACAATGCGAACTGTCTCCGGCGCTGTCTGCTGAACGCCCGTGGCCTTCGTGGACTTCGAGCAGCCGCCACTGATAAGCCCCGCCGCCGCGATCACAATCCAACAAACCGTTCGAGTCGTCATCGCACTATCTCCTAGGCCGAACGAGCCAAGATAATCCGGCCCCGACCGACGCGCGTCCAGCCGTCGATTTTGACTCGACTACGTCGCCACCCTACCGTGCGCCATGTGATTGCCCCAACGATCGAGTCCATCCGCCTGTCAGACGGCTACGAAGTCGCTGTCCGCTGGTGGCTGCCCGATCAGCCCCGCGGCGCAATCCTCTACCTTCACGGCATCGAATCCCACGGCGGCTGGTACGAGGGCTCCGGCTCCTTTCTCGCCGAGCGCGGCTGGGCCATCCTGATGCCCGATCGCCGCGGCAGTGGCCGCAACTCGGTCGCCCGCGGCCACGCCGACTCGCCCCAGCGCTTGCTCGCCGATGGCGTCGAGCTGCTCGACGCCATGGCCGCCCGCACCACGGCCGCGCCGGCCCATCTGGTCGGCGTCAGCTGGGGCGGCAAGTTCGCCGTCGCCTTCGCCGCGACGAACCCGACCCGCGTCGCCTCGCTCTCCCTCATCGCCCCGGGCTTGTTTCCGCGGATAGATTTGCCGCTCGGCGAAAAGGTCCGCGTCGCCTGGCTGCTCGCCGCCGACCGCTCGCGACCCGTCCCGCTGCCGATCCACGACGCAACGATGTTCACCACGAATCCCGAACGGGTGCAATTCGCCAACAATGATCCCCTGCGAGTCCGCGAAGCCACAGCCCCGTTCCTCCTTGGTTCGCGCCGCCTCGACCGCATCGCCCACAAGCTCGGCGAATCCGCCTGGCACGGACCACTGCACGTCATGCTCGCCGGCCGTGACCGCATCATCGACAACGAGCGCACCCGGGCCTTCGTCCGCGAGCTGCCGTTCCCGCGCCGCAGAATCAGCGAATACCCCGACGCCTCCCATACGCTCGAGTTCGAATTGGATCCGCAGCCATTCTGGAACGACCTCGCCAACGGATTGAACGAAGCCGTCGCGTGACCAAGCTGCGCACTACCGCAAATTGTCCCGGTTCGCCTGATAGAGCGCCCGCCACTGCTTTACTCGTTCCAGCGCTTCGTCGTTCCGCCCCTGCTCAACGGCGGCCGAGGCCTGCGTCAGCAACTCGCAGAGCTTGTCGAATACCGTGAAGCCGGCTTCATTCCGAAGACTCGCGCGAAGCCGCCTCATCTCCCGTTCGACTCCCCGGAACAGGTCCGTGAGAACGCTCCACTTCTGCCGCTCGACCAGGAACTCGACGGCCGCAAGGAACGACTCCTGGTCCTCCAGGTCGTCAGCAAGGAAATTTTCGCCGGGCTCAAATCCGCGAAAACCGCCGCCGATCGTCTCCAAGTAGGCCGTGAGGTCGCCTATTTCGGCTGCGTTCAACCCAAGTTGCTTCGTCGTGTTGAACCATTCGACCACACTCCGGAGCGTCGGCCGGCTGCCGTCGTGAAAGTAGGGGGGCGTCATCATCGTTCCCAGCAGCGTCGGCGTGTCCATGGCCCCGTCAATCGCCGGTATGGTTGCCGAAACCACCGTCCCCACGTCGTGTCGTCGATGATCGAGAAAATGATCGGTGGGTACGTGACACGTCGCGCAGCTCTGCCCGCTCCATTGCGGAAACGGCCGCCGAAAGATCGCCTCGCCGCGCCGAACGGCCGGGTTCGCACCTTCGCGCAACGTCCCATCGCCGTTCATCAACAAATTCGGCACGAAGTCGAACTCGTTCATGTAGAGCACGATCGCGTCGAGCAGCACGGGATCGGGCTCCCGCCCGTTGAACTCGTTCGTGATCACATTCCGGACAAACTCGCGTAGCGACGCAAATCTCCCATTGCGTCCATAGGGCGCGCTGAAGCGGACGCCGCGCAAGTCCGGAATGTCCAGTGAATCGAACACCGCGTTATTTGCGTGCGGAGAAAAAAAACTGTTGGTGACGTCCACGCTTCCGGGCTGATGCGAGAGGCCCGGAATGAAGAGTTGTGGATTGTTCCCGCTCTTGTCGTGGCAGGTATTGCAGGACACCCCGAGCGTTCGGGCCGGTTCGCCGAAAATGAACGGACTGTTGAACGCCGCCGCTCCAAGCGAAATCAGAGGCGTCTCGCGCTCCCTCGCCCCGCGAGACACGCTGTTCAGAATCTGGCGCGGGCGCGGCAGCGGCTTCGATATGCGGCTGCCCGGTGGCAGCGCGATGGGCAGCCGCGCGGCCGGATCGAATGTCGGACTCTGCGCCGGCCACGGTGCAAACGGCTGGTCGGGCAGTGCGGAGTACGTCGGGCCGTAGTTCCGCGCCAGGTACGCTGCGAGATTGCCGACGCGCATTTCGGTCGCGACGCGGGTCGTCGTTGCTGGTGAGGATCGGCCGGCGCCAGACGGGGGCGCGCTCCCACGCCACCATTCCGCAAGCCGTCCAAACGCGGCCGGATCGCCTTGTTCGATGCACGGCTCGAACGCCGCGTACGCATCCCGCGCCCCCGCGACGACCCGATCCCGCTCGACGTGGTCCCCACTCTGCGCTTCCAGAGCGCGGAGACGCTCGATCGCCAGTACCGCGACCGCGCGCGTCAGCAGCTCAAACGTCTGCTTCGCCGCGTCGACCTGCGTCAATTGCCCTCTGTTCTCGGCCTCCTCGTCTTCGCTCGCGCGTTCGGGTTCGGCGAGCGGCGTCGGCGGCCGCGACAGTGCTCCGTTGATTCGGTCGAGATTTGCGAGCAAAGCGTCGGCGACGGCTGTGTCGATCGGTCGAATCGCTCGCTCGATGATCCGCGTATCGCGCTGCAATTCGGGCCAGAAGACCGGATTCAAATTCAGTGCGAAAGTTGCTCGTCGGTATGCGCCACTGATCGATTCGACTGGTTGCGTCGCGGGCGGCGCGGCTCCTGCAACACCGATCGCCAGCTTCGCGACAGTGATGACGAGGATCGCCGGGCACAGGCTGCTCAGTCGAGATCCAGCCGTCGGAATCGAAGGCGAAAAGCGCGTGCATGTGCGTATGTTCGAGAGACGATTCACGCATTTCATTCTACCGGGGTGGTTGCCCGCATCGACAATTTCGGCAATCTCGTCGGGACGCAAGCGTTTGGCTCTTGGGCTATAATTGGCAAACCATGAGGTCACTTACCGCGCTGCGCGCAAAACCCGGATTCCTCGGTCGCCTCGTCCGCCTCTTCTCCAGTATCTGGCTAGGCGTCACCCTTCTCGCCATCATCATCCTCTACAGCTCCATCGGCTCCGCCGTTCCCGTCTTCCGCCAGTACTTCGAGCTGACCGAGTTCGAGTACTTCAATCACTGGTTCTTCACGATTCTGATCGTCATATTCTGCGTCGCCCTCACCGTCGCCACCGTCGTCCGCATCCCCTTCAATCGCGTCAACCTCGGCGTCATCACCGTCCATACCGGCCTCCTGCTTCTCGCGGGCGGATCGGTCCTCTACTTCGGCCGCAAGATCGAGGGCGACGTCCTGCTCTACAACCCGCGCGTCGAAGTCATAGCCGCCAAGCGCGTGCAGGCCGGCGATCCGAATGCCGTCGTGGGCCAACTCGTGGCCGCGCCCGGTCGAACCTGGGAGTCGACCATGCCCGGCCTCGGCGGTCGATACCACGTCGAGGTCGACAGCGTCGCGCACAACGGCCTGCAAACCGCCTCCGAGGTCAAGCTCCGCGTCGAGTCGCCCGGCGAACAACCCCTGAAAACCATCACCCTCCGCACCGATTCGCCCCAGGCCCGCTTCGCCTCGCTCTCCGACGACATCATCCTGCGGCTCAGTCCCACCAACACCGTCGACCGCTTCTTCGACAGCAACACGCCGGTTCTCCTCATGCGTCGCGGCGCCAGCGAACCCATCGAGCTGACGTTGAAAGGCCTGCCTCTTTATCGCGAGCGTTTTGTAGCCGCTCCGGAAACGATCACCGACTCCGACGGGCAGCAGGTCGCTTCGCAGCGCCTGGAGACCTTCCCGGGAGTCGATCAATGGAAGCTGCCGCTGCAAGTCGGCGAACCCGCTCAGTTTGAAGGCTGGCCCTTCCGCATGGAGGTCGACGGTTACTTGCCGTACGCCGTCCTTCAGCGGCTCCCGGCGCCCGGCGGCGATACCCTCAATCCCATCATCGATGTCGAAGCCAACACCGACGGCCACACCCACGCCGATACGCTCTTCGCTCTCGTTCCGCGTGACAGCCGCACGGCGATTCCCGGCGAACTCAGCATCGAATTCCGCTGGCTCGAAAAGGGCAGAAAGATCCCCGACGACTGGACCCGAACGATCAAGGGGCAACACGTCCTCGATGTACTGGTCAAGGACAAGAACCTCCGCTCTCAGTTCGACGTCAAACGCGGCCAGAACATCAAGATCGACGGCACCGACTATGACCTCACCATCGAAGAATTGCAGTCCGACTGGCCGCTCGCCACCGCCGGCTTTGAGCAAGCGCGGACGCCCGTCGCTCGCGTGTTAGTTAAGACCCCCAAGCAGTCCTATCACCGCAGCGTCCTGCAACGATTCCCCGAGCTCAATCAGGATCGCAATGACGAAGGAAAAAAACTCTCCGACACAGGCCTCGTCGACGACAACCTTGAGCTTCGATACACCGACGCCTCAGCCCCGAGCGTCCTGATCGCCGCCGGTCCCGACATGTCACCGGTCGCCGTCATCACGGCCGAGGGCGGCAAGCGCTCCCTGCAGGTCATAACGCCAAACGTCCCGCTTAAGATTGACGACAAGACCTCTATCACCCTCCGAAACTTCATCGAGCGCCCCAGCTTCGTCGAGCGTCCTGTGGTCATTCCGCTCGAGCAGCGCCGCCCGCAACCCGGTCGCCAAATGTCGCTCATCCGTCTCCACCTGACCTCCACCAAGTCCGACTGGCAGGCCCGCGTCTGGGTTCCGTTCGAGTCGTACAACGACATGTTCGCGGACGCTGCCCCGCGCTGGACTTCCGTCGTCGTCCCCGAGATCGGCCAGGTCGAGTTTCTCTACGGACGCATGCCGCGCGTCCTGCCCGGCCGCGTCGCGCTTGAGCAGATGCACGTAGACTTCTACCCCGGCCGTAGCCGCCCGAGCGAGTGGATCAGCTACATTCGGTTTGAAGATCCCAAGACGCGGCAGATTCGCGCCGGCAAGGCCTACCTCAATCACACCGCACGCATCGGGCCGTGGACCCTCTTCCAGTCCGGCGAGGCCCCCGACCACGAAAGCTACACCATCCTCGGAGTCGGCAACCGCGACGGAGTACTAACCATGCTGCTCGGCTGCACCCTTGTGACGCTCGGCCTCGCCTACGCGTTCTACGTCAAGCCCGTGATCAAGCGCCGCATGAAGCAGCGCGTCGCCGACGAACTTCGCGCCAAGGCCGGCCGGCCCGGAGGCGAATCAGCCGATCACCGGACGCTCTCGCCCGCCACCGCATCGCTCGTCGCACTCGCCGTGCTCTTGTCGCCGCTCACCGTCCGGGCCGCCGATGCCGAGAAGGTTCCGGCCGCCCCTGCCGCCGAACTCCGCGCCATCCAGTCGCAGCTCAAGCTCGACCCGCTTCGCACCCTGATGGTCCAGCACAACTCGCAGTATCAGACGCTGGAGGCGTGGGCCCGCGACGTGGTCACTTCGATCCACGGCAAGGAAGAAATGCTCGGCCTCGATCCGGTCGTTGCCGCCTTCGAGCTGATGTTCAACCGCGCCGCCTACGACGAGACACCGCTCATCTACATCAAAGACCTCGCATTGCGGAAACACATCACGAGCCACCCCGTGCAGGTTGCCCCCGCCGAGGCCAACCGCATTATCAAGACCGGTCTCGTCAGCTCCAATTACCTCAACGATCCGGCCGTCGGCACGATTCTGAGCGACGTCTCCGGCAGGACGATGATGCGCCGCGCCATCGACCGCTACAGCACGGCCCGCTTCTACTACGACAACATTATTGGTTCGTGGAACATCATCCCCAGCCCCGTCGGCCGCTATGACGCCCCGTGGCACACCATCGATCGGCTGTGGGGCAACCTCGAACAGAACGCATCGCATCCCGCCACTGTCGGACAGCCCACCGTCCCGGGCGTGTCTTCAGACGTCGCCCGCAAAGTCCTGCAAGACCTCAGCGGCTTCGCCAAGACATGGCTCGCCCGTGATGTCGACGGCATCAATAAGTTCGCCGCGCACCTCAGCGATGAACTGCCTCTCCTGGCTCCGCCCGGGACCTACCCGACGCTGCCGCAGCGCAAACTCGAAGTGGTCTATCATCGCCTCAACGCCCTCACCGTCGGCTGGGCCTTCTACGTCGCCGCCCTCTTCGCCAGTATCTGGGCACTCATCTCCGGCGTCCGCTGGATTCGCATCATGGCCCTCAGTCTCTTCATTCTCGCGTTCTCGCTCCACGGCGCCGGACTCGCCATGCGCTGGTACATCGTCAGTCGCATCCCCGTCGCCAACATGTTCGAGTCGGTCGTCGCCTCGGCCTGGCTCGGAACGGCCATCGCCCTCGTGCTCGAATTGGTGACAAAGCGAGGCGTCTTCATGCTCGCCGGTTCATTCCTCGGATTCCTCTCGCTCGTCCTCGGTAAGGCCGTCGGCAGCCAGATCACGCAGATCGCCCCGATCCTCGACGACGTCATGCTCCGCATTCACACCGTGCTGATCATCGCCAGCTACTCGATGATCACGCTCGCCTTCGGCGTCGCCGTCTGCTACCTCGTCGTCTCCGCCCGCGGCCCGCGGCCCAATGTCGCCCGCGCCACGCTCGGCGCCGTCGCGTCCGTCGGCCTTTGCGCGTGGCTCGGCGTCAACGGCCACTTCCACGCCCTCACCGAGATCTCGGACCGTTTCATCGTCATCATCCCCATCGTCTTCGGCCTGACCGGCGCGCTCGTGTTCGTCTACCTTCCGACTCTGCTTCCGCGCCCGGCCTGGTCGGCCCAGCTCGCCGGCCCACCCGGCTCGGCCGCCATCGTCGCGTCCGCTCCGGTCGGAGTCGCCGCGCCCCCGCGCGAGAACACCGCCCTCCTCGAGGCCCTCGATCAGTCGCACATGATTTTGCTCCAGATGGCGACAATCGCACTCTTCGTGGGGCTCGTCCTTGGCGCCGTCTGGGCCGATTACTCCTGGGGCCGACCGTGGGGCTGGGACCCGAAGGAAGTTTTCGCCCTGGTTACCTGGCTTTTCTATGCCATCCTGATTCACGTCCGCTACGTTGTCCGCCGCCGTGCGCTTTGGACGGCCGTGCTGTCGTGCGTTGGCTTCGCCGCCATGCAGTTCAATTGGTGGGTGGTGAACTTCTACATCGTCGGCCTGCACAGCTACGCCTGAGGGCTTCACTGCGGCGTTAGGCATCCAGCAACTGCGCAACGTGCGTCGCCGCGCACCGAGCCAGCGCATCGAGGTCGTAGCCCCCCTCCAGCGAACTCACCAGTCGCCCCGCGCAGCACTCCGCCGCCAACTCCAGTGTGCCCTGTGTCAGAAATTCAAATCCCGCATCCGTCAGCTCCACGCTGGCCAGTGGATCGGCCTCGTGCGCGTCAAACCCTGCCGAGACGATCACAAACTCCGGCCGAAATGCCCGCGCCGCCGGCAGGAATGTCTCCACAAACGCCCGCTGATAATCGTCGTCGGTCGCCCCCGGCAGCATCGGGATGTTCAGCGTGTACCCCGCCCCCGCCGCGTAACCCTTTTCCGAGTGGTGCCCCGTTCCCGGATACCGAAACGATGGATGTTCGTGCATGCTGCAATAGAACACCGTCGGGTCGTCGACAAACGCGTGCTGTGTCCCGTTGCCGTGGTGCACGTCCCAATCCAGGATCAGCACTCGCCCGACCTTCCACTGCCGTTGCAGGTGCCGCGCCGCGATCGCCACATTGTTGAACAGGCAGAACCCCATCGCCGTCTCGCGCTCCGCGTGATGTCCCGGCGGCCGCACCATGCAAAACGCATTATCAACCTCGCCACGCATCACCGCGTCGCACGCCGCCATCACCGCCCCAACCGCCAGCCGTGCCGCCTCGTAGCTATCCGAACAGATCGGGCAATCGGCCGAGTCGATGATCGCATCGCCGTCCGCGCACGCCCGCCGTACGCGCTCGATATGCGCCGCCGAATGCACCGCCTCGATCGCACCGACGTCCGCCGGCCCGAACGCCAGCGGCGTCACTCGCTTCAACAGCCCCGCATCGCCGAGTGCGCGAGCAATTGCCCGCAACCGCTCAGGCCGCTCCGGATGCCCCGGACCTGTCTTGTGCAGCAGAAACCGCGAATCGTAACACCATCCGGTACGCGCCATGCCGATATTCTACTGCCCGCGATTGTCAGTCGCGCTGCGAACCGGTAGGCTCCGTGATCCTTCTCGAATGACGCCCCACGCACGCAAATGGCTGTCCCGCATCGTCCGGCTGGCCGTCACGGTCGCCGCCGTGTTCTATCTCTACACGAAAGTCGCCTGGTACGATCAGGCCACGCTCGCCGCCGACCCGACGCGCTCCTACCGAATCCTCGGTTCCGCGAGCGCCGACCCGCTCCAGCTCGAGGACCATGCGACGAACCACCGCTTTTCCGCCGCCCAATCCGAACTCGCGACACAGGCCCAGACCGCACCGCTCAACAAGCGCCCCATCGAGCACGGCCTGCGATCGATCGTCCAACGGATGGACGTCACCTATGCAGTTCTCGCACTCCTCGCGATGGGACCAACGACCTTCCTCGTCGGCTGGCGGCTCCGATACCTCCTCGCCATGCAGCACATCGAAATGTCGCTGACCGAGGCAATCCTTCTCACCTTCGCCGGCAACTTCTTCAATTTCGCACTCCCCGGCACGACCGGCGGCGACATTTACAAAGCCTTCCACATCGCCCGCCACGCCCACAAACGCACCGAGGGCGTCACGATCGTCTTCCTCGACCGAGCCATAGGTCTCATCAGCTTCGTTCTCCTCGCGTCCGTGTGCATCCTGCTCTCATGGCGAACCGCCGCACTCGGCACGCTCGGCAAGATCGTCGGCCTCATGATGCTGGCACTCTTCATGGGTGCGGCCATCTTCTTCTCTCGTCGCTTTCGACGGTGGATCGGCTACGAAGCCCTGCTCAATCGTCTCCCCATGGCCGACCGCCTGAAGC
>CAZONT010000143.1:0-9629 GCA_964581285.1 uncultured Planctomycetaceae bacterium | reverse complement strand
GACTCGGCGATCAGGGCCTCCCCGTGATCCCCAACGTCGGCCGCATGAGGCCGATTCGCTGATTTTTCCGCCGCACACCGCGCGGCCCTGTCACAAACCGGTCCGGTTCAGAATGATCGCAACCAGCCATCACCTCCTTGAGACCCGCGACCTCGTCAAGATCTACGCTGGCCGCACCGTCGTCAGCAAGGTGAGCTACTACGTCGGCCGTGCCGAGATCGTCGGCCTCCTCGGCCGCAACGGCGCCGGCAAGACCACCAGCTTTCGAATGACCATCGGCATGGTCAAGCCCGACGGCGGCCAGGTCTATTTCAACACGGAAGAAATCAGTGAACTTCCCATGTACCGTCGCGCCCAGAAGGGCATCGGTTACTTGTCGCAGGAAAGCAGCGTCTTCGTCCGTCTCACCGTCGAGCAAAACCTGCTGGCCATCCTCGAGCTTGTCGAAGGCCTCTCATCCGCCGAACGCCATCGCCGCGCCGCCGAGCTGATGTCGCAATTCGGCCTGACTCACGTCAGCCGCCAGGAAGCCCGGACCCTTTCGGGCGGTGAGCGCCGCAGGCTGGAAATCGCCCGCGCCTTGGTGACGCGCCCCAAGCTCATCCTCCTCGACGAACCGTTCAGCGGAGTCGACCCGATCGCCGTACAGGACTTGCAGCGCGAGATCCTCAATCTCCGCGACCACCACGGCCTCAGCATCCTTCTGACGGATCACAACGTCCGCGAGACGCTTAACGTCACGGACCGCAGTTACATCATTCACGAAAGCAAGGTCATCGCCGAGGGCCATCCCCGCGATCTCATCAACAACGATTTGGTTCGCCGTTCCTACCTCGGCTCGACCTTCCGCGGTGACGAGTTCGATCACCGCACCGCCGGCGCACCCGTCACTCCCCCGGTCGCCTGAGTCGTCGCCCCACCCATCATTCGATCGAACTGATCTAGCAGCTCCTTGTGTCGCTGCTCTTCGAATCCGAACGACAGCATCTCTTCTCGCGCCTTCGCCGCGTCCCACTTCTGCCCCCGAATGCGATACATCGCGCACAGCAATCCTGTTCGGTGTCGACCGGCGGCGCAGTGCACCAGTACCGGCCGATTCGCCGGATCGTCGAGCGTCGCCTGGAACGTCGCGAACTCCTCGTCGCCGATCTCCTCCCCGCTCACGATCGGCAACTGCACGACCTTGATGCCGGCCTCGGCCGCGGCGTGCTTTTCGTCGACGATGCGCTCGCTGTCCCCGTCGCGCGCGATGACGACCGTCTTGATGCCGTAGTGGTCGATCACATGCCGCAGCTGCCGCCCCGTCGGCTGCGCCGATCGATAGAGCACTCCCGGCTCCACTTCGGCCAGCCGCTTTGGATACCACGTCGCCGCCAGCGCCGCCGCAACACCGATGATCGCCACGAGATCGAATATCAGGAACAGAACGATCAGCCGTTTCGCGCGCGGCGCGAATTTCTCGTCCCGCCCGGTGGTCATCGTCGTCTCAGCTCTGGACAAAGATCGAATCCTCCCGCCGCGACATCAGCAGGTAGATGAAGAATAGCCCGCCGATGAAGTTTGTCACCACGCCGACCGGAATCTGCAGAGCCGCTCCGCTCTTCCACCGCAGCAGGTTTCCCGCCACGACGTCGCACCACGGCAGAAAAACCGCTCCAGCCAACACCGCCGCCGGCAGCAGGTAGCGATGCGTCGGCCCGACCAGCGCCCGCATCATGTGCGGAACCAGCAGCCCGACAAACGCAATCGGCCCGCACTGCGCCGCGATCGCCGCCGTCATCAGCGACGCCGTGAAGTATGCGATCGCCCGCGTTCGTTTCACGTCGACGCCCCGCCCCGCCGCGACAAACTCTCCCATCATCAGCAGGTCGAGCGACTTGTGCAGGTACCAGATGATCGCCGCGGACACAGCGACGAATGGAATCGTTTGCAGCAGCCCCTTTGACCCCGCGCGATCCACCGACCCCATCAGCCACCGCACGATCTCGTTCGTCACCGGCTTGGCCGACAGAAACTCGATCAGCAGGATCATCGCCGCACACACAAACCCGATCGCCACCCCGGCCAGCAGCAGCGTGTTGACGGAGCTCCCGCCCCGCATCCGCGACACCGACCACACCAGCACCACCGACGCCAGCGCCCCGGCGAACGCCAGCCCCGTCAGCGCCGGCAGAAACCCCAGATAGAGTCCGGTCCACCCAAAGTGCAGCCCAATCGCCGCCCCCAGCGACGCCCCGCTCGCGACGCCCAGGGTGAAGGGTTCCGCCAGTGGATTGCGAAACACGGCCTGAAACACGCACCCCGCCAGCGCCAGTCCCGCCCCCGCCAGCGCCGCCATCCCCACACGCGGCAGCCGAAAATCCCAATAGAGCCGCGACGCGAGTGGCGTCGACCCATGGTGCGTGCCAAACACGTCCCGCCATTCGATCGCCGACTCGCCAATTGTGGGTGCGAGAATCAATGTCGCGATGAGCATCACCCAGAGGATTGCCAGCACGGTGCGCGACGACGCGAGCCTCATTCGATCAGCACTCCGGAAAAACGAATCGCCGCGCTGTGCCGGGCGTCGAGCAGAGATGGAATGAAACACCGAACACACGCGCCAAGTGTTCCGTATCGAGAAACGCCTCCGTCGCCCCGTCAAACACCACCCGCCCCGCCTGCAACGCAACAATCCGCCCGCCCAGCGCCGCCGCCACGTTGAGATCGTGACAGATCACCAGCACACCCCGTCCGCGCGACTGTTGCTCGCGCAACAATCTCACCAGCACCGCAACGTATTTCGCATCCAGCGCCGACGTCGGCTCATCGAGCAACAGGAACCGCGGCTCCTGCACGAGCGCCGCCGCCAGCCAAACCTTCTGTCGCTCGCCCGCCGACAGCGTACCAATCGTTCGCTCCGTCAGCTCGCCCAGCTCGCACGCCGCCACCTGCTCGGCGATCACCTGCTCGTCGCGCGTTCCCGTCGCCGCCAGCGGATGCAGATGTGCAAACCGCGCCGCCGCCAGTACGTCCCGCACCCGAAAGCCCGGATATCCTTCGTACGCCTGCGGTACATACGCCAGGTGCCGCGCCGCCTCCCGCCGCGACCAGCGGCTCATCGGCTTCTCGTCCAGCAGCGTCCGCCCGCTCGTCGCCGGCAGTATCCCCGCCATCGCCAGCATCAACGTCGACTTGCCCGCCCCGTTCGGCCCGACGATGCACGCACACTCTCCCTCCGCCAGCCGCACCGACACGTCGCGCAGAATCGTCCGGGCCGCGCGGCGTACCTCAATCTTCTCGGCGACGATCGACATGAATCGGTTACCGTGCGAGCAGTTCCCGCAGCTCGTCGAGCGTATCGACAAATCGCGGCCCCGGCGTCACGTGCCGCGAGCCGCTCAGCACGTACACGCGATGCTCCCGCACCGCTCGCAGATCGCCGATCGTCGCCCACGCCCGTTCCGCGTCCGCCGCCAGCTCGCGCGGCTCGCCCGCCAGCCCCCGCACCTCAATGATGACATCCGGATCCGTCTTCAAGACCTGCTCCAGCGAAATCTCTCCATACCCCGCCCCCAGCTTCGCCGGTACCACCTTGTTTCCCGTCAGTCCCACGAGGGAGCCGAGATACGATTCCGGACCCACCACCCACGGAGGCGACATCGGCACACGGCTTGCGGAAATCGAAAGCAGCACGCGCTTCGGTCGCGGCTGCATCCCGACGAAGTCGCGTTCGGCCCGTCCGCGAAGCTGTGCGATCAGTTTTTCTGCCGCGTCTTTTCGCCCGCACCGCTCGCCGATCATCACGATCGACGTGTAGACGTCTTCCAGCGTGTCATTCGGCAGCACCATGTACGGCACCCCCGCCGCATCGAGCTGCCCGCGCAGATCCTTGCCCGACTTCGCCACCAGCAGCAGATCGGGATTCAATGACAGAATCCGCTCGATATTCGGGTCCAGAAGTCCGCCGATCTCCGGAATTGTTGCGGCCTCGGGCGGCCAGTCGCAGTAGGTCGTCCGCCCGACAACCCGATCGCCGAGTCCCAGCGCAAAGCAGATCTCCGTCATCGCCGGCGCCAGCGACACGATTCGCTTCGGCGGTCCGGCTTCGGCCGCAACAAGCGGAGCCCGCTCGACGCGCCGCATCCCCGCCACCGACGCCGCGCAAACAGCGCCCGTCACCAGAATCAATACCAACGTGCGCCACATCAAGATTGATTGTGGATAGGTTGTACATGCCTGTCAAAACCAGTTAGCAACATTCCATTGAATCTCTGCTTGTGCGGCCTAAGATAGGCAGAGTCATCACTGACGCAGGTTCGTATGAGCACGGTTCAAGAAATCGAGATGGCGATTCGCCGGGTTCCTCCCGAGGAGTTGGCCGCGCTTCGCACATGGTTTGCGGAGGTCGACGCCGCATCGTGGGATCGGCAGATCGAAACAGACGTCGCTGCGGGCCGACTCGATAAGCTCGCCAGCGAGGCCCTCGACGAATTTCGCGACCGTCGTTGCACTGAACTGTGAAGCACTACGCCACGCCGCGTTTCTGGCTTTCATATCGCGCGCTCCCCGAGCACATTCAACGGCTTGCCGACAAATGCTACGAGTTGATGCGTGGAGATGAGCGGCATCCGTCGATCCAGTTGAAGTAAGTCGGTCGCTTGTGGTCGGCGCGAGTAGGTCTTCAGTACCGCGCTTTGGCAGTCGAGCAGAACGACAATTGGATTTGGTTCTGGATCGGCTCGCACTCGGAGTACGACAAGCTCATCTCAGCGAGTTAACTTCCCCATCGGTCACTTTGCATACCACCGAATCTTCCAATAATGTCGCCGCCGTGACACCGCCGCGCATCCTCATCCTCCGCGCCGCAGGTACCAACTGCGATGAAGAAACGCAGTTCGCCTGGACGCTCGCCGGCGGCCGCGCCGAGCGACTCCACATCAACCGCCTCATCGAGCAACCCGCGCTCCTCAGCGACTATCAAATACTCACCATCCCCGGCGGTTTCAGTTACGGAGACGACATCGCCTCCGGAAAGATATTCGCCAACCAGATCGCCCTCCGTCTCGGCGATGCCGTGCGCAGCTTCGTCGACCGCGGCGGCCTCGTCCTCGGAATCTGCAACGGCTTCCAGGTCCTCGCCAAGGCCGGCCTCCTGCCGGGTCCGGGCCTGCCGCCGGTCACGCTCGGATTCAACGACTCCGGCCGTTTCGAGGCCCGCTGGGTCCATGTCCGCGCCCAAACATCGAACTGCGCCTTCCTTGAACCGGGCGAAACGCTCCACCTCCCCGTCGCCCACGGCGAAGGAAAAGTGATCCTCGCCGACGCCTCGACCCCGAGCGGCCCCAAGCCCATTTCAACGCTGGAAACGGCCGGCTGCCTCGCCCTCCGATACGTCGGCCGTGCCGACGGCGCCGTTTCCTACCCTGATAACCCCAACGGCAGCGAACACGACATCGCCGGCCTCTGCGACCCCACCGGCCGCATCTTCGCGCTCATGCCCCACCCCGAACGTTGCATTTCACAGGCACAAAAACCCGATTGGACGCGCGATCACAATACTGAGACCGACGGCCTGCGCATCTTTCAGCGCGCCGTGACCCGCTTTCAACGCTGATTTCGTCGTTTCGCGCCCCGCCGGCCCGCCGCGATCGCCCTGCTGATTTCTCGCCATAACTCCGATAACGACTCAGCTTTTGGCAAGTTTTGCGCATAGGCAGGGAAGAAATCATGCACCATCTCCCGTCACCTCGTTTTCTCGTCGCTTCGCTCATCGCCTTGCTCTTCGCTGTCGGCTGCAACAAGCCTTCGCCCTTCAAGCTCATCAGCGACAAGCCGCGCTCCGACAAGAAAGCCCCGGTCGACCCGCCCAACAGCTATCCCGAGTGGACTTACGACGCGCCGCAATCGATGAAGCCCGCGGCCGATCTCACCCCCGAGCCGCGCGCCCGCGAAGAGGATCCGCTCCACTACTTCACCAATAAGAAGCTCGTCCCGATTCGCCAGCCGAGCGGCTACAAGCCCGAGGAAATCCCGCGCGTCGCCGTCTGGTACACCGACAACAACGGCTTCGATTGGAAGAAAGGCGGATACTTCGGGCAGTCGCAGTCATACTTCTGGTTCGACGCGCCCGCCGACGGTGACTACGGCGTCCGCTTCGTCGGTCCCGGCCAGGAGCCCTCGAAGGTTCCGGTCGCCGAACCCGTGCGCGTCTATCACGTCGACACCACGCTGCCGACCGTCGAGTTGATCGTCGATCCGAATCAGGCCTGGTACCGTCCCGGCCAGACCATCGCGCTCAGTTGGAAGGCGCAGGACTATCACCTCGTCGAACAGCCGGTCGAGATCGGAGTTGCAACCGACTTCTCGAGCGAGCATCCGAGTTGGACGGTTCTGCAGAAAGACCTCGACGCTTCGGGCAACTACAGCTACACGATTCCTCCCGATGCCACCGGCCGTGGCCTGACGTTCCGTGCCGCGGCCCGCGATCGCGCCGGCAACGTCGGTGTCGGCTTCTCGCATCTCGTTCAGGTGCAGGACGAACCGAATCAATCCGACAAGAACGCCGCGCCGCCGCCGCAGCAGACCACGCAGACGCCCGCTGTCGCTCCGAGCGGCGCCGTCGCGCCCGTCGTGATGTCCCCGGCGCCCGCGCCGCCGCAACCAATCGCAGCGCCGCAGACGGCCACGATCGACTCCGGCAAGATCGAGACGCTCCAGCCCGACGGCTGGACGGCGATGGACGCAACTCCGGCGAAACTGATTTCGGCGCCTCAAAGCGCCCCGACCTCGCCTGCTCCCGTGCCCGTCTCGAACGTCGTTCCGGCTGGTCAATCCGCGCCGCCCGCCGCGCAGCCGCTCGCGCCGCCCAGCCCTCCGACCGAATTGAAGATTGAAGAAGTTGCGCCCGCCGCCGGTCAGCAGAGCGCCGCTCCGCCGAGTGCCGACATCGACCTGCTGTTTGATCGCACGCCCCCGTCGAATCCCACACCCCAAGCCGCCGCTCCCGTTGCAAAGCCGATCGACGCCGTCAGCCCGCCGGTCATCAAGTCATCAACCGTCACCGAGTTGACCCCAGCGTCGCCGGTCACCTCGCCGCCCGCCGGCGTAGCGCCGGCTTCCGGAAGCGCCCCGACCTCGCCGACGTTTGCAGCCCCCGCCGCCAGTCCCATGCCAGCAACCCCCGAGCCTGCCGCGAAGATCGAGTCGGTTCCTCAGCAGCCCGAGCCGGTGCCAGTGGCGCCGCCGAAACTGACGTCGGTCACGCTCTCGGCCCCGCCGCCCCAAACACACGGCGGCCTCGTGGCCCCGCTACCCGGCACGAGCGCGCAAGCCCCCGCCGACGGCGCAGCCCGCCCCTGGCAAACCCTGAAGAAACCCAATGAGCGGAAGAACGACTCGGTCTGGGCCCTCCCCAAGCCCGCCTTTCTCTTCGACTCCCAGGGCGCCTTCGAGCGGCAACTGATCACAAAGAACACCGAGCTGACCCCGGTCGCCCCGGGCGCCTCAACCGACAAACCCGTAGCCGAGGCCGACATCGCCCCGCGCGACTCCGCCGAACCGGTCGCGCCAAAGTAGTAGCAGAAGTCCGGCGACGGCTAGTACGCCGACTCCAGCATCCTCCGCTGCACTTCCGGCGGCACCGCCCGATAGTCCATCGGTTCCATCGTCCAGCTCGCCCGCCCCTGCGTCAGACTCCGCAGCGTCGTCGCATAGCCGAACATCTCCGCCAGCGGTGCCTCGGCATGAATGACCCGGCTCGTCCCGCGCTGCTCCGTATTCGTAATCACCCCGCGCCGCGCCGACACATCGCCGAGCAGCACCCCCATATGCTCCTCCGCCGCCACGATCTGAAGCCGCATGATCGGCTCGAGCAGCGTCGGCGACGCCGACTTGCACGCCTCCTCAAACGCGATCCGGGCCGCATTCTCAAACGCCAGGTCCGAGCTGTCGGCGTCGTGCTGCTTGCCATCCAGCAGAATCGCCCGCACGTTCATCATCTCGTATCCCGCCAGCACGCCCTGCAGTGCCGCATCGCGGGCCCCCGCCTCGATCGCCGGCATGTACTTAGGGTCGATCGCGTCCCCGCGCATATGGTTCTCGAACACGATCGTCTCGTCGCGATGCAGCGGCGTGTACGGCTCGATCCGAAGCGTCACCACGCCGTACTGCCCCCGCCCGCCAAGCTGTCGGATGAATTGCCCCGTTGCTTCGGCTGGCTTGCTGATCGTCTCGCGATACGCAACCCGCGGCTTGCCGACGTTCACCGGTACGCCAAAGTCCTTGTTGAGCTTGTGCGTCAAGACCTCCAGGTGCAGCTCCCCCATTCCCGAAATCAGCGTCTGCCCCGTCGCCGCATCCACGCGATACTTGAACGTCGGATCCTGCCGCGCCAGTTTCGCCAGCGACTCCACGAGACTGTCGCGGTCCGCGCTCGACTTCGGTTCGATCGCCACGCTGATCACCGTCGCCGGAAACTCGATGTGCTCAAGCACGATCGGGTTCTTCGAATCGCACAGCGTGTCGCCCGTCAGCGACTCCTTCAGGCCGACGACCGCGACGATGTCGCCCGGCTCGGCCCGGTCAATCTGTTCGCGGCGCTTGGCGAACATTCGGAAGATGCGGCTCAGGTTCTCCTTCGCGTCGCGGTTCGTGTTCAGCAGCCGCACCCCCGTCTTCAGCACGCCGCTGTAGATCCGCAGGTAGTACAGATCGACCGGCTTCTCCGCCACGATCTTGAACACCAGCGCCGCGAACGGCTCATCCGGCGACGGCTTCCGCGTCTCGACGTGCTTGTCATCCCGCCCGCGCTGCCCCGTCACCGGCGGCCGGTCGAGCGGAGACGGCAGGTAGTCCACCACGCCATCGAGAAGCTTCTGCACTCCGGCATACTTCAGCGACGATCCGCAGAAAACCGGGTGCAGCTTCGACCTCACGGTCGCCCGCCGCAGTGCCGCCCGAATCTCGTCCGGTGTCAGCTCCGTCCCGTGAACGTATTTCTCCATCAGCGCGTCGTCGGTCTCCGAGACCTTCTCTTCCAGCAGGTGCCGCCAGTGCTTCACCTCGTCGCGCATCGAGTCGGGAATGTCGCGTTCGCTGATCGTCGATCCCAGCTTGGACGAGTCGTGGAAATACGCCCGCATCGTCAGCAGATCGATCACGCCCTCGAAGCTCGACTCCGCACCGATCGGCAGCGCCACCGGCACGGGGTGCCCCGCCAGCTTCTCGCGAATCTCCGTGACCGTCTGGTGAAAATCCGCCCCCAGCTTGTCCATCTTGTTCACGAAACAGATCCGCGGCACGTGATACTTGTCTGCCTGCCGCCACACCGTCTCCGATTGCGCCTCGACGCCTTCCTTTGCGTCGAACACGACCACTGCCCCATCCAGCACGCGCAGACTCCGCTCCACTTCCGCCGTGAAATCGACGTGCCCCGGCGTGTCAATCAGGTTGATCGTGTGGTCTCGCCACGGACACGTGACGGCCGCCGAAAAGATGGTAATGCCCCGCTGCTGCTCCTGCTCGTCAAAATCGGTGATGGTCGTGCCATCATCGACCTCCCCCATCTTGTGCGTCCGGCCGGTGTAGTAAAGGATTCGCTCCGTCGTTGTCGTCTTGCCGGCGTCGATGTGTGCGGCGATGCCGATGTT
>CAZONT010000142.1:0-9758 GCA_964581285.1 uncultured Planctomycetaceae bacterium | reverse complement strand
TCGTCTGCCTCGGCCTGCTTGAACAGTCGCTCGGTTTTCGCTGTACATTCGAGCTTGGCCGAGTCGGTCCGGCCGTAGGGACCGACGACTTCACGCTCAGCGGCGTCCCCACCGACGCAACCGGAACCCTTCTACTGACCCCCGCGGGACGCCTGACTGGCATCGCCCGACCGCCAGAGCTCGGCGACGAGGAGTTCCTTGCCCGCGGCGACGATGCCCGTGGCGGAGGTTTCATCGCGCAGCCGCGTGCCGCCCGTGCCCGCGCACTTGCCCGCGCCGTCGCATTTGCGGTCGCCCAGCGCCGCGACTGGCCAGAGCCTTGGATCGGCGTCGCCGGCCTTCAGGTCGCTGGCCGCGACATTTGCGAAGCGTATGGCCTCCCCCCCGACCAGGTCGCGCTCATCATTGGTGCAGTCGTCGACGGCTATCCTGCCGCCGCCGCAGGCCTGCACCCCAAGGACTTCATCATCAAGTTCAACCGCGCGGCGCTGCAGCGCGGTGCAACCGACGACGAAACCCTCGCCGCCTGGACTCGTCAGCTCAAGCACCTCGGCGTGGGCGAGTCCGTCGTCCTGACGGTCTGGCGCGACGGCAAGCCGCTCGACCTGCCCGTACGCCTCGGCGAAGCGCCGCTGACAGAACGCAAAGCCGCCCGTGACTTCAACGCCCAGCTTGGGATGTCCGTTCGGGAAATCGTCTTCCGCGACAGGTTCGAACGCCGCCTCGACCGTTCGCAAAACGGCGTCGTCGTCTCACAGCTAATTCAGTCCGGCCCCGCCGAATCTGCCGAACTGGAAGAGGGTGACATCGTCCAAAAGATTGACGACGCCCCGACTCCCGACCTCAGCGCATACCGCAAGGTCATCGCGGAGAAGCTGGCCGCCAATCCCTCGGCTCTCATCTTCTCCGTCCGCCGCGGATCGAGTCAGCAGCTCATCGTCCGCGTCGAAATGCAGCCCCAGGCCGGCAAGTCCGACCCGCCCTGACCTCGCCGTCACGTCATGGGCAGAGCGTATCCACGTCGGTCAGTAGCTTCGTCACGAACAGCGCGACATCCGCCGGCGTCAGCGACTCATCGCCGTTCATATCGGCGCAAAGGCACGCCGCCGGAATCGACCCGCCTCCGTACCCGATGTAGCATTTCGCAAACTCCTGGATGTCCACGCCGTTGATATACGAGTCGCCGTTCAGGTCACCAAAACACGCGCACGGCGCCGTGCACTCGCAGCAAATCTCGATCGATCCATCGACGTTATGCGTCAGCAACTTGCGGCAGAACGTCCCGGGCGGGCAGATGCCTCGACAGTCTGCAAGCCCCCCCGTCGCCCAGCGAATCGTCCCGGTCGTTGAACCTGAACGCCCCGCGAACGGACCGGCCGGGTTCCCCACGAAATCGATCCGATACGTGATGTCGAAAAAGCTGTGCACTTCCCAGCTTCCACCCGGCAACTGCATCAACGTACTCTGACCGGGGCTCGGCAGTCCAAAATCCGTTCCACCCACGATCCGCAAGAGATCGAAATCCAGATCTCCCGTGACCTGCCCGAACATGCGAAACATGTCGGTATTGAACGCCTGCAGCGGTGCAAACGGCACGCGCGGCGCGGCGTGAATCTCGAGGCCCACCGGAATAGCGAGAAAACGGCTGTACCCGGAATACACCCCGGTCCCCTGCATGTTCATCTGCAGCGACGAGTCGGCGCAGCTCTTCTCCCCTCCCAGCGACCCGCCGGGATCCACGCAGTCCGACGCTATGGTGGGAAACGAACAGACGTTAATGAACATCGAGCACGCGAAGTTGGTATCTGAGAATGCGATATTCACCGGCGAGCCGATCGGTAATCCGTCGATGATCTGCATCGGTTGCCCGGTCGGACTTCGATACGCACAGCCGCCGGGCGGCAGGTGCACCGTTCCATCCGGGTTCGCCGGATAGACGCACGGATTCGCCACGCCGGGCGGTGGCTCTGCGTGACAGTCGTCCTCACCTCCGCACTCGCAACCCGTCACCTGGATCACACCCGTCCCCAGGTACTGCCGCAAACATTTCGGCCGGCACGACTGCCCGATTCCGCATCCTCCCGGCGCGCAGGCCGACAGGTCCGGCAACGGCTCGCACGGTATCGACACACATTCGCAGCAGATGTCAATGGTCCCGTCCGGATTCACCACCACCAGCCGATTGCACTCGAAGCCCGGAAAGCACGGCCCGGAGCAATCCGGCTGCCGTCCGGTCGCAATCCGAATCGTCCCGGTGGTCGAGCCTGACCGCCCCGCCAACGCACCTCCGGGAGCGCCGACAAAATCGATTCGGTACGTGACATCGAAAAAGCTGTCGACCGCCCACTGCCCACCCGGCAATTGGGTCAGCGTCGTATGCCCGGGACTCGGCAATCCGAAGTCCGTTCCGGCGACTACCCGGAGCAGATCGAAATCCGGATCGCTCAGGATTTGCCCGAACAGACGGAACATATCAGCGGTGAACGCCTGCGTCGGCATGCCGGGCAGGCGCGGCGCGGTGTGAATCTCGAGGTTGATAGGTAGGTTGATATTGCGGTTAAATCCGCCCAGCGCGCCCGTACCGACCATCGGCATCTGCAGTGTCGCCCCTGCGCATGACTTCTCGCCACTGAGACTCCCGCCCGGCTGGTAGCACGGAGGAACCACCGGAAACGAACAAACCGCGCCGCCGCCCGGACAGACGAAGTTCGTGTACACAGCGTCGATCTGAATTGTCGAAGCCGGCGGCAGACCATCGATGATCTGCATATTGCCATCGGGCGTGCTGTACGCGCACCCCGCCGGTGGCAGGTGCACCGTCCCGGTTCCGTCTTCCGCCTTGACGCACGTCGGCGTCGGCGCAGGCAGAACGGCCTGACACTGTCCCCCGCCCTGGCACTCGCACTGAAGGATCTTGCTCTGCCCGTTGGCGGGGTTGTATCGAATGCAGCGAGGCGAGCATCGCGCCGGTCCCCCACCACAGTCAGCGGCCTGACAGGCGGATCCGTCCATCACCGGCGCACACACAAAGTCGCCGGCGACAACACGCCCCGGCTTGAGCAGTCCAAGTGTCCCGGCCAGCAGGACAAGCGTCAGCCGCACGTAACGCGTCAGGATGATGTCCACCATGCTACCTCCTCGATTTCTCACAAGGGCGCCACTCGCTTCCTTCCACTACGGACGGGGGCTTGCCGACCCGAACAATCACGCGCTTATCGAAACGGCGGTTGATCGCCGATGTGCGTGTTCGCACGCTGCTCTCTCGACAGGGTCGCTTCATCCTACCAAGAACAGGCATCGCCTTTCGCGGATTCTCGGCCTTGATACACCAATACGCTCTCAATTCTGAAGACGTGCGTGCGTGCTTCCCGGACGCGCAATTCATGACTGTTTTCGACGGTATTTGTGCGAATGTGCACGAATCACGCCAGTCTGCGGATGCCAGACCTCAAACCCTGAAAACCCGCGCGAAGAGCCGCATTAGTGCTTGTTCTGCCGCGTTCCGGTTGCGTAGAATTGACACGGTTTGGTCGCGGCAGACACTGCCGACGGCCGTGTGTCGGGGTCGAGGTGGGAGAAGACCGGTGACGTATCAGACCCAGCATCGAGGCATGTTCCGGTCGGTGATCTTACGCGTCACACTCCTCGCCTGCTTGCCGCTTGTCGCGCCATCGGCGGCCCAGGCAGTCGTCGACGTCTCACTGGGTGAATTCTTCAACCTCGTCGCGATGGGTCGTATCGCGCCCCTGAATGGCTTCGCCGTCGCCACCGTCTCCTGCAATGTTGGCACCGAGCGTGTCGACTGGCTCGCACAGATGAACCCCAATCACCCCATGATCGCCTTTGGGCTCTATCGCCTTGAAAACAGCCGCCTCCACCAGATCGGCATCAGCTGGGTCAAGCACAGCTACTTCGCGCTCGATCAGAGTCTCTGCAACAATTGCACCGATCCCAATGGCGGCTCCGGCGCATTTCTCGGCGTCAACTGTTCCGATACCTACGGTGTCGGCGACAACTCCAGCCAGTTCAGTCTTGGCCCACGTGCGGAGATCAATCCGTGGACTTCCGACTGGACGCCATGTGGGTCGTATTTTGCCAACGCATGGGGTACGCCCCTCGATTGTTCGCAATCCGGCACATTTCCGTCGCTGTCCGTCGTTGATCATCTCATGATCGTCGCCGACTCCGAGATTGACCCCGCAATACATCCCACGGCCGTCTATTACACCGAGGGCATTTACATCATTCGCAACGACGCAAACCGCGGCAACAACATCGGCACGCGCCGAATCGGCATTTTCGGTTCGCCCGGCAGCTTTTCTTTTGCCAATCAGAACCCTGACGGTACTCCAATGGCCAACAACCATGCCGCCCGGGTGCCCCAGTACGGCCCCGCACTCAATCTCTGGGGCACCGATCGCGTCACGCTCAACGCTGGCCAGAGCCCGATCGCGGCCGACGGCGAAGTCTACGCCGCGATGCTCAGCACCGACCTCGGCGGCGGAACCTGGCACTACGAATACGCCGTTTACAACTACAACTTTGACAAGCAGGTCCACTCGGTCTCAATTCCCGTGCCGTCCTGTGCCACGATATCAAATGTCACTTTTCGCGACTCAAAATACAGCGTCGTCCTCGGCGCGGCCCCGTGGGCGCAGGATGCCGACGGTGTGAACTGGTCATTCTCCGCCTCGAACGACGCCGCCACGTGGACCGACTCCGCCGGCGACAATCCAATCCGCTGGGGCCAGTTGTACAACTTCGGTTTCGACTGCAATCGTCCCCCGGCCGCTTCTGCCGTTACCATCGCCGCCGCCAAGCCCAGCGCGCCTCCGACGGTCGCCGGCGCTCTGCCCGGCCCGGCCATGACCTACCGCAAGGCCGACGTCAACGGCGACGCAGTCGTGACCCTTGCCGATGTGCAGCCGTTCATCGACATTTTGCTGGCTGGCGCCCCGAACCCGTCCGCCGCCTGCGCCGCCGATATGAACGACTCGGGCGCAGCCAATGGCGACGACGTCCAGCTCTTCGCCGACGCCCTCTATTGATCACAATCTCAATCTAATTAGCCACGCGCCAGTTGTGCTCGCGCGGCGCGTTTCGTCGCTCGACTTGCGAATCCCGATACACAGTGCTCGTCGGCGCAGGCCGCGACCAAACTCGTCGCGCTGAATCTCGCTGCTGCCTTGCGTTGATGTACCCGCAATTCGCACGACAGAAATGCGCCGCCGCGACCAGCAGCGGCAACAGGCTCATGAACATGGCAAGCACGACGATCAGGAACGCCCCCCCGGGCGACTCGTTTCTCCGCCGACGTCCATCCGTGTGCGCCGTGATGATTGGCGGCGCCGTCGGCGCACGTGTTTCAACGTGCTCCCCGCACACATGACAGAATACCGCGTGGTCCCGCAGAAATCGTCGACAGCGGCTACAGGGCTGTGCTTCCATGCCTCACCCGAAACTCCCGCACCGTTTCACAATTCTACGCACGACCCGCCGCACTGACCACGAAATCACTCGACGTTAAGATAGAATCGTGGATTTGGCCGTCGCCCGCATTCTGGATGCCAACTTTAACCGCGCCCGCGAAGCCCTCCGCGTACTCGAAGACCATGCCCGATTCGCCCTCAACGACGCGGCTACTGCCGAGCGGTCCAAGCAAGCCCGGCACGCACTGGCTGACGTAGCCGCCGCCCTGCCCATCGCCGAGCTGATCGCCGCCCGAGACGTCGGCAGCGACGTAGGAACCGAAATCTCAACGCCCCAGGAGGCCGCACGCACGACAACCCGCGACGTGGCTCTCGCAGCCGCCAAACGCGCCTCCGAAGCCCTCCGCTGCCTCGAAGAGTACGCCAAGCTGGCCGATCCAACCGCCGCGGCCCGCCTCGAACGCCTCCGCTACGACACCTACGAGATCGAGCAGGCCCTGGTTCTCGACGCCCCCGCCCTTGCCCGTGTTCGCCGCGCCCGCCTCCACGTATTGCTGACCGAATCGCACTGTCGTCGACCGTGGCTCGACGTCGCCGCCGCCGCTCTCGACGGGGGCGCCGATCTGCTTCAACTCCGCGAAAAGGATCTCCCCGACCGGGAGCTGCTCGCCCGAGCCGCCCGCTTGGTCGAGCTCGCCCGTTCGCGAAGCGCTGCCGTCATCATCAACGACCGCCCCGACATCGCCCGCCTCGTCTCAGCCGACGGCGTCCACCTCGGTCAGGACGACCTCCCGATCGCCGAAGCCCGCCGCATCGTTGGCCCCGCCCTTGCCATCGGCCGCAGCACCCACAACGCCGATCAACTCCGCCGTGCCATCGACGAAAATGCCGACTACATCGCCGTCGGCCCGATGTTCGAATCCCGGACGAAATCTCAAGACGCGATCGCCGGCCCCGTCCTCGCAGCTCAGGCCGCCGCCCTCACCGACCGCCCCGTTGTTGCGATCGGCGGCATTACCGCTTCCAGTCTCCCCGAGCTGCGTCGCGCCGCCGTCCGTTGCATCGCAGTCTGTCACGCCGTCATCGCCGCACCAGATCCCGCCGCTGCCTGTCGTGAACTCCTCCGCACCCTCATCCCCTGAGTTCGCGCCGCTTGCGACGCGCGCCCCCGATCTCTACCCTTATCAATGCGAGCGGAAAGCAATCTTGCCCTGATATCAAGAGGTATCTCATGCGACGACGATCATGGTTGGCTGCCACATTGGTCCTGGCGCTCGGTACGCCGCTGGCATACTCCGACGAACTCGCCTGCGGTCATTCTGCCGAGTTCGCCGCCGCCCCGAAGAGCTTCGACAACCGCACCGGCCGGGACACCATCAATTATCCTCGCGACCCCAAGGTTCTTTACAAGCACCTCAAGCTCAAGACTCGTTTCGACGACTTCGCGACGAAGTCGATGTCCGGAACCGCCGAGTACACGCTCCGCCCCATCGCACCCGGGTTGAAATCCATCACGCTCGACGCAGTCGATTTCATCGACGTCTCCGTTCTGGTCAATGGCAAGCCGGCCGACTTCTCATACAACGATCGCGAACTAGTCATCACCTTCCCATCTCCCCCGCCCATCGACGCCGACACCACCGTCGCAATTCACTATCGTGTCGTTGACCCCGATGCCGGCCTCGTCTTCGCGTCCCCCGATCTGCTCTACCCCAAGCGACCCGTCAGTCTCCACACCCAGGGCCAGACCGAGACCAATCGCTTCTGGTTTCCCAGTCACGACTCTCCAAACGTGAAATTCACCACAGAAACGATCGTGACCGTTCCAAAGCCCTTCGTCGCCCTCTCCAACGGCCAACTTGTCGAAAAAGTCGAAGACCCCGACGGCAAGCTCCACACGTTCCACTACCGGCAGGACGTACCCCACGTCGCCTACCTCACCTCGATCGCAGCTGGTGACTTCGACATCGTCACGGACAAGCTCAACGAGCTTCTCGTCGAATACTGGGTGCCGAAGGAGTGGTCGGCCGACACGCGCCGCACCTTTCGCAACACGCCAAAGATGATCGCCCTCTTCGAAAAGCTTACCGGCGTCAAATACCCCTATGCCAAGTACGCCCAGGCCGTCGTGCCGCGCTTCGAAGCAGGTGGCATGGAGAACATCTCCGCCACCACGCTCGTCGAGACCTGCCTCATCGATGAGCGAGCCGCCCAGGACGGCGACGCCGACGGCCTCATCGCCCACGAACTCGCCCACCAGTGGTATGGCGACCTCCTCACCTGCCGCAGTTGGGCCCACATTTGGCTCAACGAAGGCTTCGCGAGCTTCATGGACGACGTCTGGTTCGAGAACGACAAGGGCCGCGACTGGTATGAATGCAGTTTCCGCAACACGTATACCCGAGTCGCCGACGCCGACAAACCCGACTCCCCGGATGCCCTCATCTATCGCGACTACCAGTCCGATTGGGAGCCATTCGGCCACAAGGGCAGTCTGCCTTACAGCAAAGGAAGCTCCATCCTCGCCATGCTGCGACACATGCTCGGCGACGACATCTTCTGGAAAGGCATTCAAACCTACACAAAACGATTTGCCGCCCGAAACGTCGAGACCGACGACTTCCGCCACGTCCTGGAGGAGGTCAGCGGCCGCTCCCTCGAACAATTCTTCCAGCAGTATGCATACCGTCCCGGTACACCGACCATCGACGTCGACTACCGTTGGAACCCTGACGAAAAGGCCGTCGAAGTCAGTTTCAAGCAGACTCAAACCATCGACGCGAAGACTCCCGCCTTCGTCGTTCCCATCGATCTCTCGTTTAGCGTGAACGGCCGCACGGAAAACTTCACTTTCGACCTCACCGACCGCGAAGCGACGTTTCGCCACGCTTTCGACAAGGAACCAGCCATGTTCTGCGTGGACCCTCATGCCGGTCTTCTCGCGAAACTCAACGTCGATCAACCCCGCTCGATGTGGCTCCGCCTTCTGAAGAACGGCCCCACCGCCGTCTCGCGCATGGACGCCGCCACGGCCCTCGGAAAAGACGCACGGCGATCGACAATCAAGCCCCTCGCCGAATGCCTGGCCAACCCCGACGAATTCTGGATGGTTCGAAACGCAGCCGCCTCCTCCCTCGGCAAAGCTCGCCTCGACGAGGCTCGCGACGCCTTGATCACCGCCCTCACCGACGGGAAAGGCATCGAGAATCCCCGCGTCCGTCGCGCCGCCGTCGACGCACTGCGAAACTACCGCGCCGACGACCTTGCCATCGCTGCGCTGGCCCGATTCGCAAAATCTGATCCCAGTTACGCCGTGGAAGAGGCCGCGACACGTGCCCTCGGTGAGACCAACGCGAAGTCCGCCGCCGACCTCATCACAGCCAATCTGACCCGCCCCACGCGCTACGACCGCCTCACCCTCGCAGCCATCGAGTCCCTCGCCGACCTCGAAGACCCCCGCGGCCTCGAACCAGCGATGAAACTCGCATCCCCCGGCGCCGGCTTTCGTGTTCGCCCGCAGGCAATCCGCCAGCTCCCCCGTTTCGCTCGTGCCGGAGATGACGCAACCCGCAAGAGCGTCCGCGAGTTCCTCGAAAGACTGCTAAACGACCCCGATCCTCCCGCCCTGCGGGCGACCATCTCCGCGCTTACCGAACTTGGTGACGATCAGGCCATTCCCGCCCTGCAGGCCCGCGCCCAACAGGGCCAGGGCCGCGGCCGCCTCGCCCGCGACGAACTCCAGCGAAACATCGACGACGCCATCGGTTCAATCCGCGCAAAATCAAAGGAGCCCGCCGCCGTGAAATCCCTGCGCGATCAAGTCGAGAAGATGCAGAAGGACTCCGATGACCTCCGTCGCCGCATGCAGAAACTCGAACCGGCCGGGAAGGAAGATCGCGGCCGTGACCGCAATCGATCAGCCGGCAGCGACTCAACCACGCGCCCGAGTGATCGCGACGATTGAGCAACGCGCCTAGGTGTGCTTGCCGTCCTCATTCCGTTCGATCGAGGCCACCTTGCTGATCCGCTTCTCGTGCCGCCCCCCCTCGAACCCCGTCTTCAGCCACACCTCGACGATTCGCTTCATGAGCGCGTCCCCGATCAGGTCGGCAGGCAGGCACAGCACATTTGCGTTGTTATGCCGCCGCGCCATTTCGGTCGTCAGTTCGTCATGACAAAGCGCCGCCCGCACCCCATGGACTTTGTTCGCCGCGATTGACATCCCGATCCCCGACCCGCAAAACAGAATCCCCAACTCCGCCTTCCCCTCGACCACGCCCCGCGCCGCCGGATAGGCCGCATCCGGATAGTCACACGGCTTGTTGCTGT